>NC_014034.1:3236250-3580000 GCF_000021865.1 Rhodobacter capsulatus SB 1003
GCCAGGGCGCATCTGACCGAGGCCAAAGCGGTTCTGGCGCTTGATCCGGCCAGCGCCGCGCTGGAACATTGCGCGGCGCTGCTGGAACAGATCGCGACCTGAGATCAGGCGTTGAACAGGAAGTGCAGCACGTCGCCGTCCTGCACTTCGTAAGTCTTGCCCTCGACGCGGAACTTGCCCGCCTCTTTCGCGCCGCTTTCGCCGCGGTATTGCACGTAGTCGTCATAGGCGACGGTTTCGGCGCGGATGAAGCCGCGCTCAAAGTCGCCATGGATCACGCCCGCGGCGGCAGGCGCCAAGGTGCCCTTGCGGATCGTCCAGGCGCGCGCCTCTTTAGGGCCGACGGTGAAATAGGTCTGCAGGCCCAGAAGGTCGTGACCGGCGCGGATCAGCCGATCCAGGCCCGCTTCGTGCAGGCCGAGTTCTTCCAGAAACATCGAGGCTTCATCGGCGGCAAGCTGGCTGATCTCTTCCTCGATCTTCGCCGAAATCACCACCGTCGCCGCGCCGCTTGCCCGCGCCATTTCGGCCACGCGCGCGGATTGCGCATTGCCCTTGGCGGCATTTTCTTCCTCGACGTTGCAGACGTACAGCACCGGTTTCGCGGTCAGCAGCTGCAGCATCCCCCAGGCCTTGCGGTCATCCTCCGCGACCTTCACCGTGCGCGCCGGACGGCCCGCCTCCAAAGCCTCTTTCGCGGCGAGCATCAGGCGGGCGTCTTCCTTGGCCTGCTTGTCGCCCGCATTGATCTTGCGCGCGATGTTGTTCAGCCGCTTTTCCAGACTTTCCAGATCGGCAATCATCAACTCGGTCTCGATCGTCTCGGCATCGGCCAAGGGATCGACGCGGCCCTCGACATGGGTCACGTCGCCGTCTTCGAAACAGCGCAGCACATGGGCGATGGCGTCGGTCTCGCGGATGTTGGCCAGAAACTGGTTCCCCAGCCCCTCGCCCTTCGAGGCGCCCTTCACCAGACCCGCGATATCGACAAAGGTCATCCGCGTCGGGATGATCTGCTTCGAGCCCGCAATCTCGGCCAGGGTGTCAAGGCGCGGATCGGGCACGGCCACCTCGCCGACATTCGGCTCGATCGTGCAAAAGGGGAAGTTCGCCGCCTGCGCCGCGGCGGTTTTCGTCAGCGCGTTGAACAGCGTCGATTTGCCGACGTTCGGCAAGCCCACGATCCCCATGCGAAAGCCCATGTCACTCTCCTTGATGATTGCGCGCCTCTTACGCGGCCCGCGCTTTGCGCGCAAGCTTGCAGGGGCCGCAAAGCAAGCCGCGGCCCTTTCGCCATTGATTTTCCGCGCCGCTTCCCGCAAACCCGCACGGACATTCGAAGGGGACCGCCATGACTCGCATCGACGCCAAATTCGCCGCCCTGAAGGCCGGGGGCAAGAAAGCCTTCGTCGCCTATATCATGGCGGGGGACCCGGATCTGGCGACCTCGGCCGAGATCCTGAAGGGACTGCCCGCGGCGGGGGTGGACATCATCGAGCTCGGCCTGCCCTTCACCGATCCGATGGCCGATGGCACGACGATCCAGCTCGCGGGGCAGCGCGCGCTGGAAGGCGGGCAGACGCTGCAGCGGACGCTCGACATGGTGGCGGCGTTCCGCAAGACCGATGACACGACGCCGATCGTGCTGATGGGCTATTACAACCCGATCTACAATCGCGGCGTTCCGAAGTTTCTGAAAGACGCGAAAGAGGCGGGGATCGACGGGCTGATCGTCGTCGACCTGCCGCCCGAAGAGGATTCTGAACTGTGCATCCCGGCGGCCGAGGCCGGAATCAACTTCATCCGTCTGGCGACGCCGACGACCGATGACAAGCGCCTGCCGAAGGTGCTGCAGAACACCAGCGGCTTTGTCTATTACGTCTCGGTGACCGGCATCACCGGCTCGCAGGCGGCGCAGGTGAGCGATGTCGCGCCGGAAGTGGCGCGGATCAAGGCGGCGACCGAGCTGCCGCTGATCGTCGGCTTCGGCATCTCGACCCCCGAGGCGGCGCGGACGATCGCCGCCGTGGCCGATGGCTGCGTCGTGGGATCGGCGATCGTCAAGGAGATCGGCGCGGGCAAAAGCCCGGCCGAGGTTCTGGCCACCGTCGCGGCGCTGGCCGCGGGCGCGCATTCGGCCTGAGCGCCCCTTCTGCAAGGGCGCAGGGGGCGCTGCCCCCCGTCCTGCGGACTCCCCCCGGGATATTTGCACCAAGGTGAAAGCGGCCGCTTTTCGCTGGGGGCTTTCGTTTGACCAGTCGCTTGCAATCCTCCCGAATATTGGTAAGTTCACTTGACCACTTGGGAGGGAGGGCTCCGTGACCGTCATCACCTGCATCGACGATCTGAAGACGCTGCACCGCAAACGCACGCCGAAGATGTTCTACGATTATTGCGAAAGCGGCTCTTATACCGAGCAGACCTTCCGCGAGAACACGACGGATTTCGCGCAGATCCGGCTGCGGCAGAAGGTGGCGGTGGACATGTCCGGCCGTTCGGTCGCGACCACGATGGCGGGGCAGAAGGTCGCGATGCCGGTGGCTTTGGCGCCGGTCGGGCTGTTGGGGATGCAGCGGGCGGATGGCGAGATCAAGGCGGCGCGGGCGGCGGCGAAATTCGGCGTGCCCTTCACCCTCTCCACCATGTCGATCTGTTCGATCGAGGATGTGGCGGCGCAGTCCCCCGATCCGTTCTGGTTCCAGCTTTACGTGATGCGCGACGAGGACTTCGTCGATGCAATCATCGAGCGGGCGAAGAAGGCGCGCTGTTCGGCGCTGGTTCTGACGCTGGATCTGCAAATTCTGGGCCAGCGCCACAAGGATCTGAAGAACGGCCTGACCGCACCGCCGAAGCTGACGCCGGCGAACCTGCTCGACATGGCGACGAAGCTGACCTGGGGCCGCGAGATGCTGGCGACGCCGCGCCGCTTCTTTGGCAATATCGTCGGCCATGCCAAGGGGGTGGGCGATGCGGCCTCCTTGATGAGCTGGACCTCGGAGCAGTTCGACCCCTGTCTGGATTGGAAAAAGATCGCCCGCATCCGCGACCAATGGGGCGGCAAATTCATCCTGAAGGGGATTCTGGATGCCGAGGACGCCCGCGCCGCCGCCGATTTCGGCGCCGATGCGATCATCGTCTCGAACCATGGCGGGCGGCAGCTGGATGGCGCGCTGAGTTCCATCCGCATGCTGCCCGAGATTGTCGCGGCGGTGGGCGACAAGACCGAGGTCTGGCTCGACAGCGGCATCCGTTCGGGTCAGGACATCCTGAAGGCGCTGGCGCTGGGGGCCAAGGGCACGATGATCGGCCGCGCCTATGTGCATGGCCTTGGCGCGATGGGCGAAGCGGGGGTGACCCGGGCGCTCGAAGTGATGCGCAAGGAGCTGGACATCTCGATGGCGCTGTGTGGCGAGAAGCGGGTGCAGGATCTCGGCCGCGACAACCTGCTGGTGCCCGAGGGCTTCTTCACCACTTACCGCTGAGCAGGCGGGCCCGGGACACCCCGGGCCGTCATCCCCTCAGGCGCGCCTGATCCGCTTCAGCGCCCAGAGGCCGGGCAGGATCGAGGCCATCACCAGCGCCACAGCGACAAAGGCCGCGCGCAGACCGAAGGCCTGCGCCAGCGCCCCCATCACCACCGGGCCGACAAAGAAGCCGGTGAAGCCGATCATCCAGGACCGCGAAATCGCCAGCGCCCGTTCCGAGGCCGCAACCCTCTGCCCCAAAAGCGAATTGGCCGAGGGCACGACGACCGCAACGCCCATGCCGATCAGGCCGATGCCGACCACCGCGACCGCCTGCACCGGGGCCACCGCGGTCACCAGCGCGCCCAGGCAGCCCAGAACGGCGGACAGGGCCACCAGACGCGCCTCGCCCAGACGGGCGGCCAGCAGCTGCCCGCCGAACCGCCCCGCCGCCATCGTCAGACCGAGCATCGCCGGGCCAAAGGCGCCCTCGCCCGGGGCCCCGCCCAGATTGCGCTCGATATGCAGCGCCGACCAGGTCTCGGTGGCATTTTCCGCAACGAAAGCGGCGAACAGGATCGCCGCCGCCGCCAGAGCCGCCGCCCAGGGCGTGCGCGCCGCCGCTTTCGCCTCGGTCTCCTCGGCGCTGGCGCCCGCCCGCCGCGCCTCGATCATCGCCGCGGCCATGGCGACAAGGACAAGCGCCAGCACCGGCTGCACCATCTCGGGGGCAAGGCCCGCCCGCCGCGCCATCCCGGCCAGAAGCGCCGAGACGGCAAAGCCCGCCGAAAACAGCGCATGGTTCCAGTTCATCAAGGGCAGGCCGGTGTCATGCTCCAGCTCGGAGATCCGCACATTCGCCGCCAGATCGAGGCTCGACATCGCCACGCCCATGACGACCAGCGCCAGCGCCAGCGTCGGGCCCGAGTGGATGAGCAGCGGCATCAGCGCCGCAACGGCCAGAAACGCCCCGGTCAGGGGCAGCACCCGGACCCCAAGCCAGCGCCCGACCTGCGGCGCCAAGGCCATCGCCGCCATCCCCCCCACCGCCGACCCCAGCAGGAGCACGCCGAAAAGCCCATCCTCGACCCCGGCGCGTGTCTTGAATTCCGGCATCTGCGCCGCGAAGGCGCCCCAGAACACCCCCAGCGCGCAAAGCCCGATCCCCGTCGCCCGGCTGACCCGCGCCACCCTCAGCAATGCCATTTCCGCCCCCTCAAACCGCTTTGAAACCGGGTACCACAGCCTGCCGCCCGCGCCCACTCCCCCGGGGGCCAGGATCGGCACGGTTTCGCCGGGGCTGTTACCAAAGCGTGATGAAACCCCTGCAAAACAAGGCGCGAATCTGGGCGCGAATCTTCTGGACAAGCGGGGGCTTCCTCTCTATCTCCCCCCGTTCATGGGCCCCACCCTTGGAGGGGGCCTCAATTTGCATTGGAGATACCAAATGGCGAAAGAGATCGAAACTCTCGTAGCCGAGGTGCGCACGGGGACGGGCAAGGGGGCCGCTCGCGCAGCACGTCGTGAGGGCAAAGTTCCCGGGATCGTTTATGGCGACGGCAAAGAGCCGCTGGCCATCAACCTCGACTACAACAAGCTGCTGACCCGCCTGCGCAAGGGCCGGTTCCTGTCGACGCTGTTCAACCTGCACATCGAAGGTCAGGACGACGTCCGCGTGATCTGCCGCGGCGTGCAGAAAGACGTGGTGAAGGATCTTCCGACCCACATCGACTTCATGCGCACCCACCGCGCCTCGCGCATCAACCTGTTCATCCACGTGAACTTCGACAACGCCGAAGCCAGCCCTGGCCTGAAGCGTGGCGGCACCCTGACCATCGTGCGTCCGGAAGTCGAACTCGAAGTGCTCGCCGGGGACATTCCGGATCACATCACCGTCGACCTGACCGGCCGCAACATCGGTGACGTCATCCACATCAACGACATCCCGCTGCCGGAAGGCTGCAAGCCCACGATCGACCGCAACTTCGTCGTTGCCAATATCGCGGCGCCCTCGGGTCTCGTCTCGGCCGATCACGCCGAAGAGTGATCCTTTCCGCAAGGAAACGGGAAACGCCGGGCCCAGTGCCCGGCGTTTCACATTCCGCCTCCGGCGGGGATATTTATGGCAAGATAAATCGGCCCCCCTTTATCTTGCCATAAATATCCCGGGGGTGCGGGGGCTGGCCCCCGCCCCTGTCGGGCTTGAGACAGACCACGGGAGAGTCGCGATGCAGCTTTGGGTCGGCCTTGGCAATCCGGGGACGAAATATGCCGCCAACCGGCACAATATCGGCTTCATGGCGGTCGATCGCATCGCCGCCGATCACGGTTTCGCCCCCTGGAAGAAGGCGTTTCAGGGCCATGTGAGCGAGGGCCGTTTCGGCTCGACCCGGGTGATCCTGCTCAAGCCCGAGACCTTCATGAACCTTTCGGGCCAGTCGGTGCGGGCGGCGGCGGATTTCTACAAGATCCCGGTCGAGGCGATCACCGTCTTTCACGATGAACTGGATCTGGCGCCGGGCAAGCTGCGGCTGAAACAGGGCGGCGGCCATGCCGGGCACAACGGGTTGCGCTCGATCCACCAGCATATGGGCGAGGCCTATGCGCGGGTGCGTCTGGGCATCGGCCATCCCGGCGACAAGGACCGGGTGGCCGGCTATGTGCTCTCCGATTTCGCCAAGGCCGAGGCGGCCTGGCTGGACGATCTGATGCGCGGCCTCTCCGACGGGGCGGCCGCGCTGGCGGCGGGCGACGGGGCCAAGTTCCTCAACGCCGTGGCGCTGCGCACGGCGCCGCCACGATCCTCGACCGGAACCCGACCGGCCGAGCCCCCGGCCCAGGGCGCAAAGACGGCGCCCGCCCCGGAAGACGACAGAAGATCGCCGCTGGAAAAGCTGGCCGACCGGTTCAAGCGCTGAGCCGCAGGCTCAGGCGGGGATCTGGCCCGTCACGCCTCTGCGCTGGCCCTTGCGCGCGGGGGCGGTGCCGGGGTGCGCCTCGGGATGGGTGCTTTCCGGGCCGGGCTGCGGCACAATCTCCGGCTCCTGCGCGCACATCGACCGGCGGATCGCCTCCATCCGGGCAAGATGCTTGGCGAAATGCGCCTCCAGCCCGCCATCCAGCGCGATTTCCCGGCGGATCAGATCGACCGCCGCATCAAAGGGCAGCGCCGCGACCTCGGGCAGATGCGCCAGCGTGTCATGCGGATCCAGATCGGCCCAATCGTCGAACATCGAGCCGATGTCGCACAGCATCACCGCGCCGCGGTCGGTCACCACAAGCTCGGGCCGCTCGAAGAGCAGCCGATACAGCACCGCCTTGGGTCCCGGGTTCACCGCCGTCACCTGCGGCAGCAGGCCCAGCACCTTGGCGGGCACCAGAAGCAGGGGCTTGCCCAGTTCCCGCGCGGCCAGATCGCTTTGCAGCAGCAGGCATTGCTCGGGCGCGACGAAGCGGTTGCGCGTATTGCCGAAAAGGCCCGCGGGCAGGCTGAGCGGCCAGAACCGATGCGGCATCGGATGGCGCAGCCGCGCCAGCGCGAACCGCTCGATGCTGAGCACCGGGGCCAGACCGCCGGTAAAGGTGCGCATCTTCTCGCCCTCGAGGATCGACGACACACGGCGCAACCCGCGTGCGGTCTGCAGCACGGTTTCGCCGTAAAACCCCTGCGCCAGATCGAGAAACTCGTCCGTGCGCCGCAGGTGCTGCCCCGTCGTCGCCATGCGGTCATCGAAATGGAACACATCGGCGAACGTATTCCGAAACATGGTCATCTTGCGCCCTCCATCTCCCACCGAGTCCAGTCTGCGATCAGAGTCTTAAGGCGCCGTTGACGAAATCCGAAAAAAGCGGTTCGAAATGCAGATTTGCAACCGGGACTTGCGCGGGCGCCGGAAAGGACGCCCAGAGCAAGAGACGGCATTGCAAAAGACATGCGCCCCGTTCGGGGCGCATCTTCAGGGCATCGGGGCCTTACTGGTCGAGGAAGCTGCGCAGCTTGCGCGAGCGCGACGGGTGTTTCAGCTTGCGCAGCGCCTTCGCCTCGATCTGCCGGATCCGTTCGCGGGTCACGCTGAACTGCTGGCCGACCTCTTCCAGCGTGTGATCGGTGTTCATGCCGATGCCGAAGCGCATCCGCAGCACGCGTTCCTCGCGCGGCGTGAGCGAGGCCAGAACCCGCGTCGTCGTTTCCTTGAGGTTTTCCTGAATCGCGCTGTCCAAGGGAAGGATCGCGTTCTTGTCCTCGATGAAATCGCCCAGCTGGCTGTCTTCCTCGTCGCCGATCGGCGTTTCAAGGCTGATCGGTTCCTTGGCGATCTTCATCACCTTGCGGACCTTTTCCAGCGGCATCTGCAGCTTTTCGGCCAGTTCTTCCGGCGTCGGCTCGCGGCCGATTTCATGCAGCATCTGCCGCCCGGTCCGCACCAGCTTGTTGATCGTCTCGATCATGTGCACCGGAATCCGGATCGTCCGCGCCTGATCGGCGATCGAGCGGGTGATCGCCTGCCGGATCCACCAGGTCGCGTAAGTGCTGAACTTGTAGCCGCGGCGGTATTCGAACTTGTCGACCGCCTTCATCAGGCCGATGTTGCCTTCCTGAATGAGATCCAGGAACTGCAGCCCGCGGTTGGTGTATTTCTTGGCGATCGAGATCACGAGACGCAGGTTCGCCTCGACCATTTCCTTTTTCGCCTGCCGGGCCTCTTTCTCGCCCTTTTGCACCTGGTTCACGATGCGGCGGAATTCCGAGATGTCGACGCCGACATATTGCCCCACCTGGGCCATTTCGTGGCGCAGGTCTTCCACCTTGTCGCGGCTTTTCTCGAACAGCGTCACCCAGGCGCGGGCGGGTTTCGCCGACATCCGGTCCATCCAGGTCGGGTCAAGTTCGTAGCCGCGATATTCGTCGATGAATTCGCGCCGGTTGATCCGCGCCGCATCGGCCAGCTTCACCATGCCGGAGTCGATCGACATGATCTTGCGGTTGATGCCGTAAAGCTGGTCGATCAGCGCCTCGATCCGGTTGTTGTGCAGATGCAGTTCGTTGACCAGCAGCACGATTTCCGAACGCAGCTTCTGATAGGCGGCCTCTTCGGCCACCGAGAAAGTGCCGTCCTCGTTCAAGGTCGCCGACATCCGCAGATCCTGCATCTCGGCAAGCTTGGCATAGTCGCGCGCGATCAGCTCCAGCGTCTCCAGCACCTTCGGCTTGAGCGCAGCCTCCATCGCGGCAAGGCTCATGTTGGAGCTGTCGTCGTCGTCCTCTTCCTCGTCGATGCGCGAGATCGGATTGCCGTCGGCGTCATATTCCGGCTCGTCCGAGGCCGGACGGCGGGCGGCGGGGGCGGCCCCTTCGGCGGTTTCCAGATCCAGCCCTTCGACGACCGGACCCTCGATCCCCTCCATGCCTTCCATGCCCTCGTCGCCGTCAAGCGAGCGGCCGAAAGTGGCCTCAAGGTCGATCACGTCGCGCAGCAGGATTTCTTCGGACAGAAGTTCGTCGCGCCAGATCGTGATCGCCTGGAAGGTCAGCGGGCTTTCGCACAGCCCGGCGATCATCGTGTTGCGGCCGGCCTCGATGCGCTTGGCGATGGCGATCTCGCCCTCGCGCGAGAGCAGCTCGACCGAGCCCATCTCGCGCAGATACATCCGCACCGGGTCGTCGGTGCGGTCAAGCGTCTCGCCCGCCGCGCCCGCCACCGCGATCTCGCGCGAGCCGGAGCCGGTCTCGACGACCTCGCCGCCTTCGCTTTCCTCGACCTCTTCGCCCTCGACGACGTTGATCCCCATTTCGGAGAGCATCGACATCACATCCTCGATCTGCTCGCCCGAGACCGTTTCGGGCGGCATCACCGCGTTGAGCTGGTCGATGGTGATGTAGCCGCGTTCCTTCGCCTCGCCGATCATCCGCTTGACGGCGGCCTGGCTCATGTCAAAGGAAGCGTCCTCGTCGGCGGCGGTGTCGGGCTTGGTGTCGTCGATGTCCTTGGCGGCCATGGGCGCTCCTCGTCGGGCTGCATCGGGGCTGCGCACGGGCTGGCGCGCAGCGGGTCGAATCGGTTCTCGCCGTTTTATCGAATCACGGCGGCGAATCACAGGGGCGAATCAAAGGGGGAAATTCTCATCCGCCGCCGTGCTTGTCGAGCAGGGACTGCAGGAAATCCGACATCGCGGCCCGGTCCTCGCCCAGATCTCCCGTGTCTTCAAGTTTCGACTTTCCGGCACGGTGAAAGGCTTTCGTCGCTTGGCTGATCCGCCAGGTCACGCCCTCGTCGGCCAGGCCTTCAAGAGCTTCCGCGGCTTCTTCGGTTTCTGCCCGCACCGCCCGCGTCGCCTGCAACTTGGCCAGTTCCTCGGCCAGACACATGCGGGCAAAGTCACTGTCGTCCCGGCGCAGCACCGGAGGGGCCGAGCGCACATGGGGATGGCGCATCAGGGTTTCAAGCACCCCCGGATTTTCGCGCGCCAAAGCCTCGGCCAGCGCCCCGGCGGGCCGGTCGGCCTGCATCAGCATCGTGTCGCGCAGCGCGCCAAGGCCGGGATCGGACAGCCGCAACCGCTCGATCTGGCTTTCGAATTCGGCGACCAGCACGGGATGGGCGCAAAGGATCGCCACGATCATCGTCTCGCGCAGCTGTTCGGCCACCGCTTCGCTGCCCGCCGAGGCCAGAAGCGAGGCCCTCGTGGCCGAGAGCGGCAGCGCCTGCGGCTTCGCGCCGCGCCCGCCCGCCCCCGGGCCGCGCGGCCCCGGGCTGAACGCCCCCTGCGGCATCGTCCAGCGCGGCGCCTGCCCGCCGCGGGACAGGCCGAACAGCTCTTCGCGCAGCCGCTTGATATCCTCGCCGTAATGCGTGCGGATCGAGGGATCGGCGATCTTCTTCAGCGCCGCGCGCAGGCTCTTGTCGAGCGCGGCCTTGCGTTCGGGGCTGTCAAAGACCTTGCCCTCGGTTTCGCGCTGCCAGAGCAGATCGACCATCGGCTTGGCGCTGGCCAGAACCCGCTCCATCGCCTCGCGGCCCTCGGCCTTGATCAGATCGTCGGGGTCCTGCCCGCCGGGCAGGATGGCAAAGCGCAGCGCCTTGCCCGCCTCCAGCAGCGGCAAGGCCAGATCGACGAGCCGCAGCCCCGCCCGCAGCCCGGCCGCATCGCCATCCAGCGCGATCACCGGCTCGTCGGCGATGCGCCACATCAGTTTCAGCTGATCCTCGGTGATCGCCGTGCCCAGAGGCGCGACGGCGCCGGTGAAGCCCGCCTCGACCAGCGCGATCACATCGACATAGCCCTCGGCCACGATCAGGGGCTTGCCCTTGCCACAGGCCTCGCGCGCGGGGCCAAGGTTGTAAAGATTGCGGCCCTTGTCGAACAGCTCGGTTTCCGGCCCGTTGAGGTATTTCGCCCGGGCATTCGGGTCCATCGCCCGCCCGCCCAAGGAAATCGCCCGCCCCCGCGCGTCGCGGATGGGAAAGATGATCCGGCCGCGAAAGCGGTCATAGGGGGTGCCGCCTTCGTCGGGGCGGATGCACAGCCCCGCATCGACGATCAGGTCGGGGGCGATGCCTTTGCCGGTCAGGGCCTGGAACAGGCCGTTGCGGCTGTCGGGGGCGAAACCGATCTCGAAGCGTTCGAGCGCCGAGGCCCCCAGCCGCCTGCGCGCCAGATAATCCCGCGCCGCCGCCCCCGCCTGGGTGTTCAGCTGCAGCCGGAAATACTTCACCGCCTCTTCCATCACCCGCACCAATTCGGTGCGCCGGTCCGCCTTTTGCGCCGCCTGCGGATCGCGGGCGGGCATCACCATGCCCGCTTCGCGCGCCAGGATCTCCACCGCCTCGACGAACCCGACATTCTCGGTTTCCTTGACGAAGCTCACCGCGTCGCCCTTGGCGTGACAGCCGAAGCAGTAATAGAACCCCTTGCGGTCATCGACATGGAACGAGGCCGACTTTTCGGTGTGAAACGGACAGGGCGCCCAGAAATCGCCCTTGGCGCGGTTCGACTTGCGCGGATCCCAGATCACCTTGCGCCCGACCACCTGCGACAGCGGCAGGCGGTTGCGCAACTCGTCAAGGAATCCGGGCGGCAGGGACATGGAACCTATATCGGGATTTGAAGCGCCGGAGTCGAGAGGCCCAAGGGCGAATCGCTACGCCGAAAAGATTAACATCCCTCTAACATCGCCGCGAAAAGCGAAGATTTCGCAAGCCATTGTCCCAAGGCGCCGAACACCCGCCCGCGCATTGGCAGAGTGTCGCAAATCCCTGCACAATCAACATCCTGCGCCACCGATGCGCCACATTTCCGCCCCGATCCGGCGCAAGAAGAAAGATGGAACAGTCCGGACCCCGGCGAGTCGGGGCCGGGCCGCGCACCGGATCGGAGACACGCGATGGAACTGGGCAGTCGGGACGGGAAGGCTCGGGGCGAGAAGGCCCGGGGCGGCGGGATGCTGCACCGGCTGCTGCGCAACGAGGATGGCGCCCTGATCATCCTGTCGCTGCAGGTCTTTCTGGTCATGCTGATCACCACCGGGATCGCGATCGATCTGGTCCGGGTCGAGGAACGCCGCACGCTGATCCAGAACACCATCGACCGCGCCGTGCTGGCCGCCGCCTCGCTGACGCAAAAACGCGACCCGACGCTGGTGGTGAAGGATTATCTGACCAAGGCCGGGCTGGGCTACATTGCCAGCGATTCCTCGTTCACGCCGAAGGTCGAGGGCAGCATCGCGCTGGGATGGCGGCGCGTCAGCGTCGAGGTGGACGACGACATGCCGACAATCTTCGGGCCGCTTCTGGGCGTGTCCAGCCTTGCCGCCACCGGCGACACCACGGCGATGCAGGCCGTCGGCAACGTCGAGATCTCGCTTGTGCTCGACCTCTCGGGGTCGATGACGGAATATGTCAAGGACAACCCGAGCTGCACCAAGAACTGCACGTCGTCGAAGACCCGGTTCCAGTATTTGCAGGTCGCGGCGAAAAGCTTCATCAACACGGTCTTCGCCTCGTCGGGCAGCGGCGTGGCCGCCGGGCGCACCAGTGTCAGCGTCGTGCCCTATTCCACGAACGTCTATCTGGGCTCGGAAATGCAGGAAGGCTACACTCTGTCGAGTGATTTCAGCGTCACCGGATCCAGCTTTGCGATGCCGCAATGCGCCGATTTCGTGGCCAACGACTACAACACGATGGTCATCGACGGCACCGGGCCGCTGACCCGGACGATGTATGGAAGTTCCTACAAATATTCCGACAGCCTGTCCGCGCTCGTCAGCGACGGTTCGACCTCGAACAATCCGGGACAGGACTGGCACAACTGCATGAACACCCCGCAGAACCGGGTGATCCCGCTCTCCAGCGACCCGACCTTCCTGGCCGCCGACAAAACCGGCTTCATCGACAAGCTGACTGCCGGCGGCTGGACCTCGATCGACGTCGGCGCGAAATGGGGCCTGGCGCTGCTCGACCCGTCGGCGCGCGACGAAGTGGCCAAGATGACCTCGGTCAGCAGCGCATTCCGGGAAACCAAGCCGCGCCCGATCAATTACGACGGCGACACGATGAAGGTGCTGGTGCTGATGACCGACGGCGCAAACACCACCAACTTCTCGACCTTGCCGGGCTATCGCACCGGGCCCTCGGGGATCATGTCGACCCTCGGGGTCGACAGCCTCGGCAGCTTCGGCCCCTCTGCCACGACGGCAAGCGGGATCTACTATTACGACGCCACGCGCAGCAGCACCCCCTATTACAAATACGAGACCGGCACCTGGGTCGCGCGCAGCGCGATCACCCAGACCACCCAGGAGCAGCAGGTCCAGACCGCGACCTGCACGCAGTACAAGAACTCCTGGGGGCAATGGAAATGGAACAGCTGTTCGGTCGGAACCAGCGACTGCACGCTGATCAGCTCCACCACCAGCCTGAAAACCTATACCTGCAAGAAGACCACCACCGTCAACGTCACCACCGAAGCGCCGCTTTATGACGTGAGCTATGATCATCTCTACAAGACGAAGAACTGGAACCTGAACACGGTGGCGGGGCTTCTTGGCAAACCCTATGGCCGCAGCGCCGGGACGCAATACGAGCTGATGGCGAATGCCGTCTACGACACCAGCGTCAAGGATGCGCGCACGAAGAAGCTTTGCGACCTGGCGAAGAGCAAGGGGATCTACATCTTTTCCGTCGCCGCCGACGCCCCGAGTGGGGGCAAGACGCTGCTCAAATACTGCTCGAGCGGCACCAGCTATTACTACGAGGTGCAGGGCAGCAATCTCTCGACCGCCTTCGCCTCGATCGCGGCCTCGATCTCCTCCTTGCGGCTGACGAACTGAGACCTGCGATGAAGCGGCTGCGCATCCCCTTTCGCCTCCTCCTCCGGCTCGGCCGCCGGCTGCGCTCCGAAGAGGGTGCGGCCTCGGTCCCGGCGGTGTTCTGGATGCCGTTCTTCGTGATGATGATGGTGGCCTCGGTCGAGATGTGCCTTCTGGGGATCAAGCAGACCCTGCTGGATCGCGGCGTCGACCTGACCACGCGCATCCTGCGGCTGGGCGTGGCCGAGATGCCCAGCCACGAAGAGCTCAAGCGGTCGATCTGCGGCAATATCGCCTTCCTGCCCGATTGCATGACCGATCTTGCCGTCGAGGTGTTCCAGGTCGACCGGGCCACCTGGTCCTCGGACATCAACGGCCGGGGCGTGCTCTGTTCCGATGCGATCACCGAAACCGAAACGCCGGTCATTCAGCCCGGCGTCTCGGGGCAGCTGATGATCCTGCGCGCCTGCCTGCGCGTCTCGCCGATGGAGAAGCTCAACCCGCTGTCACAGGCCATCGCCCACGAAAGCGGCGACAAATACGTCCTGATCACCACCACCGCCTTCGTCAATGAACCGGAGTAGCGCCACCATGACCGCAAGCTTCGGGGAGGGTCCGGCCATGCTGATGCGCCGTCTGCGCCGGATCCTGCGCGACGAGCGCGGCTCGGTTCCGATCGAGGGCATGCTGGGCGCGCTGCTCATCCTGGGCTGGTATGTCATCGCCTTTCAGTTCTTCGACGCCTTCCGCACCAAGGCGCAGGCCCTGAAGGCCAGCTACACCGTCGCCGACATGATCTCGCGCGAGGAAACGCCGATCGGCCCGACCTACATGACCGGGGCCAAGCGGATGTTCGACTTCATGATGAACAGCGACGCCAGCCGCAGCTGGATGCGGGTCGCGATCATCTATTGCCCGAGCGATGGCAACGCCAACACCACGATCGATTGCGACGGCGACACCCATGAATTCGCGCTCGACAAATCCTGGGCCACCGGCTCGATCGCGGTGCACACGGAAACCACGATCAACGCCGAGAAAGACCGCATCCCGCTGATGTCCGAGGGGGATTATGCGGTGATTCTGGAAACCTCGCTCAGCTACAACCCGATCTTCGACATCGGGCAGAAATCCCTGTCGCTCGATGGCGGCCAGACCTGGACAAGCCAGGGCCTGTCCGAACAGCTCCGGTTTTCGAATTTCATCATCACCCGCGCGCGCGGGGTGCGCAACACCTGGAGCGACGCCAGCTGATCCGGGGGGCCGGGCGCTCAGGCGCCGACCGCCTTGCGCACCATGTCCCAATAGATCGTCTCGACGGTTTCCCGGCTCAGCCGCCCGCCCTCGCGATACCAGGTGTTGACCCCGGTCAGCATCGCGATGATCGCCATCGCCGCCAGTTTCGGATCGGGCAGGGCCAGGACCCCCTCGGCCTGACCGGCCCGCAGGATCGTTTCCAGCTCGGTCTCATAGGCGCGGCGCAGCGCCTCGATCACGGCGAAATTGCTCTCCGACAGGTTGCGCAATTCCATGTAGCTCAGGAACACCGCCTCGGCCCGGGGCAGGTTGTGGCGGATGTGAAAGCGCACGAAAGCTTCCAGCGCCGTCAACGCCCCCGTCCCGCGCGGCACCTCGGCCCAGGCGGCCAGAAGCTCGTCCATATGCGTTTTCAGCAGGTCGAACAGCAACGCCTCCTTGTCGGGGGTGTAAAGATAAAGCGCCCCCGCCTGCACCCCCACCGCCGCCGCGATCTGCCGCATCGAGACCGCGGCAAAGCCGTGCCGGGCAAAGAGCCGGCTCGCCTCGGCGCGGATGCGCGGCCCGGTGATTTCGGAATGAGAGCCTGTCTTGCGTGCCATGCGCCCAGATTATCTGAACGCGCGTTCAATATCAAACCGGCTCTGGCGGCGGGCGGCGGGCGCCTTTATGCTGCGCCCAAGCCACCCGGAGCCCCCATGCTGCGCCCTGCCCTGCTTTTGCCGCTTGCCCTTGCCGCCTGTTCGGCCGCGCCCGGGGCGGATTTCCCGAACCTCGTCCCCGCCGAGACGCTTCTGGTCGAGGAACCGCTCTCGCCCTCGCCCGCGCCGGGGCTCGAGGCCCGGGCCGAGGCCCTGCGCGCCCGCGCCGAGGCCCTGCGCGCCGAGACCCCGTGACGCAAGCCGCGCGTTGCTTTGCGGCGCGCGAAAGGCTAACAGGGCGCATCTGATCGCCAAAACCATGAGGTTCCCATGACCGCCGCCGCCGCTCAACCGCTTCGCCTTGGCATCGCGGGGCTTGGCACCGTCGGCATTGGCGTGGTGAAGATCGTGCAACGCCATGCCGATCTTCTGGCCGCCCGCAGCGGCCGCCCGGTGGTGATCACCGCGGTTTCCGCCCGCGACCGCACGAAGAACCGCGATGCCGATCTGTCGGGCTATGCCTGGGAAACCGACCCGGTGGCGCTGGCTTTGCGCGACGATGTCGATGTGCTCGTCGAGGTGATGGGCGGCCATGAAGGCCCGGCCAAGGACGCGACCGAAGCCGCGCTGAAGGCGGGCAAGGATGTCGTCACCGCGAACAAGGCGCTTTTGGCCCATCACGGTCAGGCTCTGGCGGAACTGGCCGAGGGTCTGGGCCGGGTGATCCGTTATGAGGCCGCCGTGGCCGGGGGCATCCCCGTGATCAAGGCGCTGACCGAGGGGCTGGCGGGCAACCAGATCCGCCGCGTCATGGGGGTGATGAACGGCACCTGCAACTACATCCTGACCCGGATGGAAACCGCGGGCCTGCCCTATGAGACGGTCTTCGAGGAAGCCCGGCAGCTGGGCTATCTGGAGGCCGATCCGAACCTGGACGTCGGGGGGATCGACGCGGGCCACAAGCTCTCGATCCTGGCCTCCATCGCCTTCGGCACCAAGGTCAGCTTCGCCAATGTCGTGCTGGAAGGGATCGGCTGCATCTCGATCGACGATATCCGCCGCGCCGGGGACATGGGCTACAAGATCAAGCTTCTGGGCGTGGCGCAGATGACCGGCCGCGGGCTGGAACAGCGGATGATGCCCTGCCTTGTGCCCGCGGCCTCGCCCTTGGGGCAGCTGCAGGGCGGCACCAACATGGTGGTGATCGAGGGCGACTCGGTCGGCCAGATCGTCTTGCGCGGCGCGGGGGCGGGCGAAGGCCCGACGGCATCCGCGGTGATGGGCGACGTGCTTGACATCGCGCGCGGGCTGCGGCTGCCGACCTTCGGGCAACCGGCGGCAGGCCTCGCCGATCCGATCCCGGCCGCGGTCTCGGCGCCCGCGCCCTATTACCTGCGCCTCGAGCTGATGGACAAGCCGGGCGCGCTGGCCAAGGTCGCCGCAGTGCTGGGCGAAGCGGGCGTCTCGATTTCCCGCATGCGCCAATACGGCCACGAGGACACCTCGGCCCCGGTCCTGATCGTGACCCACAAGACCACCCGCGATGCGATCGACGTGGCGATCGCGGCCCTGCCCGCGACCGGCGTCGTGCTGGGCGCCCCGGTGGCGCTTCGGATCGAAGAAGTCTGACCGGACCCGCCCCGCTCCGGTGCATCTGCGCACCGGACCGGGCGGGGATCCGCCGCCGCTCTCGACAGATTGAACGCAGTTTCAGATCGTTAGCGCTGTCAGACTTGTCAAGGCGGCGCGTCTCTGGCCTAGCTGTGCCAACCCAAAAGCACAGGACATGCCATGACCACCCCCACCGATTTCAATGATCGCCTGCTGTCGCTCGGCCTTGCGCGCGTGTCGGAAGCCGCCGCCCATGCTTCGGCCCGGCTGATCGGCCACGGCGATGAAAAGGCCGCCGACCAGGCCGCCGTGAACGCGATGCGCGAGCAGCTCAACATCCTCGACATCCGCGGCGTCGTGGTGATCGGCGAGGGCGAGCGTGACGAGGCCCCGATGCTTTACATCGGCGAAGAGGTCGGCACCGGCGAAGGCCCGGCGGTGGATATCGCGCTGGATCCGCTCGAAGGCACGACGCTGACCGCGAAAGACATGCCGAACGCGCTGACGGTGATCGCGATGGCGCCGCGCGGCACGCTTCTGCACGCGCCCGACGTCTACATGGAAAAACTGGCGATCGGGCCGGGCTTCGAAAAGGACGTCGTCAGCCTCGACATGACCCCGTCGGAGCGGATCCACGCGCTGGCCAAGGCCAAGGGCTGCGAAGCCCATGACATCACCTGCTGCATTCTGGAACGTCCGCGCCACGAAGAGCTGATCGCCGAGGTCCGCGCGACCGGCGCCTCGATCCGGCTGATCACCGATGGCGACGTCGCGGGCATCATCCATTGCGCCGAGCCCGACGTGACCGGCATCGACATCTACATGGGCTCGGGCGGCGCGCCGGAAGGCGTTCTGGCGGCCTCGGCGCTCAAATGCATGGGCGGGCAGATGTGGGGCAAGCTTCTGTTCCGCAACGATGACGAGCGCGGCCGCGCGAAAAAGGCCGGGATCACCGATCTCGACAAGATCTATGCCCGCGACGACATGGTCCGCGCCGACGTGATCTTTGCCGCGACCGGGGTGACGAACGGCTCGATCCTGCACGGGGTGAAGCGCAACCCGAAATTCATCGAGACCGAAACGATCCTGATGCGCTCGAAAACCGGCTCGGTGCGCCGGGTGATCTATCGCAACCCGATCCGCTGAGGCAACGCTCCGGGGGGTATGCCGTCCCCCGCACCCCCTGCGCGTATTTTGCCAAGGAAAACGGGGCCGTTTCACCTTGGCCGAAATATCCCGGGGGGGAATTTGCCGACAGGCAAAGAGGGGGCGGCGCCCCCTTTCGCCCGCCACTGGCGGGCGTTTCGTTTTTTCGCTAGAGCTGCGCCATGACCAGCTTTCTGAATGTCGATACCTCCTTGACCGGGCGGCGCTGGGTCGGCCCCAGCCTTGAAGCCGATCGTCTGGCCGAAGCGATGGCGCAAGCCACCCACCTGCCCCTGCCGCTCGCCCGGGTTCTGGTCGCCCGCGGCGTGACGCCCGAAGCCGCGGCGGGATTTCTGGAACCGACCCTGCGCGACCTGCTGCCCGATCCGCACCGCCTGAAAGACATGGAAAAGGCGGCGGCGCGATTTCTGCGGGCGCTCCGAAGCCGCGAAAAGATCGCGATCTTCGCCGATTACGATGTCGACGGCGGCTCTTCGGCGGCGCTTCTCATCTGCTTTCTGCGCGCCTTCGGCGTCACCCCCACGCTCTACATCCCCGACCGCATCGACGAGGGCTACGGCCCCAATGTCCCCGCGATGCAGGCGCTTGGCCGCGAGCACGGGCTGATCGTCTGCGTCGATTGCGGCACGCTCAGCCACGCGCCGGTCGCCGCCGCCGCCCCCGCCGATGTCGTCATTCTCGACCACCATCTGGGCGGCGAGACCCTGCCCCCCGCGGTCGCCTGCGTGAACCCGAACCGGCAGGACGAACCGGGCGATCTGGGGCATCTTTGCGCCGCTTCGGTGGTCTTCCTGATGCTGGTCGAGGCGAACCGGCAGCTGCGCGCCGAGGGGGTCAAGGGCCCCGATCTGATGGCGATGCTCGATCTTGTCGCGCTGGCGACCGTCGCCGATGTGGCGCCGCTTCTGGGCGTGAACCGGGCGCTGGTGCGGCAGGGGCTCAAGGTCATGGCCCGGCGCGAGCGGCCGGGGCTGGTGGCGCTTTCCGACGTCGCCCGGCTCGACAAGGCGCCGACGGCCTATCATCTGGGCTTTCTGCTGGGACCGCGGGTCAATGCCGGGGGCCGGATCGGCGCCGCCGATCTGGGGGCGCGGTTGCTCTCCACCGACAGCGCCGCCGAGGCCGCGGCCTTGGCCGAGCGGCTCGACCGGCTGAACAGCGAACGGCGCGAGATCGAGAATCGCGTCCGCGATGCCGCGCTGACCCAGGCCGAGGCGCGCGGCCTCGACGGCCCGCTTGTCTGGGCGGCGGGCGAGGGCTGGCATCCGGGCGTCGTCGGCATCGTCGCGGCGCGGCTGAAGGAGGCGACGAACCGCCCCGCCGTGGTGATCGGGCTGGAAGGCGGCCTTGGCAAGGGCTCGGCGCGCTCGGTGGCGGGGGTCGATCTGGGCGCGGCGGTGCAGCGCGTCGCGGCCGAGGGGCTTTTGCTCAAGGGCGGCGGGCACCGCATGGCCGCGGGTCTGACCCTGCCGAGGGCAGTGGAACCGCGATGGAAGGCTGCCGAGTGTTCGCCCGGCAGGGCGCGGCACGGCGGCCCGGCCGATCTGCGGCTGGACGGGCTCCTGATGCCGGGCGCCGCGACGCCCGCGCTGATCGAGGATCTCGACCGCGCCGGCCCCTATGGCCAGGCGGCGCCCTCGCCGCGCTTTGCCTTTCCCGCGATGGCGATCCTGAACGCCCGGCGGATCGGCGAGAGCCACCTGCGGCTCAGCTTTGGCGACGGGCTTGGCGCGAAGCTCGACGCCATCGCCTTTGGCGCTTTCGACGGCCCGCTGGGCCCCGCGCTCTCGGCGGGAGGGGCAGGCCGGTTTCATCTGGCGGGCAAGCTTGAACTGGACAGCTGGGGCGGCCGCTCCAAGGTGCAATTGCGTCTTGACGATGCCGCACGGGCCTGACGACGGCGGCTCAACCCCCTGTTTTCCTGTTCTTTTTGAAGTTTTTTCGGGGCGAATGAAGAAAGTTTGGAAAAACTGCAAAATCCCTCTTGCGAGTCACCGGCGCCTGGCCTAAACACCCCTCACGCCGCGCAGCACAGCTGACAAAGCGAAAAGGTGGTCCGTTCGTCTATCGGTTAGGACACCAGGTTTTCAACCTGGGAAGAGGGGTTCGACTCCCCTACGGACTGCCAAACATATCCACAAGAACTGATGAGAACGCCGCTGCAAGCGGCTTTTGCGCCGTCGCCCCTCAGCCCTCGCGCAGTGTTTGCCGGGCCAGCGCCGCGATCAGATCGGTGCGGGTGACAATGCCGGTGATCGCCTGCCCCTGCAGCACCGGAACCGCATCGACCCGACCATCCGCCATCATCGGCAACAGCGCCGCGATCGGCGTTTGCGGGCTCACGCGCGGGATCGCCACCGCCATCAGATCCGCCGCCAGAACCCCGGGCGCCCGCTTCGGATCCATCAGCCGCCGCGCCGCCGCCGCAAAGCCGCGATCGCGCCGCGCCGCATCCGCCTGCGCGCGCAAGATCAGATGGATCTGAAAGATCACCCCCAGAAACCGACCCTCGGCGCCCACGACCGGCAGCGAGGTGAAACGATGGCGCCGAAACAGCGCCGCCACCTCGGCCAGCGGTGTTTCCGGCTGCACGGTGATCAGATCGCGCGACATGATCTCGGCTGCGGTCATCGGCCCGGTGCGATGCGTCGCCGCCTGCAGTTCCGCCGCGCCGACGAGCCGCGCCAGATCCTCGACCCCGAGGTTGAGCGCTTGCCGGGTCCGGGTCAGGATCCCGGTCAGCTCCGCCTCGGTCAGGCCCAGCCGCTCGGGGGGCGCGGCATCGGCGGTGCGATGCGGGTTCGGGGCCTCGAACTGCCGGGCCGGATAGTGCCGCCCGGTCAGCCGCGCATAGCCCGCCGCCAGCACCACCAGCGCCAGCGTGCCCAGCCCGACCGGCATCAGCACGACCCAGACCCCAAGCTGCCGCACCGGCTCGGGCGCCAGCGCCGTCATCATCGCCACCGCCCCCGCGGGCGGATGCACGGCCCGCGCCAGGATCATCGCGACCACCGCCAGCCCCACCGCCAGCGCGACGCGCAGCCCGGGATCCAGCGGCAGATGCGTGGCGGCAACGCCGATCAGCGCCGCCAGCATGTTGCCGACCAGCGCCGACCAGGGCTGCGCCAGCGGGCTGGACGGCACCGCGAACAGCAAGAGCGCCGTCGCCCCGAAGGGCGGCAGCAGCCAGGAGACCTGCCGCAGCTCCTGCGGCGCCAGCAGCGGAACGAGGCTCAGCCCCGCCAGCGCGGCAAGGACACCCAGACCGGCGCGCAGCGCCTCGCGCAGACCGGCCCGCGGCACCGCCGGCCCCAAGGATCGCAGGATCCGCATCGGCCCCTCCTGTTTGCGCCACCATTCCCCGTGGGCGGGCCGGGATCAAGCCCCAAGGCGACCGCCGCGGCGCAAACCGGCGCCACCGCAAAGATATATCTTGACTATTTTAATACATCTGAATATCCGACAAAATAAATAAGGATATGACATGTCATGCTTGCCCCGCTTCTGATCATGTTGCGCGAAGGGCTTGAAGCCGCCCTCGTCGTCGTCATCATCGCCGCCTATCTGCGCCGCACCGGCCGCGGCGCCTGGATCGGGGCGATCTGGGTCGGCGTGCTTTTCGCCGTCGCGCTGTCGCTTTTCGTCGGTGCGGCGCTGCAATTCCTGCAGGCGGGCTTCCCGCAAAAGACGCAGGAAGGCTTCGAGGCCGCCGTCGCCCTGATCGCCGTGGCCGTGCTGGTCTGGATGGTGTTCTGGATGCGCGCCGCCGCCCGCTCGATCCGCGCGACGCTGGAACAGGGGGTCGAGGCCGCTTTCGACACCGCCCCCGGTCAGGGCACGGTCTGGGCGCTGGTCGCGATGTCCTTCTTTGCCGTCGCGCGCGAGGGTCTCGAATCGGTCTTCTTCCTGCTGGCGATCTTCCAGCAAAGCCCGGGCCCGGCCGCCCCCCTCTCGGCGCTGGCGGGGATCGCGATCTCGGTCGCGCTCGGCTTCGGGATCTATTCCGGCGGCATGCGGCTCGATCTGCGCCGGTTCTTCCGGTTCTCGGGCCTTTTCATCCTGTTCGTCGCGGCCGGGCTGCTCTCGGGGGCGCTGCGCAGCCTGCACGAGGCCGGGCTTTGGAATGCGCTGCAGACCCCGGCCTGGGATCTGAGCCAGACCCTGCCCAATGCCTCGGTCGCGGGCACCGTGCTTTCGGCGCTCTTTGGCTATCACGACAGCCCGACCCAGGGCGAGGTCGCCCTCTGGGCCGCGTTCCTGGCCGTGACCTGCCGCTCTTCCTGCGCCCCGCGCCCGCCCCCCTTCCGCAAAAGGCCTGATCCGATGACCCCTTCCGCACAAGCGCCGTCCGGGCGCCTCCTTCCGCTGCTTCTGGGCACCGGCGGCCTTTTGGTGCTGGGCGGCGTCGCGCTGTTCTGGCTCGCCTCGGCGCGAAACCAGCCGCAGACCGAGGGGGCGATCCCGGTCACCGTCACCGCCACCGCCTGCGAGCCGATGGCGCTGGAAGTGCCCGCGGGCCCGGCCCGGTTCCTGATCCGCAACGCCTCGGACCGGCCGGTGGAATGGGAAATCCTGAACGGCGTCATGGTGGTGGCCGAGCGTGAAAACATCGCCCCCGGCTTTTCGTCGGTGCTGAGCGAGCGGCTGAAACCCGGCGTCTACGACATCACCTGCGGGCTGTTGTCGAACCCGCGCGGCAAGCTGACCGTGCTGGCGACGGCCGAAAGCGCCGCGGAAACCGCCGCGCCGCCGCTGCGCGAGCTGATCGGGCCGCTCTCGGAACGCAAGGTGCAGCTGATGAAGGCGGCGGGGAAATTCACCCGCGCGGCGCAGGCTTTGGAACAGGCGATCGCGGCGGGCGATCTGGCGGCGGCAAAGACCGCCTGGACGCAGGCCGCCGCGCATTGGGCCAGCCTGGGAACCGTCGCCCCGCAGGCGGCCGATCTGCAAAACCGCATCGCCCCGCAGGCCGCCTGGCTGGCCGCACGCGAGGAGGACCCGGCCTTCACCGGCCTCTCCCGGATCGAATACGGGCTTTTCGCCCGATCCTCGGTTGCGGACCTTGCCCCGGTGGCCGCGGCGCTGAGCCGGGATGCGACGGAATTTCAAAGCCGCGTCAAGGCCTTCGACGGCACGCCCGCAGGCATCGCCGCCGATGCCGCCCGTTATGCCCGCAGCCTGGCCGATGCGACCGCCGCCGGGACCCTGACGCCCTATGCGGCCGACGACACCGTGCTTTTGGGGGCCGCGCTGGACACGCTCGACCGCGCCCGCGCCGTGCTCGACCCGCTGCTCTCGGCCGCCGATCCGGCGCAATCGGCCCGGGTCAAGGACCGGCTTGCCGCCGCCCATGCCGCGGCAAGTGCGGTTCCGCAGGATCACAAGGCCACCGCCGCGGCGCTGACCGCCGCCGCCGAGGCCCTGGCCGGGATCAATCCCACCCTTGGACTGGAGCCCTGAGATGAGCCCTTCTCCCTCTCGCCGTGCCGTTCTGGGCGGGCTTGGCCTTGGCCTTGCCGCCTGCCCTTTCAGCCTGGGCCTGGCCCGGGCCGAGACCGCGCCGCAGGCCTCGGCGCTGACCGCCGCGCCGCAGGCGGGCGCCAGCTCGGCCTCTGACCGCATCGCGCCGCAGGGCCGGTTTCAGGCGGGCATCGTCACGCCCCGCCCGGCCTGGGGTCTGGTGGCCGCCTTCGACGTGATCGTCGACACCCCCGCCGATCTGGAACGGCTGTTCCGCCGCCTGACCGAACGCATCACCTTTCTGACCAGCGGCGGCACGGTTCCGGATCTGGACCCCGCCCTGCCGCCCGCCGACAGCGGCATCCTTGGCCCGGAGCTGCGCCCCGATGCGCTGACGGTGACACTGGCGCTGGGCGCCTCGCTTTTTGACGCCCATCCCTGGCTTGGCCCGCTGCGTCCGGCGCAGCTGACCCGGATGACCGGCTTTCCGAACGATGCGCTGAACCCCGATCTGTGCCATGGCGACCTTGCGATCCAGATCTGCGCGAACACGCAGGAAACCATCATCCATGCGCTGCGCGATCTGATCAAGAACCTGCCCGACCAGCTGGTGCTGCGCTGGAAACAGGAGGGGAACGTGCCCGTCATTGCGCCGCAAGCCCCGGGCGTGGTGGAAAGTGCGCGCAATTTCCTCGGCTTCCGCGACGGCTCGGCCAATCCCGACAGCGCCGATGCGGCGCTGATGGAGCGCGTCCTTTGGGTGCATGACGCCGCCGAGCCCGCCTGGGCGCGGGACGGCAGCTACATGGCGGTGCGGCTGATCCGCAATTTCGTCGAACGCTGGGACCGCACGCCGCTTGCGGAACAGGAGCGCATCTTCGGCCGCACCCGGATCACCGGCGCGCCGCTTGACAAGCGCGACGGCACCGAGGCGGACGTGCCCGATTACGCCGCCGATCCCGAGGGCGCCGCCACGCCGCTCGACAGCCACATTCGTCTTGCCAACCCCCGCGACGCGGGCGAGCGGCATCTGATGCTGCGCCGTCCCTTCAACTATTCGAACGGGGTGACGAAATCGGGCCAGCTGGATCAGGGGCTTCTGTTCATCGCCTGGCAGGCCAGCCTGACTGATGGATTCATCGCTGCGCAGACCCGGCTGAATGGCGAACCCCTTGAAGAATATATCAAACCCGTGGGCGGGGGCTATTTCTTCGCCCTGCCGGGCTTTGGCCCCGGGCCCGACGATTACCTCGGCCGTCAGCTGATCGACGCCATCGGCCACGCCCCGCAGAAGACCTGAGAAAGGACGAACCCGATGAAGATGCTGTCCCTGGCCGCCACTTTGGCCGTGCTGGCCACCCCCCTTGCCGCCGCCGATGCGACGCTGGATCTTGTGGCGCCGATTGCCGAATACAAGCTTTACGTGTCGGAAAACACCGAAGCTCTGGTGACCGACACCCAGGCTTTCGTCGCCGCAGTGAAGGCGGGCGAGATCGACAAGGCCAAGGCGCTGTTTGCGCCGACGCGGCTGTCCTATGAAAAGATCGAGCCGGTGGCCGAGCTTTTCGCCGATCTGGACGCGCCGATCGACGCCCGTGCCGATGACTACGAAAAAGCCGAGGCCGATCCGGCCTTTACCGGCTTTCACCGGCTCGAATACGCGCTTTGGGTCGAGGGCAAGACCGATCACGTCACCGCCGTTGCCGACAAGCTCGAAGCCGATGTGACCGAACTGGCCAAGCGCATCGACGGGCTGACCTTCCCGCCCGCGGTGGTGGTGGGCGGCGCTTCGGTGCTGATGGACGAGGTCGCGGCGACGAAGATCTCGGGCGAGGAAGACCGCTATTCCCGCACCGACCTGTGGGATTTTCAGGGCAATTTCGACGGCGCGAAGAAAATCGTCGATCTTTTCGGCCCGATGGTCGAGGACCGCGATTTCGTCGCCTCGGTCGAGGGCAATTTCGCCAAGGTCTACGAAACGCTCGACAAATACCGCGAGGGCGAGGGCTTCGTCAGCTATGAGAAGCTGACCGACGAGGATCGCAAGCGGCTCTCGGCGCTGGTCAACACGCTGGCCGAGGACCTGTCCACCCTGCGCGCCCGGCTCGGCCTGAGCTGAGATCGCCCAGGCAAGGCGCCCCCCGGCCCGGCCCGGGGGGCTTCATTGCGACGCAGGGGAAGGCTGTTCAGGGAATCGGAAACAGATCGGGCTATAACGGGACGAATCGACCGAACCGGGATGCCCGCGATGGCCCAGAGGACAGCACGAAAGGCGGACCGGAAAGGCCCGGCCGCAGGGGCGGTGCCGCTCAAGGCCTGGCTCTGGCGGTCTTATGTCAAGGCCGCGCTGATCCCGCTGCTGCTGATCGAATTCGGCTTCGTCGCGATCTACTGGGCCACAAGCCAGGTGGTCTATGACCGCTCCGCCGCCGCGATCACCCGGATTTCCACCGATTCCGTCCGCGACGCCGCCCTGCGCGAGGCGAATGTCATCGCGCATCGGCTGGACGCGATCACCGCGATGACCCGGATCTATGCCGCGGAAACCGGCCGCGCCCTGCAGACCCCGGCCACGGCCAGTCAGGCGGAGCAGGACAATCACGCGCTCAGCCCCGGCGGCGCCTTTCACACCTTGCGCGACACCGGCGGCGCGGCGGTCTTCTATTCCGGCATCGTCCCGGTGGGCGCGGCGGAACGGGAAAAGGTCTGGCGCACGGCGCGGCTTGATCCGCTGATGCGCGCGATCAAGGACAGCGACCCCTTGATCGCGCAGCTTTATCTGAACACCCGGGACAGCCTGAACCGGATCTATCCCTGGTTCGACGTGCTGAAGATCTATCCGCCAAAGATGGATATCCCGAGCTACAATTTCTATTACGAGGCCGATGCCGCCCACAACCCCGACCGCAAGCCGGTCTGGACCGACGCCTATGTCGATCCGGCGGGCGGCGGCTGGATGGTCTCCGCGATCGCGCCGGTCTATGGCCCCGACCGGCTTGAAGCGGTCGTGGGCATCGATGTCACCATCGGCACCATCTTGCAGCGCGTGCTCGACATCCGCATCCCCGGCGAGGGCTATGCCGTGCTCATCGGCCGCGACGGCACGATTCTTGCCCTGCCGCCAAAGGGCGAGGCCGATCTGGGCCTGAGCGAACTTCTGGCGCACAGCTACGAGGAGGCGATCCTCAAGGACACGTTCAAGCCCGCGGAATTCAACATCTTTCAAAAGCCGATGCTGACTGAACTGGCCGGGGCGATGCGCACCGCCCCCGAGGGGGTGCGGCGCGTCGACCTGGGACGGCCGATGATCGCCTCCTGGGCGCAGGTGGCGGGGCCGAACTGGTCGCTGCTCGTGCTGGCCAGCGAAGACAGCGTGCTGGCCGCCTCCAGCGATCTGCGCAGCCAGCTGGCCTTTGTCTCCAAGGGGATGGTCGGGATCCTGCTGGTCTTTTATGCCGGGTTCTTCGCCTTCCTGTGGCGGCGCTCCGCCACGATGAGCGACCGGGTGGCCCGGCCGCTGGGCGATCTTGAACGCCGGATGGCGGTGATTTCGGACGGCGGCACCCTGCCCCCCGCGCCGCCCTCCGCGATCGAGGAGCTGCAGAAGGTGGGCGAACATCTGGTGCGGATGGGCGACAAGATCGATGCCGCGAATCGGGCCAAGGCGGCGTTCCTGTCGGCGATGAGCCATGAGCTGCGCACGCCGCTGAATGCGATCATCGGCTATGCCGATCTGCTCGAAGGCTCGGAGGGCGAGCGGCTGGAGGGGGCGCGGCTTGATCAGCTGCGGGCGATCACGGCGGCGGGCTGGGATCTGGTGCGGCTGGTCGATGTGGTGCTGGATCTGAGCCGGATCGAGGGGCAGGATCTGGCCCTGGCCCACGAACCGCTGGCACTGCGGCCGCTGCTGGAAGAGGCGCTGGACAGCCAGCGCGCCGAGGCCGGAAAACACGGGATCACGCTGGATCTGGACTTTCCCGAAGGCCCGCTGCCGCCGCTGCGGGGCGATGCCAAGATCCTGCGCCGGATCCTCGACGAGCTGTTGTCGAATGCGGTGAAATACAACCTGCCCGGCGGCCGGGTGACGCTGCAGGTCGCCCCCGAGACGGCGGGTTTCCTGCCGCTGCGGATCATCGACACCGGCGTCGGCATCGGCGCCGAGCATCGCGACAGCGTGTTCAAGGCCTTCCACCGGCTGGGCCATGAAAACAGCACGATCAGCGGCGCGGGCATCGGCCTGGCGATCGCCAAGCGATTCGCCGATGTCTCGGGCTGCCAGCTTGATTTCGACAGCGTCGCGGGCGCGGGCTGCACCTTCACCCTGCGCCTGCCCTGCCGCCCGGAGTGACGGGCGCCGACGCGGCCAGGGCGCAACCGAAAACCGCAAGCGCGGCGGCAGTCGTGGATGATCTGGGGGGGAGTGGTACCGCCTCCCCGGCTCGAACGGGGGACCTCTGGATCCACAATCCAGCGCTCTAACCAACTGAGCTAAGGCGGCACTGAGGGGGCATTTAGCGGGCGGCGCGGGGGAATGCAAGGGGGGAAACGACCTCTTTGCGCGTCCGCCGCTTGCCCCGCCGTCGCAGTTTGGCTAGGCACGGGCAAAATGGAGGCTCCGATGGGCATCAACGACGAAAACGACATGGCCGGCGATCTGCAGATCGGCCCCACCGATCAGGGGATGGTGCGAATCTTCGTCTCGGGCGAGGGGTTCGAACTGCCCTTCGACTTCGACCCCGAAGAGGCCGAGGAAATCGCCCGCGAATTGATCGATGCGGCCGAGGCGGCGCGGGCCATCGCCGAGGGCGCGTCGAAGGGCGGCAAGCCCCGGGGCAGGCGCTAGGCCTGAAACGACAGACCGGGATCCGCCCGCCCCGCCAGCCGCAGCGCCGCGGTCCGGGCGAATCCCTGCGTCACCAGCTTGCGCCGCGGCGCGGCGAGCTTCGCTTCGGGCGCCATGCGCAGGATCTCGGCGCCGAAGCGGTCGGCCAGAATCAGCCCGGTGCCTTCGGGCAGGATTTCCCGGGGAAAGCCGGTGTCCACCGCCCAGAAAAACCGGTCGGCATAATCCAGATAGCCCTGCCATTTCCGGTCCGAGGTGAAATCCGCGCGCGAGGATTTGCACTCGACCACCCAGATTTCGCCCTTGCGGCCCAACGCCATCACGTCTACCCGCAGACCCGGACGGGGCACGACCTCGGGCAGACAGGCGAAGCCGTGATCCATCAGGCAGCGGCACACGCCGCGCGCCAGAAGCTGACCGGGGGAAAGATCGTTTGCCATGCGCAAGATATGAACGAAGCATGAACGCCTGTCGAGAGGGTTGACGCGCCGGTTCCGCAGGGCAAACATGAACCGCAAAACCATCAAAGGTTGCACCATGGAAGACTACCAACGCCGACTCGCCGCCGCCCGGGCCGAACTTGAAGCCCTTGGCCTGCGGGGACTGCCGCATCCGATCCAGGACCGGGTGATGCGGCTGTTCGGCGGTGAGGCGCGGCCCTGGCCTTATCTGCCGCTCGGCGTGCGGATGAGCGCCTATGCGATCCCCTATGCCTTCATCTGGACCACGGCGAATTTCTTCCTGCGCTGGAAGGACCGGCCGATCGAGCCGGGCGAGGCGGTGGTCTCGACGGTGATGACGGTGGCGCTGTTTTCGATGCTGATGCTGGGCTACGAGCTGCGGCGCTGGCAATCGGTGAAGCTGAGCCGCTGGGAAGATCTGTAACGCCCTTGCCGCGGCGCCCCCCTGCGCCTATCTTGGCCTTGGCGGTTACTGCTCTTCGCGTGAACGGGGCCTTTTTCCAGTGGCCGATAACCATTTCCGAGGGAGCTGGCTCTGCTTTGGCCCTGGCCTCTGTATCTGGCACCCACCTGACTTGTCAGGCTCTCGGGAAATCTCGCCCCCACGGTTGCTGCGGTTTCCGCCACCTCATCCCGGACAACCACGAAAACCGACGGAAATGGAAACCCCCCCGCCTTGCGGCAGGGGGATTTTCGTCGTCAGGAGGCCTTCGGGAAAACGGCGACAGCACGCTCAGCGCAGGGGGCGGCCCAACTGGCGGCGCACCCGGCTTTCGGCGCGCGCGGGCACCGGGATCGGGATCAGCTCGGCCGCCATGTCGGCGCGCAACAGCGCATCGCGCTTGCCGCCGCCGGGGGGGCCATCCTTTTCGGCCATGTTCATCACGGCGATGCCGAATTGCACCCCCGAGAAGACCACGGTGTTGAACAGGAACAGCAGCCCGACGGCGATATAGCCGATGTCGGAGCCAAGGATCAGATGCCGCAGATGCGCGACATCGAAGCCCAGCAGAAGCGCCACGAACAGCGCCGAGAGCCCGGCGCCTGCGACCACGTTGCGGATGTAAAGACGAACGAGTTCCGGCATGACGATTCCTCCGTCGTTGGAATCATTCTAGCGCAGTCTGGCGGAATTCAAACCGCAAATTTGCCGTTTTGCCGCAGTTCCGTCACAAAATCTTGGGGAAAGTGACGCAAGCGCGCCACAGGCCCGGCTCAGAAGGCCTCGGGGCGGACTTCGCGGGCCATGTGATCCAGCACGGCATTGACGAATTTCGTCTCTTTGCCCTCGGGGAAGAAGGCGCGGGCGACTTCGACGAATTCGTTGATCACCACCTTGATCGGCGTCGCCGGGTTGACCATTTCCGCCCCCGCGGCGCGGAAGAGCGCGCGCAGAACCGGGTCGATGCGCTCGATCGGCCAGGTCGCGACCAGCGCGCGGTCGGTGGTCTGGTCGATCTTCGCCTGCCACATCACCGCATCGTCCAGAAGACGGCGGAACAGGTCGTAATCGCCCTCGGCCAGTTCCTCGCCCTCGTCGGTGACCATGCCGAAGCGGAAGCTTTCGAATTCGCGGGCGACGCGGTCCACCCCCTGCCCCGCCGCTTCCATCTGGAACAGCGCCTGCACGGCATAAAGCCGGGCGGCCGAGCGCATCCGGCGTTTTTCTTCCGGGCTCGGCTTGCGGGGCTTGTCGGGGGTGGTGTCGGTCATGTCATGCGATCCTTGGGGCTGCCCGGTCAGTTGCTCTCGCCCTTGGGGCGGAAGCCGATTCCCTGCGTGCGGGTGGCCCATTTGCGCGAGAGCGCGACCAGATGCAAGGCCGCAGCCGCAGCACCTCCGCCCTTGTCCTGATCCTCGGGCTTCGCCCGGGCCTCGGCCTGGGCGCGGTTTTCCACCGTCAGGATGCCGTTGCCGATGCAAAGCCCCTGCAGGCCCAGCATCATCAGCCCGCGCGAGCTGTCGTTGCAGACCGTGTCGTAATGCGTGGTTTCGCCGCGGATCACGCAGCCCAGCGCGACATAGCCATCGTAATCGCCCATCCGCTCGGCCATGCCGATGGCGGTCGGCACTTCCAGCGCGCCGGGCACTTCGACGATCTCGACCTCGGCGCCCGCCTTGGCGGCCACCGCCCTCGCGCCCGCGATCATCCAATCGGCGATGTCACGATAATAGGGCGCGACGACGATCAGCAGTTTCACCGGCTTGTCGAAGACCGGCAGCGGCAGCGTGTAGTGGTTTTCATTCGCCGCCATCTCAATACCCCCGGGTTTCGTCGATGCTCAGCCCATAGCCCTCGATGCCGACGACCTTGGGTTTCGGCGAATTCGTCAAGAGTTTCAGATGGCTGATGCCCAACGCCAAAAGGATCTGCGCCCCCAGACCATATTGGCGCAGCGTCTGCGGCGAGGCCTCTCCCGGCATCGGCATCTTGGCCGAGGTCTCGCGCAAAAGCACGACGACGCCGCGGCCCTCAGCGGCAATCGCCTCCATCGCGCGGCCCAGATCGTTGCTCTTGCCCGGACGCAGCCCCAGCACATCCGAGAGCGGATCAAGCGCATGCATCCGCACCAGCACCGGCTCGGGCCCGGAAATATCGCCCTTGGTCAGCACGATATGCTCGGCGCCCTCGGTCTGGTCGGCAAAGATCCGCATCGACCAGTCACCGCCGAATTCCGACTGCACGGCGCGTTGCGCAGTTTCGCGCACCAAATGGTCATAGCGGCGGCGATAGGCGATCAGGTCGGAAATCGTGCCGATCTTCAGCCCGTGTTTCTGCGCAAAGGCGATCAGGTCCGGCAGACGCGCCATCGTGCCGTCTTCGTTCATCACCTCGCAGATCACGCCCGAGGGGTTCAGCCCCGCCAGACGCGAGATGTCGACCGCCGCTTCGGTATGCCCGGCGCGGACCAGCACGCCGCCATCGCGGGCGCGCAGCGGGAACAGATGCCCCGGCGTCGCGATGTCCTGACGGCCCTTGGTCGGGTCGATCGCCACGGCGACGGTGCGGGCGCGGTCATGCGCGGAAATCCCGGTCGAAATCCCCTCGCGCGCCTCGATCGAGACGGTGAAGGCGGTCTCGTGACGGCTGGAATTCGAGGACGCCATCAAGGGCAGCCCCAGCGCCTCGATCCGGTCGGCGGTCAGCGCCAGACAGACCAGACCCCGGCCATGCATCGCCATGAAGTTGATCGCATTCGGCGTCGCCATCTGCGCCGGAATGATCAGATCACCCTCGTTCTCGCGGTCCTCATGGTCCACCAGAATGAACATCTTGCCATTGCGGGCATCCTCGATGATCTCCTCGATCGAGGACATCGCATCGCGGTAGCTTTGCTCCACCGGGCCCGGGGTTTCGTGATTGCCAGCTTTGTCCACCGGGTTCGTCATGCCTTCCACTCCGTCAGCCGGGCCACGTAACGGGCCAGCGTGTCTATTTCCAGATTGACCTTGTCGCCCACCCGGGCGGTGCCAAAGGTGGTCACCGCCTTGGTATGCGGAATGATATTGATGCCGAACGTGCAGCCGTCCACCTCGTTCACCGTCAGCGAGGCCCCATCGAGCGCGACCGAGCCCTTGGGCGCGATGTATTTCGCCAGGGCCTCGGGGGCGCGGAAGCTGAACCGGGTGCTTTCGCCCTCGTCGCGCAGCGCGGTGATTTCCGCCACGCCATCGACATGGCCCGACACGATATGGCCGCCCAGCTCGTCGCCCACCTTCAGCGCGCGCTCGAGGTTGATGCGGCTGCCCACCGTCCAGCCGCCCAGATTGGTCTTCGAAACCGTCTCGGCCGAGATCTGCACGTCATACCAGTCGGCGCCCGTCGCGATGACGGTCAGGCAGACCCCCGCATGGGCGATCGAGGCGCCGATCTCGACCGTTTTCATGTCATAGCCGCAACGGATCCGCGCGCGCAGATCGCCGGTGTTTTCAAGGGCGAGGATCTCGCCCAGATCGGTGACGATTCCGGTGAACATGGCTTTCCCTACCGTGATTTCTTCCTGCCTAGCTTGCACGGGCCCGCTACGCAAGGCTGCCCCCGACGCTTGGGCGCACAGCCGCGGCGCGAAAATGCGTCGCGCCGTCGCGGTGCCGCGGTTTTGCCGCCAAAACGCCGGGGCGGCACGCAATTTGTCGTGACACGCCGCAAGTCCGGGGCCAAAAGGAGGCGTTTTCACCGTGAGCCCGATGACCAGCCTTCGCCCCCGCACCTTCCTTCTGCTGCAAGGTCCGCACGGGCCGTTCTTTCGCCAGCTCGGCGCCATGCTGCGCGCCGCCGGGGCCGGGGTCTGGCGGGTGGGCTTCAACCGCGGCGACGAGGTGTTCTGGGCCGATCCCGCCAGCTACATCCGCTTTGACGCCCCCCCCGCGGATTGGCCCGCCCGGATCGAGGCGCTGATCGGGGAAAAATCCGTCACCGATCTGGTGCTTTACGGCGACACAAGGCCCGTTCATGCACAGGCCATCGCCGCCGCGCGGGCGGCGGGCGTCACCGTGCATGTCTTCGAGGAAGGCTATCTGCGCCCCTATTGGGTCACCTATGAACGCGGCGGCGCCAATGGCCATTCGCGGCTGATGACACTTTCGGTCGCGCAGATGCGCGCCGCGCTGGCGCAAAGCGAAATCGACTTCCCCGAGGCGCCGCCGCGCTGGGGCGACATGCGCCAGCATGTGTTCTACGGCGCGCTTTATCATTTCCTCGTCATGGCGCAGAACGGGCGCTATCGCAATTTCACCCCGCACCGGGGCGTCCCGGTCTTTGACGAATTCCGGCTGTACCTGCGCCGGTTGCTGCTGATGCCGGTGCAGGCGCTGGAACGGATGCTGGCGACGCGGCGGGTGCGGCGCTCGGGCCATCCGATCCATCTGGTGCTGCTGCAGCTGGAACATGACGCCTCGTTCCGCATGCATTCGCCCTTCGCCAGCCAGACCGAGTTCATCGATCTGGTGATGACCGGCTTTGCCGCGGGGGCGGCCCGGCATCATCACCTTGTCTTCAAGGCGCATCCGCTGGAAGACGGCCGCGCCCCGATCGCGCAGACGATCCGCGCCGCCACCGTCCGGCACGGGCTGGCGGGCCGGGTGCATTTCATCCGCGGCGGCAAGCTGGCGGAACTTCTGGCGCAGGCGCGCTCGGCCGTCACGGTGAATTCGACCGCGGCGCAGCAGGTGCTCTGGCGCGGGCTGCCGCTCAAGGCCTTTGGCCGGGCGGTCTTCGACAAGCCGGAATTCGTCTCCACCCAGCCGCTGCCCGAATTCTTTGCCAGCCCGAAACGGCCGGACACGCGGCTTTATCGCGATTATCGCCATTACCTGCTGGAAACCTCGCAAATTCCGGGCGGTTTCTATTCGGCGCGGGGGCGGCGGATCCTGCTGCGGCAGGTGGTCGACATGATGCTCTCGCCCGAAGATCCCTATGACGCGCTGAGCGCAGGCAGAGCGGCACCAAGGCAACAGTTGCGCGTGGTGACGTGATCGCGCTGGAAATTGCGGCGCCACATCGCTATTCTACCGGAAAAACAAGGCAATCCCCAGAGGAGCCCGAGCAGTGAGCGTGACTTTTCCCCGCAGGACCCTTTTGCTGGGTCTTTCGGCGGTGCTTCTTGGCACTGCCTCCTGTGGCCTGCCCCGGCCCGGCCCGAACAAGCGCGAGATCTTCGCCGGATCGGTGATGCGCCGCGGCGATGCCTTTGTCGTCACCGTCGATGACCATGTGGCGCGGGCGACCGCGGTGCAACCGGCGCTTGGCTTTTCCTCCAGCTTCCAGACTGCGGGCGTCGTCGGCTCGGACACGATCAACCCCGGGGACACGCTGCAGCTGACGATCTGGGAAAACGTCGATGACGGGCTTCTGGCGCAGGAAGGCACGACCGCGACGCAGCTGACCGAGGTGCAGGTCGATGGCGCGGGCTACATTTTCGTGCCCTATGCGGGCAAGATCAAGGCGGCGGGCAATTCCCCCGATGCGCTGCGCAAGATCATCACCGAAAAGCTCGATGCGCAGACCCCCGATCCGCAGGTGCTGATCGCGCGTACGGCGGGCGATGGCGCCACCGTTTCGGTCATGGGCTCGGTCGGCGGGCAGGGCGTCTATGCGATCGAACGGCCGACGCGGACGCTGTCGTCGATGATCGCGCGGGCGGGCGGCGTGACGATCAAGCCCGAGATCACCAAGATCACCGTCAAGCGCGGCGGCAAGCAGGGCACGGTCTGGTTGACCGATCTTTACAAGAACCCGAAGATGGACATCGCCCTGCGTCCGGGCGACGTGATCCTGGTCGAGGAAGACACCCGCGCCTTCACCTCGCTTGGCGCCACCGGCGCGCAGGCGCGCGTGCCCTTCGAAACGCAGACGCTCTCCGCGCTCGAGGCCATCGCCACCGTGGGCGGGCTGTCGTCCAGCACCGCCGATCCGAAGGGGGTCTTCGTCTTCCGCAACGAACCGGCGGAAATCGCCCGGGTGGTGCTGGGCCGCAACGATCTCGTCGGCGATCAGCGCATGGTCTATGTGCTCAACCTGACCGAGCCGAACGGCATGTTCCTTGCCCGCGATTTCGTGATCCGCGACGGCGACACCGTCTATGTCACCGAAGCGCCCTTCGTGCAGTGGCAAAAATCGCTCTCGGCACTTACCGGATCGGCCACGGCGGCGAATTCGATCAACAACGTCGCCTCCGGGAACTGATGCCCGAAGCGGCCCACTCCCGGCGGCTTTTTCCCTATGCGGCCGGGTTTGTGTGGCAACCGCAGCTGCGCGCGATGCTGCGCGCGGCGGGCTACAGCCTGCATCTCGGCCTGCCCGGGCCCGAAGATCGCGTCGTCGTCTGGGGCCGGTCCCCCTATGCCGCGCGCGGCGAGGCGGTGGCGGCACGGCGGGGCGTCGGTCTCGTCCGGCTCGAAGATGCGTTTTTGCGCTCGGTCCGTCCGGGGCGGGCGCGCGGGGCGGGCGGCCCGCTTGGGCTTTTCATCGACCCGTTCGGCGTGCATTTCGACGCGGCAACCCCCTCGTTGCTGGAGCGTCTGCTGGCACGGGAACCGCTTGACGACACCGCGCTTCTGGATCGCGCCCGCGACGGCATCGCCCGGCTGAAGGCGCTTCAGCTCTCGAAATACAATGACTTCGACGAAACCCTGCCGCCGCCTGCCCCGGGCTATGTGCTGGTGATCGACCAGATCCGGGGCGATGCCTCGATCGCGCATGGCGGGGCGACGGCCGCGAGCTTCCGCGAGATGCTGGCCGTGGCGCAGATCGAAAACCCCGGCGCGCGGATCGTGATCAAGACCCATCCCGAGACCCGGGCGGGCCTGCGCCCGGGCCATTACGGCCCCGCGCAGGAAGACGCCCGGACCACGCTTCTGACCGATCCGGTCGCGCCCTGGGCGCTGCTGGACGGCGCCATCGCGGTCTACACCGTGTCGTCGCTTCTGGGCTACGAGGCGATCCTGGCCGGGCACAGGCCGCGCGTCTTCGGCCAGCCCTTCTATGCGGGCTGGGGGCTGAGCGTCGATGAAAATCCGGTCCCGCGGCGGCACAGGCGGCTGACGCGGGCGCAGATCTTCGCCGTCAGCCACATTTTGGCGCCGACCTGGGTCGACCCCTGCCGCGGCCGGATCTGCCGCTTCGAGGAAGCCGTCGATCAGCTTGAGGCCGAGGTCCGCGCCTTTCGCGCCGACCGGGCGGGCCATGTCGCCACCGGCATGCGGCTGTGGAAACGCCGTCCGCTGCAGCAGTTTTTCGGCCGCGAAAAGCCCTTGCGCTTCGTCGATCCGCCCGACCGCGCCGCCGCCGTGGCGCAGGCCTCCGGTCGCAGCCTGCTGCTCTGGGCGGGCAAGGAACCCCCGGGCTTCGGCCCTCCCGCGCTGCGGGTTGAAGATGGGTTCCTGCGCTCGAAAGGGCTTGGCGCCGATCTGGTGCCGCCCTTGTCGCTGGTCACCGATGCGCGGGGGATCTATTTCGATCCGACCCGGCCCTCGGATCTGGAAGATCTGATTTCGCGCCCCCCTCCCCCCGGCGGCCTGGCCCGGGCCGAACGCCTGATCGCGGCCCTGCGCAGGGACAAAGTTTCAAAATACAACCTTGACGGGCGTACCCCCGATCTGCCGCAGGGCTATCGCATCCTGGTTCCGGGGCAGGTGGAAGACGATGCCTCGATCCGCTTGGGCGCAGGCAAGACTTGCACAAATCTGGCCTTGCTGGCGCAAACACGGGCACTCAACCCAAAGGCGATTATCCTTTTCAAACCTCACCCGGATGTCGAGGCCGGTCTGCGTCCGGGCGCCCTGCCCGAGGCCGAAGCCCTGCGCCACGCCGATCTTGTCTTGCACAAATCGAACCCGGTGGCGCTGATCGAGGCGGTGGATGAAGTCTGGACGATGACCTCGCTTCTGGGCTTCGAGGCGCTGCTTCGCGGCAAGAAGGTCACGGTGACCGGAGCGCCCTTTTATGCGGGCTGGGGGCTGACCCGCGACCTTGGCCCGGTGCCCGACCGGCGCAAGGCGCGTCCCACGCTGGCGCAGATGGTGCATGCCGCGCTGATCGCCTATCCGCGCTATCTTGACCCCGTGACCCGCCGCCCCTGCCCGCCCGAAGTGGTGATTGACCGGCTGGCCCATGGCCCCCTGCCCCGCCCCGGCCCGCTGAACCGGAGCCTTGCGAAGCTGCAGGGGCTGTTCGCGGGCGTGGCTTTCCTGTGGCGCTAGGCGCGCAGCCAGCGCGCCAGAACATCGGGGCCGATCGGCTGCAGGCTGTCCAGCCGATAGCGCGGGGCCTCTGCCAGCCGCGTCAGGCCCAGATCGCCGATCCCGGGCCGCGCATCGCCGCCCAGCACCACGCCCGCGGTGAAGCCGATCAGCTCGTCAACCAGGCCCGCCGCCATCAGACTGGCCGCGAACTGCCCGCCGCCCTCGCAAAAGACCCGGGTCAGGCCGCGGGCCCCCAGCGCCGCCAGCAGCGCCACCGGATCAAGCCCCGTGTCACGCCCCGTGTCACGCCCGGCAACCTCGATCAATTCGGCGCCGAGCCCGGCCCAGAACGCCCGCGCCTCCCCGGGCGCCTCGGCGCCGTGCAAAAGCCACAAGGGCGCCTGCCCGAGCGATCCCGCCAGCCGCCCGCGCGGCAGATCCAGACGGCGCGAGGCCACGACCCGCACCGGCGCCCGCAAGGGCTTGAAATGACGCAAGGTCAGCAGCGGATCATCGGCCCGCGCCGTGCCACCGCCGACCAGAACCGCATCGAACCGCGCCCGCAGCGCCTGCACCTGCGCGCGCGCCTGCGGCCCGGTGATCCACTGGCTTTCCCCATTCGCCAGCGCGATCCGGCCGTCGAAACTGGCCCCCAGCTTCAGCGCCAGCCAAGGCCGCCCGCGCTCGATCCGGCTCAAAAACCCCGCCTGCGCCGCCCGCGCCTCGGCCGCCAGAACCCCGGTTTCGACCGCAATCCCCGCCGCGCGCAGCATCGCATGGCCGCGCCCCGAGACCCGCGGATCGGGATCTTCCAGCGCCGAGACCACCCGCACCACCCCGGCCGCGATCAGCGCCTCGGCACAGGGCGGGGTCTTGCCATGATGGGCGCAGGGCTCGAGCGTGACATAGGCGGTGGCCCCGCGCGCGGCCGGGCCCGCCTGATCCAGCGCCCGGCGTTCCGCATGCGGCCGCCCGCCCGGCTGGGTCCAGCCCCGCCCGACGATGCGCCCGCCATTGACGATCACGCAGCCCACCGCGGGATTGGGCCAGACATTGCCCAACCCGCGCCCGGCCAGCCCCAGCGCCAGCCGCATAAAGCGGCCGTCGGCCTCGCTCACTCGGCGTCTCCGGGATGGGGGCGCAGTTCCGAGACGAATTTGTCGAAATCGTCGGCCGCCTGGAAGTTCTTGTAAACGCTGGCGAAACGCACATAGGCCACGGTGTCGATCCGGGCCAGCGTCTCCATCACGATCTCGCCGATCGCGCGCGAGGGAATGTCGGTCTCGCCCAGGCTTTCCAGCCGCCGCACGATCCCCGAGATCATCTGGTCGATCCGCTCCGGCTCGATCGGGCGTTTCTGCATCGCGATGCGGATCGAGCGCTCCAGCTTGTCACGGTCGAAATCCTCGCGCCGCCCCGAGGTCTTGATCACCACCAGATCGCGCAATTGCACGCGCTCATAGGTGGTGAAACGACCGCCGCAGGCCGGACAGAACCGCCGCCGCCGGATCGCCACATGATCCTCGGCCGGACGGCTGTCCTTCACTTGCGTATCGACATTTCCGCAAAACGGGCAGCGCATGGCATCCCCCCTCTCATGTTACCGCCTCATTTGGGGTCTGTCGCCCCGGTTATCCACAGGACTATAGGGGGGGGGCGAGGGATCGGGTAGCACAAATTGGCGGCCCCCAGATACGGGGCCGGAACTGTGGCGGCGCGGACTCAGCCGCGACCGGCTCAGGCTTTGGGCGCAACAGGGGCCGGGGCGGTCGTCAGCGCGGCCGGCTGCGCGGCGGCGCGATCCCGGGCGTAGACGGCCAGACATTCGGGCATGATGCCCAGCACCTGCACCTCCTTCGCGAAGGCGGCATCGACGGCCTCGGCCGACATCGGCTTCGACTTCTGCCCCACCGGCGCCAGCGTGCCATCGCCCTTGCCGCTCACCAGCGCGAAAAGCCCCCCGGGCTCGGCGGTGACATAGGCGAAACAGGTGCCCTTTTGCGACATCCGCGGCGCCTTCGGATCGGCGGGCAGACCCTCGACACAGGCACTCAGAACAAGCGGCAGAACCAGAAGGCAGACAGGGCGGAGGGAAGCAAAGGACATGGCGACCTCGTGAAAATCCTGCCCCACGGTAGCAGCCTGCACGACGGGGGCAAGGGGCAATGCGGCGCAAGGCCCCCCGGGCAACCGGCCCCCGTTTCTTCTTGGCCCAAATACGCCGGGGGTCCGGGGGCGGAGCCCCCGGCGGGTCGCCGCGCGGCCGCGCGGCGAAACAAAGGACCGACCGGGCAGCCCCCCGGTCGGCCAGTGAACCCGAAACGCGAAGGGACGCGGGATCGGGGATCCCTCGTTCAGACCTCTCCGTCGCGGCGCCGGTCCTCCTGCATCTCGAACCACATCGCGTTCAGCACGCCGAACATCACCGCCACCGGCAGGCCCAGAAGCCAGGCGAAATACCACATGTTGCGTCTCCTTCAGTAGGCGTTCGGATTGCGGCTGATGTCCTCGGGGCGCACCTTGCCCCAAAGCACCTTGTAGACCCAAGACGTGTAGGCCAGGATGATCGGCATGAAGATCACCGTCGAGACCAGCATGATGAACAGCGTCATCTGCGACGAGGAACTGTCCCAGACCGTCAGCGAGGCCGAGGGGTTCAGCGACGAGGGCAGGATGAAGGGAAACATGCTCAGCCCCACCGTCGAGATCACGCCGAAGATGCCGATCATCGAGGCCGTCACCGCCCAGCCGCTCCAGAGCCGCATCAGCACCACCGCCCCGCCCAGACCCAGCACCGCCAGCGCGGGCGCAACCGCGATCCAGGGCCGGGTCTGATAGGCGTCGATCCAGGAGCCGCCGCGCACCACCTCGGACAGAAGCGGGTTCGACGGGCCCAAGGGGTCGGGCGCGGTGACAAACTGATAGGCCGGGATGCCGAAGGCCAGCCAGACCCCCGCCAGGGCAAAGGTGACGATGGTCAAGACCCCCGCCCAGCTGCCGATCCGCCGCGCCCGCGCCTGCACCGCGCCCTCGGTCTTCAGAACCAGCCAGGCCGCGCCATGGGCGATATGCATCGACAGCGACACGACGCCGACGAACAGCGCAAACGGGTTCAGAAGCCCCAGCAGCTTCGTCAGCGGATTGCCCGGATAGACCGGCAACAGCGTCTCGTCGAGCGTGAAGGGCACGCCCTGCAGCACATTGCCGACCGCGACGCCAAAGATCAGCGCGGGCACCGCGCCGCCCACCACCAAGGCCCAGTCCCAGCGCGTCCGCCAGACCGCACTTTCGCGCTTGTTGCGGTATTTGAACCCCACCGGCCGCAGGATCAGCGCCGCCAGCACCAGAAACATCGCCAGATAAAAGCCCGAGAAACTGACCGCATAAAGCGGCGGCCAGGCGGCAAAGATCGCCCCGCCGCCGAGGATCAGCCAGACCTGGTTGCCCTCCCAGACCGGGCCGATGGTGTTGATGACCACCCGCCGCTCGGCGTCGGATTTGGCGACAAAGGGGTTCAGCGCCGCCACCCCCATGTCAAACCCGTCCGTCGCGGCCAGCCCGATCAAAAGGACGCCCAGAAGCACCCACCAGATCACGCGCAGCAGGTCATAGCTCAGAAGTTCATGCAGGATCATGGTCTTACTCCGCAGGTTGGGTCAGGGGACGGCGCTTGGCGGCCCAGGCTTCGACCACCTCGATGTCATGCGTCGGCCCCTTGCGGATCGCCGCCAGCATCAGCCGGATCTCGATCACCAGAAGCACGGTGTAAAGCGTCACGAAGCCCGCCAGCGTCAGCACCACATCCCAGATCGACAGGTTCGACACCGAAAGCGCGGTGGGCAGCAAGCCATCCACCGTCCAGGGCTGACGGCCGAATTCGGCGACGAACCAGCCGGTTTCGGCGGCAATCCACGGCACCGGGATCGCGAAGACCGCGACCCGCAGCGCCCAGGTCGGGAAGCGCCCGCCGCGGAAGTTCGAGGTGAAGAACATGTAGCCGATCAGGGCCAGCATGAAGAAGCCAGCCCCCACCATGATCCGGAAGCTCCAGAACAGCGGCGCCACCTGCGGCACCGTCTTCCAGGCCGCTTCGCTGATCTGCGCGTCGGTGGCCAGTTTCGGATCCTCGACCACCGTCGTCAGCAGCATCGCATAGCCCAGATCGGCCGAATGCGCCTCGAAGGTGTCCTTGACCTCGGGGGCGACATCGCCTTTCGCGGCGCGGATCTGCAACAGCGCGTCATAGGCGATCACGCCCGAACGGATCCGCCCCTCGGCCTGGGCCACCAGATCCTTGATGCCGGGCATTTCGGTGGTCAGCGAGCGGGTGCCGATCAGCCCCATCACATAGGGGATCTTGATCGCATATTTGGTTTCCCGCGCCTCCTGATCGGGGATGCCGAACAGGTTGAACGAGGCGGGCGCCTCCTCGGTGTCCCACATGCCTTCGATCGCGGCCAGTTTCATGCGCTGGTTATGCGTCGCCTCATAGCCGGACTCGTCGCCCAGCACGATCACCGAGAGGCTCGCCGCCAGACCGAAGGCCGAGGCGACGGCGATCGAGCGCCGCGCAAGGTCGATGTGACGGCCGCGCAGCAGATACCAGGCCGAGACGCCGATCACGAAGATCGAGGCGGTCACATAGCCCGCCGAAACGGTATGGACGAATTTCGCCTGCGCCACCGGGTTGAACAGAACGGCGAAGAAATCGACCAGCTCCATCCGCATCGTCATCGGGTTGAAGACGGCGCCGACCGGGTTCTGCATCCAGCCATTCGCGATCAGGATCCACAAGGCCGAGAAGTTCGAGCCGATGGCGACGCCCCAGGCCACCAGCATATGCGCCCGCGCCGTCAGCTTCTCCCAGCCGAAGAACCAGATCCCGACCAGCGTGGCTTCCAGAAAGAACGCCATCAGCCCCTCGATGGCGAGCGGCGCCCCGAAGATGTCGCCGACGTAATGGCTGTAATAGGCCCAGTTCATGCCGAACTGGAACTCCATCGTGATCCCGGTCGAGACGCCCAGCACGAAGTTGATCCCGAAGAGCGTGCCCCAGAATTTCGTCATCTGCCGCCAGATCGGCCGGCCGGTCATCACGAAGACCGTCTCCATCGTCGCGACAAGGATCGACAGACCCAATGTCAGCGGCACGAACAGGAAGTGATACATCGCTGTCGAGGCAAATTGCAGCCGTGACAGCTCGACTAATCCGAACTCCATCTCTCTCTCCAAGGTGCTCGCCCGCAGCGTCCCTTGCGGGCATGATGGTTCAGCTATGGCCAAACCCGGCGCGGACCACCCCTGCGCGGCCTGTCGCAGGGGGACAAATTGTCACAGCGGCATTCCGGCAAGGCAGCCGACCGGGGTCTCGGTCGGCGCCACCTTGGCACCGCCACATGTGCAGTTCAATGAATATGTTGCCGGGATTGCGGAAGGCGCCTCAGCGCCGGGTGATCCGCATCACCAGTTCCTCGCGCAAAAGGCCCTCGTCCTCGCCGCTGTCGCGGGCCAGCCGCTTGAGGCCGAAATGCACCCGGGCGATGTCCTGATAATAGCTGGTGAAGGCGTAATTCACCGCCGCCCCCGCCACCGCGCCCAGAACCGGCACCGCCTGGGTGGCCAGTTTCTGGCCCAGCACGGCCGCCAGCCGCGGCGCCACCTTGGCGATCAGGCTGTTCAGCCCCGGCCCGGTGATCGTCAGCCGCGCCGCCAGAAAGCCCATGTCGGCGCCGTCATCGCGCGCAAGCGGCCCCGCGGCGGCAAAGACGCGCAGACATTCAAGCCGCACGTCGTCGCTTTCGGGGTCAAAGCCATGTTCGGCGGCGATGCCCTGAATCGCGCGCAACAGCATCGTCACGGTGAAGGGCAGTTCGGCGAGCGCCCCGGGCAGACCGCCGACGCCGCCCGCCGCCCCCATCGCCGTCGTCAGCGCGGTGTTGATCCAGTCGGGCCGGTCCGCCACCACCTCGCGCGAGCGGGTGGCGACGGTGAAGGCGGTTTCCAGCGCCCGTTCGGTGGCGCCCTCCAGCCGGTCGCGGACCGGGCTGGCCAGCTTGCCCAGAACCGTCTCGGCGCCGGTGCCAACGAGCGTGATCACCTGCATCATCGGCCCCGAGGCGGCGCGATGCCGCCGCGCCAGCAGGTCCAGTTCCGCCGTCAGGCGCTTGTCGGTGACCGGATACAGGATTTCAGGTTGCATGGCTCCCCCTTGGCTGCCCCGGATATGGGAAGGCCGGGCCGGGGGCGAAAGATCAGGGCAGGAACTTTTCCACCGGGCCGCGCACGCCCTCCCACGCCCCGGGGATCAGCTCCAGCGCCAGAACCCGGTCGGGGTTGGTGGGGGGCGGCATCTCCACCCCCTCGATCTTTTCGAAGCCGAAGCGGTTGTAATAGGGCGCGTCGCCCACCAGCAGCACCCGTTCCCAGCCCAGACGCCGCGCCTCGGCCAGGCTTTCATGCATCAAAAGACCGCCCAGCCCCTCGCCCTGCCGCGTCGGGTGGACCGCCACGGGGCCCAGAAGCAGCACGCGCTGCCCGCCGACCCTGACCGGCCAGTAGCGGATCACCGCCGCCAGAACGCCATCTTCGCGCAACACAAGGCACAGCGGCGCCACCTTTTCGACGCCATCGCGCAGCCGGTAGGACGAGAGCGCGGTTCGGCCCGGGGCGAAACACAGGTCATAAAGTGCCTCGACCTCCCACCAGTCGGCTTCGGTCTCTTCCTCGAGCTGATACATGCCCCGACCCTTTGCGATTCGCCCTCGAAAGGCGCCTAACACGCGGTTATGTCAGGTTCAAATCAAAGGAGCCGCGCATGTTCTACCGCCCCGACAAGGGTCACGACCTGCCCCATGATCCGTTCCACGCCATCGTCGCGCCGCGCCCCATCGGCTGGATCTCGACGCGCGGGCAGATGGGCGACAATCTGGCGCCCTATTCGTTTTTCACCGCCGTTTCGGCCAGCCCGGCGCAGGTGGTCTTTGCCTCGACCGCGACAAAGCCCGACCGTGGCGACACGAAGGATACGGTGACGCAGATCCGCGAAAGCGGGGTGTTTTGCGTGAACCTTGTCAGCTCGGCGCTGGCGGCGCAGATGAACGCGACCTCGGCGATGCTGGCGGCGGGCGAGGATGAGTTTCTGGCCGCGGGGCTGGAAAAGGCACCCTGCGAGGTGATCGATTGCGCGCGGGTGGCGGCAGCGCCTGCGGCGCTGGAATGCCGTCTGGTGCAGATCGTGCCGCTGCTGGGGCAAAGCAACTTTCTGGTGCATGGCGCGGTGGTCGGCGTGCATATCCGCCCCGATTGCCTGATCGACGGCCGTTACCTGCCGCCCGACCGGCTGAGCCGTCTGGGCTACATGGATTACGCGACGGTGACCGAGACCTTCGAGATGGCGCGGCCCTGAAGCGTCGGGCAGGTCTGGCCGAGGCCATTGCCGAGGCCCCGCGAAACAGCGGTCCCGTGACCGCCGGGGCGCCAAAGCGTCCCGGCCAGCGCCCGCCCCGCCCATGGCGGGCGCTTCTCGCCCGCCGGGACGGGCGCCGGCCTCTGGTCCGCTTGCGGCAAACGGTCTTGGCCCGGCCCGGGCGCGACGGGCGGGGAAAGGCGGTGCCTTTCCTGATCCGCCCGAACCGGCCCCGGCCGGATCAGCCCCCGGCCCTCCGGCGCTTGCCCGCTTCGATCGCCTGTTCGAACAGCGCCATGTAGCGCGGCGCGACCTGATCCAGATGATAGGCCCGGCCGCGTTCCGCCGCCGCCGCGCCCAGCCGCGCGCGCAGGGCCGGATCGCCCGCCAGCCGCTCGATCGCGGCGATCCACTGATCATCCTCGCCGTTTTCGCCCACCGGCAGCAGCACGCCGTTCACCCCGTCCTCGATCATCTCGGGGGCAAAGGTCGCGTTCGAGGCGATCACCGGCTTGCCGCGGGCCAGGATCTCCATCAGCCCCCAGTTCCCCACCCCGAAGCGCAGCGGGTAAAGGAACAGATCGACCTGCGCCAGCGCCTCGACAAAGGTGTCATAGGGCAGCTTGCCCGGAAACAGGATGCGCTCGCCCCCGGCCGGATAGGTCCGCACCAGATATTCGGCGAAACTCGCCCCCTTGCGGAAATGGCGCTCGACCCATTGCTGTTCATAGCCATAGGTCGTGGCCTTGGGATCGCCGATCGCGGCGAAGCGGATGCCCAGCCGATCCGCCGTGCCCTCGCGCACCAGCCGGTCGACCAGCCGCACGAAAATGTCGAAGCCCTTGCAATTCGACAGATCGCGGGCGGAAAAGCCGATGGTGAAGGGGCCCGGCGGCGCGGGCGGCAGCGGCTTGATCTCGAAGCCCTCGAACTGCACCGCCACGCGCGGCTGCAATTCGGCAGGCAACAGGCTGCGCGCATAGGCCGAGGGCATGATCGTCAGATCCGATTTCAGGATCTGATGATAGCTCAGCATCTCCATGTTGCGGTCGGAAAGCCGCTGGCTGAGATCGGGCGGATAGCGCGGATCCCAGCCATGCGCGGCATAACTGGGAAATTCGACATAGGAGGCGATGGCGGCGTCGATCTCGTCATAAAGAAACAGCGGCGCCCCCCACATGCCATGGGCAAAGACCAGATCGATGCGGGTCTTGCGGCGCAGCTCGGTCAGCGCGGTCAGCACGCCGCGCGAAATCCGCGCCGAGCGTTCCGCCCGGTCGGAATAATAGTAGCCTTGCGCGCCGGTGATCTGCCCGTCGGCGGTGAAGGGCAGCAGGCGGCTGTATTTGCCGCCGTGGGTTTTCACATGGCCCCTGGAGGTCAGATACCAGGTCTCGGCCAGACCGGCCGCGTGCAGATATTCGGCAAGGCCGTTGAACTGGCCCGGGGTGACGGCGGAAACAAAGACGATCACAGGTTTCATGCGCGCAGGTTAGGCGCGGGGAAATGGCCGTGCAAGCGGGGCTCTGCCCCGCACCCCGGGATATTTCGGGCAAGATAAAGGGTCAGGGTTTCAGACGCCTTGCGCCCGCCAGAAGCGTGTAGACGCCCGAGGCGACGACAAGGGCCGCGCCTGCCAGCGTCGCACCATCCAGGCTTTCGCGGAAGACGAGGATGCCAAGGACCAGCGCGAAAAGCAGCCTTGTGTAGCGGAAGGGGGTGACGACGGCGACTTCGCCCGTCCGCATCGCCTTGGTCAGCGCCCAATAGGCGGTGACGCCAAAAAGCACCGCGCCCAGCACCGGCAGCAGGGTCGCGGGGGCGGGAACGCCCGCGCCGCCGGTGACGGCCAGGATGAGGCCGCCCGCAGGAATGAGCGCGGCAAAGCCGTAAAAGCCGAGCTGGAAATTCGTCAGCACCTTGGGCGCGGCACGGGTGGCCAGATCGCGCCCGGCAAAGCCCAGAAGGCCCAGCACGGTCCAGAGTGCGGCGGGCACGAAGCCGTCCAGCCCCGGGCGCAGGATCACCAGCACGCCCAGAAAGCCGATGCCGACCGCCACCCAGCGCGCTGCCCCCACCCGTTCGCGAAAGATCAGCGCCGCCCCCGCGACAACCACAAGCGGCGTCGCCTGCAAAATCGCCGAGGCATTCGACAGGGGCGTCAGCGCGATGCCGAGCGTGTAGCCCAGCCGCCCGGTGATCTCGAACCCGGCCTTGACCCCCATCAGCCGGCTGGCCACCGCCGGATGCCAGAGCCCCTGCCCCGAGGCCAGCGCCAGCGCCGCAAAGCAGATCATCCCGCCCAGCCCGAACAGCATCAGCACCTCGCCCACCGGCAGCGCCTTTGCCGCCTGTTTGACGAACATGTCCTCGAGCGCGAAAAGCGCCATCGCCAGCGTCATCAGCCCCGCGCCGCGGATATTCTCGGCGCCCAGTTCGCTGCGGTGATCCATGCTCTCTCCCTGCTCTGAGGTGTAAATATGACGCGGAGCGGCAGAGTTCTATGGTCTTTTCCGATCCGCCCCGCCCGCCTAAGCTGCGCGCGGCCGCGAAGGGCCAGGGCGAGGACTTTGGAATGACTGCAGACCGGATGATCGGGGTGATGGGGGGCTCGGGTGTCTATGACATCGACGGGCTCGAAGATGCGACATGGCAGCCGGTGGAGACCCCCTTTGGCGCGCCCTCGGACGAGATCCTGACCGGGCGGCTCCATGGCGTGCGGATGGCCTTTCTGCCGCGGCACGGGCGGGGGCACCGCTTCACCCCCTCGACGGTGAATTACCGCGCCAATATCGCGGCGATGAAGATGATGGGCGTGACCGATCTGGTCGCCGTTTCGGCCGTGGGCAGCCTGAAAGAGGAATACGCGCCCGGCGATTTCGTCATCGTCGATCAATATATCGACCGCACCTTTGCCCGGGTGAAGAGCTTTTTCGAGACCGGGCTTGTGGGCCATGTCTCGGTCGCGCATCCGGTTTGCGGCAGGCTTTCCGCCCATTGCGCCGAGGCCGCGCGGGCGACGGGCGTCAAGGTCCACGAGGGCGGCACCTATGTCGCGATGGAGGGGCCGCAATTCTCGACCCTGGCCGAAAGCCGTCTTTACCGCAGCTGGGGCGCCGATGTGATCGGCATGACCGGCATGCCCGAGGCGAAATTGGCGCGCGAGGCCGAGCTGTGCTATGCCTGCGTCGCGATGGTGACCGATTACGATTGCTGGCACCCGGACCACGATGCGGTCGATGTGGCGCAGGTGGTGGCCACGGCGATTGCCAATGCAGACAAGGCACGGTCGCTTGTGGCCGCCCTGCCCGCGCTCCTCAAGGGCCCGGCCGTTCCTTGCGAAAAGGGCTGCACCCATGTGCTTGATGGTGCGATCATGACCGCCCCCGCCAAACGCGACCCCGAAGTGATTGCCCGACTGATGCCCGTGATGGGCCGCGTCCTGAAAGGCTGACCGATGAAGACCGTCAAGGATTACATCCGCACCATCGCCGATTTCCCGCATGAGGGGATCATGTTCCGCGATGTCACCACGCTCTTTGCCGATCCGCGCGGCTTCCGCATGGCGATCGACCAGCTTCTGCACCCCTGGGCGGGCGAGCAGATCGACAAGGTCGTCGGCCTTGAGGCGCGCGGCTTCATTCTGGGCGGCGCCATCGCGCACCAGCTGTCCAAGGGCTTCGTGCCGATCCGGAAAAAGGGCAAGCTGCCCGGGCAGACGATTTCGCAATCCTACAAGCTCGAATATGGCGAAGCGATCATGGAGCTGCATGACGACGCGATCCAGCCGGGCGAAAAGGTGCTGGTGGTCGATGATCTGCTGGCGACGGGCGGCACCTGCGAGGCGGCGATCAAGCTGGTCGAGCGTCTGGGCGGCGAGATTGTCGGCTGTTCCTTCATCGTCGATCTGCCGGAACTGGGCGGGCGCAACCTGCTGCGCGATCTGGGCATGCAGGTGCATGTGCTGTGCGAATTCGACGGCGCGTAAGGCGCTGACACATCCTGCAGAGGTGCCCTTCGGGGCGCCTTTTCCTTGCCCCGACAAGCGGTCTTTCGGCAGGATTTTCCCGGGTGCAGAGAAGATAAATCTCCAGGGTTAATCCGGTTAACCTTTTGAAAACCCGAATCGCGCTACTCAGAACGGGCCTGATGGTTCGGCTGCTTGCAACACGTGAACCAAAAGTGCAGCGCCCTGCCTACCCCGGCAGGGCGCATTCCTTTCCGGCTCCGCTCAGCTTGCGGCGGGCAGGATCACCCCGGGATTGAGGATGCCGCGCGGATCCAGCGCCGATTTGATCGCCCGCATCATCTCCATCTTCGCCGGGTCCGCGCTGCGCGCCAGCTCGCCCACCTTCAGCCGCCCGATGCCGTGTTCGGCCGAAATCGAGCCGTCGAAACTGTCCACGACCAGCCGATGCACCGCCGCCATCACCGCGCTGCGGATCGGCTCGTAATCGTCGCGCCGCCGCCCCCCGGCCGGGAAGACGTTGAAATGCAGGTTGCCGTCGCCGACATGGCCGAAACAGTTGATGCGAAAATCGCCCATATCGGCCAGCCGCTCGGTCGCGGCGGCGATGAAGGCGGGAATGTCGGCCACCGGCACGGCGATGTCATGGCTGGAAATCGCGCCGATGCGCCGGTTGGCCAGCGGGATCGATTCGCGCATCGCCCAAAGCGCTGCCGCCTGCGCCCCCGATTGCGCCACGACCGCATCCGTCACCAGATCGCCCGCGGCCTCGTACAGATCGGCGAAGGCCGCCTCGGCCGCCATCCCGGCGGGCAGGCCCAGCTCGATCAGCACCGACCAGTCGGGATCGGCGGCAAAGGGCAGCGCCACCTCGGGGCCGACTTCGCGCAAGAACGCCAGCCCCTGCCCCGAGATCAGTTCAAAGGCCGAGACACAGCCCGCAAACCGCGCCTGTGCGAGGCCGAGAAGCTGCACCGCCGCCGCGGGGGACGGCACGGCCATGAGCGCCACCCCCTCGACCGCGGGGGGCTCGTGCAGCCGCAGACTGGCCGCGGTGATGATCCCCAAAGACCCTTCCGAGCCGATGATCAGATCGCGCAGATCATAGCCGGTGTTGTCCTTGGCCAGCCGCTTCAGCCCGTGCCAGATCGTGCCATCGGCCAGCACGACCTCCAGCCCCAGACACAAAGCCCGCGCCGAGCCATAGCGCAGCACGTTCACCCCGCCCGCATTGGTCGCCAGACAGCCGCCGATCTGCGCGGAACCTTGCGAGGCCAGCGTCAGCGGAAAGCGCTTGCCCGCCGCCGCCGCCGCGTCCTGCACCGCCTGCAGCGTCGCCCCCGCCTCGATCACCAGCGCCTGCGGCGTGACCTGTCGCACCGCCCGCATCCGCTCCAGGCTGAGAAGCACCGGCGCCGGCCCCTCGGGCGCCACCTGCCCGCCGACCAGCCCGGTGCCGCCGCCAAAGGGCACGACCCCCACGGCTTCGGCATGACAAAAGGCCAGAAGCGCCGAGACCTGCGCCACGCTTTCCGGCCGCGCCAGCACCCCCGCCTGACCGCGCCAACGTCCGCGCGGCTCTTCCAGATAGCGCGGCTCGGCCTCCCCCAGCCACAGCCCCGGCACCGCCACGGCCAGTCGTTTCACAAAAGCAGCATCCGCCGGGTTCAGCACGGCTTTCCCCTTTATCTTGCCTCAAATATCCCGCGGGGGGTCGCCGGTCGGGCGCCACCGGTTCAAGCCCGGCCGGCGACGGGCCGCGAAGCCCCCCGGCTTCCTCAGCCGATATCGGTGCGCCCGCGCCGGTCCGGGCGCAGGTTGGCGTAAAGCACATGGTTGCGCCAGCGCCCGTTGATCTGCAGATAGGCCTGCGAGACGCCCTCGTATTTGAAGCCGGATTTCTCCAGCACCCCACGCGAGGCGGCGTTTTCCGGCAGGCAGGCGGCCTCGATCCGGCTCAGATCCATCGGCCCGAAGGCATGATCCACCACCGCCGCGATCGCCTCGCGCATGAAACCCTGCCGGGCATAGCGGGCGCCGACCCAATAGCCCAAAGTGCCCGCCTGCGCCGGTCCGCGGCGGATGTTGTCGAGCGTGATCGCCCCCAGCACCCGCCCCGTCGCCCGCTCGATCAGAAAGAACGGCAGCGCCGTGCCCGCGGCTTCCGCCCGGGCCGCCCAATAGACGCGGTTGGCAAAGGCCTTGCGGCCCAGATGCTCGGCCGACCACGAGGGCTCCCAGGGCGTCAGGAAATCGCGGCTTTCGGCGCGCAGGCTGGCCCAGTCGCGGAAATCGGAATGCAGGGGCAGACGCAGCGTCATCCGCTCGGTCTCGACCTGGGGTTTCCGACGCCGCAGGAACATCAGGCCGCAAGCCTCCGCCGCAGCCCCGCCAGATCCGGCGCCGCTTCGGCGGGCCCGTAAAGCGCCAGCGCCGTGCGATCCTGCGCGATCATCCGCCCGGCATAGGACCGCACCGCCTCGACCGTCACGCCATCGATCAGCGTCGAGACCTCGTCCAGCCCCGGCACCCGGCCCCAGATCGCCAGATTGCGCGCCATCCGCTCGGCGCGGCTTGACGGGCTTTCCAGCCCCATCAGCATTCCCGCCTTCATCTGCGCCCGCGCCCGCGCCACTTCGGCCTCGGTCATGTCCTCGGCCGCGCGTTTCAGCTCGTCGATGGTCAGACCGCAGAGATCCGCCACTTCCTCGCCCGAGGTGCCCGCGTAAATCGTGATCATCCCGGTGTCGTCATAGGCCCCGGCCTGCGCGAAGATCGAATAGCAGAGCCCCCGTTCCTCGCGGATCTTCTGGAACAGCCGCGAAGACATGCCGCCGCCCAGCGCCGTCGCATAGACCTGCGCGGTGTAAAGATCGGCGTCGCGATAGCCCGGCCCCTCGAAGGCGAGCGCGAAATGCACCTGTTCCAGGTCTTTCAGCTCGCGCCGTTCATTGCCCGACCAGCGCGCCAGCTGCACCGCGGGGGCGCCGATCGGGCGCAGATGGCCGAAAAGCCGCTCGGCCTGTTTCACGATCGCGGCGTGATCGACGGCGCCTGCCGCCGAGAGGATCATCTGATCCGGCCCGTAATGTTCCGCCACGAACCGCTCGAAATCCTCGCGGCCGAAGCGTTCGATGTTCTCCGACGGCCCGAGGATCGTGCGCCCCATCGCCTGATCGGGATAGGCGGCCTCCTGCAGCCAGTCGAAGATGATGTCGTCGGGCGTATCGAGCGCCTGACCGATTTCCTGCAAGATCACATGACGCTCGACCTCGATTTCGCGCGGATCGAAGACCGAGTTCAGCACGATGTCGGAAATCACATCGAGCGCCAAACCGACATCGGCCTTCAGCACGCGGGCGTAATAGGCCGTCGCCTCGCGCGAGGTATAGGCGTTGATATAGCCGCCCACATCCTCGATCGCCTCGGCGATCTGCAGCGCCGTGCGGGTCTTCGTGCCCTTGAAGGCCATGTGCTCCAGAAAATGCGCGATGCCGTTCTGTTCCAGCCGTTCATGGCGGCCGCCCGCCAGCACCCAGACGCCGACCGAGGCCGAGGCAAGGCCCGGCATGCGCTCGGTGACGATGCGCAGGCCGTTGGGCAGCGTGGTCAGCTCGATCATGCGCGGGGCTCCCCAAGCGTCCGGGCCTTGCGGATCAAGGCTTCCAGCGCGGCCAGATCATTGGGCACCCGGGTGACGCGCTCGGGCCGCTCGAACAGATCGGCCATGCGGGCGGGCAGGCCGGGGCGCAGGCCGGTGGCAGCCTCGACCGCATCGGGGAATTTCGCCGGATGCGCGGTGGCCAGCGTCACCATCGGGGTCTCGGGGCGGGCATGGGCATGACCGACGCGGACCCCCACGGCCGAATGCGGGCACAAAAGCTCGCCCGAACGCGTCCGTTCCTCGGTGATCGTCTGCGCGGTCTCGGCCTCCGATACGCGGCCCGAGGCATAGGTTTCGCGCAGGGCCTCCAGCGCGCCTTGGGACACGGTGAAGCCGCCCTTGGTCTTCAGCTCCTCCATCAGCTGCGCCACGGCGGCGCCGTCCTTGCCATAGGCCCAGAACAGCGCGCGCTCGAAGTTCGAGGAAATCTGAATGTCCATCGACGGGCTGATCGAGGGTTTCACCCCGTCCATCCGGTATTCGCCCGTGCTCAGGCAGCGGTGCAGGATGTCGTTCTGGTTCGTGGCAATCACCAGCTGCTCGATCGGCAGGCCCATTTCGCGCGCGATGAAGCCCGCGAAAATGTCGCCAAAGTTCCCGGTCGGCACGGTGAAGCTGATCTTGCGGCCGGGCGCCCCAAGGCTGACCGCGGCGGTGAAATAATAAACCACCTGCGCCAGCACCCGCGCCCAGTTGATCGAGTTCACACCGGCCAGCCCCACCTCATCGCGGAAGGCGAAGTCGTTGAACATGTCTTTCAGCCGGTTCTGGCAATCGTCGAACGTGCCCGACAGCGCCAGCGCATGCACGTTGCTTTCCGCCGGCGTCGTCATCTGACGGCGCTGCACGTCCGAAACACGCCCGTGCGGGAACAGGATGAAGACATCGACATTCTCAAGGCCCTTGAAGGCCTCGATCGCGGCCGATCCGGTGTCGCCGCTGGTGGCGCCGACGATGGTGATGCGCTTGCCCTGTTTTGCCAAGGCGATCTGGAACAGCTGCCCGATGATCTGCATGGCGAAATCCTTGAACGCCAGCGTCGGGCCGTGGAACAGCTCGAGCAGGAAATGCCCCGGCGCAAGCTGCACCAGCGGCGCGCGGGCGACATGGCCGAAGCCCGCATAGGCCTTGGCGATGGCGCCTTTCAGCTCTGCCTCGGTGAAGGTGTCGCCGACGAAAGGCGCCATGACGCGATAGGCCACCTCCTCGTAGCTTTGCCCGGCCATCGCGGCGATCTCGTCCTTGCTCAGGCTCGGCACCGTTTCGGGGACGTAAAGTCCGCCGTCGCGGGCAAGCCCGGTCAGCATGGCTTCGGCAAAGCTCAGGACCGGGGCCTGCCCCCGGGTGGAGATATAACGCATCATTCGCCCTTCGATTTCGGTAACGCCTGATACGCGAGAACGGAAACCTTGTCAGCCCCAAGCATCAAGGCCGGGGCCTTGCCGCCTTCGCTTTTGCGCGATTGCCTTTCCTTTCACCCGGGGCGGCTATATCTGCAAGGGATCACCCAAAGGAGCCGCAGATGAGCCAGGACCGCTTCGCCCCCTTCGAGACGCAGATCGACGAGGCTTCCGCGCTGGCGATCCTGCGCGCGGCAACGGCGGGGGCCGATGATGGCGAGCTGTTTCTGGAACGGATGCGTTCGGAGAGCCTCGTCTTCGACGATGGCCGGGTGAAGACGGCCTCTTATGATGCGTCGGAGGGGTTCGGCCTGCGCGCCGTGCGCGGCGAGGTGACGGGCTATGCCCATGCGACCGAGATTTCGGAAGCCGCGCTGAAACGGGCGGCGGAAACCGCGCGGCTGGCCGTGGGCGATGGCGGCGGGGTGATGGCGGCGCCACCCGCGCGCACCAACCGGCATCTTTACGGCGCCGCCGATCCGATGGCCGATGCCGCTTTCGGCGCGAAGATCGAGATCCTGCGCGAGATCGACGCTTTCACCCGCGATCTCGACCCGCGCGTGGTGCAGGTGACGGCGACGGTGGCGGCGAGCCTGCAGGAAGTGTTCATCCTGCGCCCCGAAGGCGGGGTGCTGTCCGACATCCGGCCGATGGCGCGGGTGAATGTCTCGGTGATCGTCGAGGAAAACGGCCGTCGCGAAAGCGGCACGAATGGCGGCGGCGGGCGGATCGGTCTGGCGGGGCTGATCGTGCCCGGCCATTGGCAACCGATTGCGCGCGAGGCTTTGCGGATCGCGCTGGTGAACCTGTCGGCCGAACCGGCGCCCGCGGGGGCCTTTGATGTCGTGCTGGGTCCGGGCTGGCCGGGCGTGATGCTGCATGAAGCCGTGGGCCACGGGCTTGAGGGCGATTTCAACCGCAAGAAATCCTCGGCCTTTTCCGGCCGGATCGGGCAGCAGGTCGCGGCGAGGGGGGTCACCGTGCTTGATGACGGCACGATCCCGGACCGGCGCGGCTCGATCAGCATCGACGACGAGGGCACGCCCTCGCACCGCACCGTGCTGATCGAGGACGGCGTGCTGGTGGGTTACATGCAGGACCGGCAGAACGCCCGGCTGATGGGCGTCGCGCCCACCGGCAATGGTCGGCGCGAGGGCCATGCCCATCCGCCGATGCCGCGGATGACGAACACCTACATGCTGGCGGGCACGGCCGATCCCGCCGCCATCCTCGCCGATCTGAAGGACGGGATCTATGCCGTCGGTTTCGGCGGCGGGCAGGTCGACATCACCAACGGCAAGTTCGTCTTCAACTGCACCGAGGCTTACCGGGTGAAGAATGGCCGGGTGGGCGCGGCCTTGCGCGGGGCGACGCTGATCGGCGACGGCCCGGCGGCGATGAAGCAGATCCGCGCCATCGGCAACGATCTGGCGCTGGATCCCGGCATCGGCAATTGCGGCAAGGCCGGGCAATGGGTGCCGGTGGGCGTGGGCCAGCCGACGCTCCTGATCGGCGGGCTGACCGTGGGCGGTTCGGCCGCCTGATTCGCCGCGCCCCGGACCCGGTTCGGACCCGCCCGGACCCTCTTGCGCATTGATGCACGGAAAGGACGGGCTCCCCGGGGCCCTCTGCGCAATTTAAACATGTTATTTGAAAATTTTCTTCAACTTTGAGACGAATCGCACTCTTGGTAACTCTTTGTTAAGATTAATGCGGCAGATTGATCTTGCGACGAGGCGGAGGGACGGATGAAAACAAGTTTGTTTTCTTACCCCACCCCCTTCACCCCACCCACCACGGAAGAAGACGAGCTCTCGTTTCTCCGTCTCGCTCGCTCCCGTCGTGTCGGGGCCACGACCTTCCACCGATTGCTGAAAGACCATGGCAGCGCCGCCGCCGCGCTGGACGCGCTTCCGGGCATTGCCCGGGCCGCCGGATCTGCCGATTACAGCCCCTGCCCGCCCGGCGTGGCCAAGGCGGAGCTGAGCGCCGGCCGGCGCCTTGGCGCAAGGCTGCTTTTGCCCGGGGGGCCGGGCTATCCCGCCGATCTGCTGGAGCTGCCCGATGCGCCGCCCGTGCTTTGGGCGCTGGGCCGGGTCGATCTGCTGGCCGCGCCGCGGGTCGCGGTTATCGGCGCCCGCAATGCCTCGTCGCTGGGGCAAAGGATGGCGCGCAAACTGGCCGAAGAGATGGGCCGGGCGGGATTCGCCGTCGTCTCGGGGCTGGCGCGCGGCATCGACGCCGCCGCGCACGAAGCCGCCCTGCCCTTCGGCACGATCGCGGTGATGGCGGGCGGCCTCGACGTGATCTATCCGCCCGAGAATCGCGATCTGGCCAGCCGCATCGCCACCGGGGGGCTGCTTCTGGCCGAACTTCCCCCGGGGACCGAACCGCAGGCCCGGCATTTTCCGCAGCGCAACCGGATCATCGCGGCGCTGGCGCGCGCGACGCTGGTGGTCGAGGCCGCCGCGCGCTCGGGCAGCTTGCTGACCGCGCGGATGGCGCTGGATTACGGGCGCGAGGTGATGGCGGTGCCCGGTCACCCGATGGATGCCCGCGCCGCGGGCTGCAACATGCTGATCCGCGACGGCGCGGTGCTGATCCGCGGCGCCGAGGATGTGATCGAAGCGATGGGCCTTGAAGCCGCGCCCCGGGCGGAGCCGCGCCCCGATCCGCGACCGTCGCCCCAGCCCGCCGCCGCAGCGAAAGCCGGTCCGATGGCCGCCGTCACCGGCCTGCGGGCGCGGCTGCTGGCGCTTCTTGGCCCGGCGCCGACGCCCGAGGATACGGTGATCCGCGATCTGGGCATCGATGCCGCCACCCTGTCACGCGAAGTGATCGGCCTTGAAATCGAAGGCGAAATCACCCGCCATCCGGGCGGGCTGCTCAGCCGCGGCTGATCCGGGCGCGGTTGATCCCGGGCGCGGCCTCACATGCCGCCGCAGGCCTCGGGGATCACGTCGCGGAAGGTGGCGCAGATCGGCTCCCAGGAATACCAGACATCGGTGGCGCCCACCGCATGATGCACCGCCACCCATTGCCGCCCGGATTTCACCCAAAGCGCCTCGACGTGATCGCCCCCCTCGGCCAGTTCCGGGTCGAATTCCTCACGCAGCACCATCGGCGTCCGCGCCATGTCGATCTTGCCCCCGCCCGGGCGCTGCGGCACCAGCGTGGCGAAGGCGTGATCGCCCTTCACCCGCATCTCGGTCACCACGAATTCGACCGGCGCACCCAGCTGCCACTCTACCAGCGGGCGCAGCGCATCGAGCAGATCCCCCCGCAGTTGCGAGCCCCGCGCCGGGCTTTCCCAATCGCCCGCCACCGCGGCCCCCGCCCAGAAAACCAGCCCCAGAACGGCAATTCCCCGCATCTTTCCCCCTTTCGGCCCGCGCAGGCTGCGACGGAAGCCGGATTGACATTTGCCCCAAACCCCCCGCATGGTCCGCCGCTGAACCGGTTTGCGAGAGTGATCAAGAGGAAGTCATGGCCGTTGTCGTTGTCGAATCCCCCGCCAAGGCCAAGACGATCAACAAGTATCTGGGCTCCGACTATACCGTGCTGGCCTCCTTCGGTCACGTCCGCGATCTGCCGCCCAAGGATGGCTCGGTCGATCCCGACGCCGATTTCGAGATGAAATGGGAAGTCGCGGCGGACAGCAAGAAGCATATCAAGGCGATCACCGACGCGCTGGCCAATGACGACGAACTGATCCTCGCAACCGACCCCGACCGCGAGGGCGAGGCGATTTCCTGGCACCTGCAGCAGGCTTTGGCCTCGAAGCTGAAGAAGAAAAAGGTCAGCCGCGTCACCTTCAACGCGATCACCAAATCCGCGATCACCGAGGCGATGAAAGCGCCCCGAGAGGTCGATCAGGCCCTCGTCGATGCCTATCTGGCGCGGCGGGCGCTCGATTATCTGGTGGGGTTCAACCTGTCCCCGGTGCTGTGGCGCAAGCTTCCGGGCGCGAAATCGGCCGGGCGGGTGCAGTCGGTCTGCCTGCGGCTGATCGTCGAGCGCGAAATGGAGATCGAGGCCTTCCGGGCGCGGGAATACTGGACGGTGACGGCGGAACTGACGACGCCGCGCGGCCAGACTTTCACCGCGCGGCTGACGGTGCTGGGGGGCAAGAAGCTCGACAAGTTCGATCTGACGACGGCGACCGATGCGGAACTGGCGGTGCAGGCGGTGACGAGCCGCGATCTCACCGTGAAATCGGTCGAGGCGAAACCGGCCACCCGCAACCCCTATCCGCCCTTCATGACCTCGACCCTGCAACAGGAAGCCAGCCGCAAGTTCGGCATGGGCGCCAAGGCCTGCATGTCGGCGGCGCAACGGCTTTATGAAGCAGGCCACATCACCTACATGCGGACCGACGGGATCGACATGGCCCCCGAGGCGGTGATGGCCGCGCGTGACGAGATCAAGCGGCGGTTTGGCGACAAATACGTCCCCTCCAGCCCGCGGATGTACAAGAACAAGGCGAAGAACGCGCAGGAAGCGCATGAATGCATTCGCCCCACCGACATGAGCCAGAGCCCGGACAAGCTGAAACTGGCGGATGACCAGTGGAAGCTTTACGACCTGATCTGGAAACGCACGCTTGCCAGCCAGATGTCGGCGGCGGTGATGGAACGGACCACGGTCGATGTCGGCTCGAAAGACAACGAGGTCGAGCTGCGCGCCACCGGCCAGGTGGTGACCTTTGACGGGTTTCTCAAGATCTACGATCAGGGCCGCGACGATGACGAGGGCGAAGATGGCGCCCGTCTGCCGCAGATCATGCAGGGCGAGCCCGCGCAGAAAGGGGCGATCACGCCCGAGCAGCATTTCACCCAGCCGCCGCCGCGCTACACCGAGGCGACCCTGGTGAAGCGGATGGAGGAATTGGGCATCGGGCGGCCCTCCACCTATGCCTCGATCCTGACGACGATCGTCGACCGCGGCTATGTGCGCAAGGACAAGAACCGGCTGATCCCCGAGGACACCGGGCGGCTGGTGACGGCCTTCCTGTCGAATTATTTCCGCCGCTATGTCGAATATGATTTCACCGCCGATCTGGAAACGGAACTGGATGACATTTCCGCGGGCGACCGTCCCTACAGGGACGTGCTGGCCCGGTTCTGGCGCGATTTCTCGGCCGCTTTGGCCGAGACCGCCGATCTGCGCATCGGCGAGGTGCTCTCGAAGATCGACGAGGTTCTGGGCCCGCATCTTTACCCGGCGCGTGCGGATGGGTCCGATCCGCGCTCCTGCCCGGTCTGTTCGGCCGGCCGGCTGCATCTGAAAACCGCGCGCTCGGGCGGGGCCTTCATCGGCTGCGGCAATTACCCGGACTGCCGCTACACGCGGCCGCTTTCGGCCCCTGCGGACGGCGAGGCGGGCGTGCTGGATGGCAAGGTTCTGGGCGAGGACGAGGGCGCGCAGATCACGCTGCGCGTCGGCCGTTTCGGCCCCTATGTGCAAAAGGGCGAGGCAAGCGAAGAGATTCCGAAACCGCCGCGGGCGAGCCTGCCCAAGGGCTGGTCGCCCGAAAGCATCGATCTTGAGCGCGCCCTGCAACTGCTGAACCTGCCGCGCCCGATCGGCAATCACCCCGAGGATGGCGCCCTGGTCGAGGCGGGCATCGGGCGCTTCGGCCCCTATGTGAAGCACAACAGCACCTACGCGAACCTGCCCGATGTCGAAGAGGTCTTCACCATCGGCATGAACCGCGCCGTCGAAGTGCTGGCGCAGAAACTGGCCCGCGGTGGCGCCCGTGGCTCGGCCGCGGCGGCGCAACCGCTGAAGGATCTGGGCGAACACCCGGAGGGCGGCGTGGTGCAGGTGATGCCCGGCCGCTACGGGCCCTATGTGAAATGGGGCAAGGTCAATGCGACGCTGCCCAAGGGCACGGAGCCCGAGGCGATGACGCTGGAAGAAGCCCTGCCGCTGCTGGAGGCCAAGGCCTCGAAAGGCGGCAAGAAGGCGGCGCCGAAAAAGGCCGCCAAGCCCGCCGCCGAGAAGAAACCGGCGGCAAAGAAGGCCGCGACCAAGACGGCGACCAAGACCGCCGCCAAGAAGCCCGCGGCGAAGAAGGCCGCCCCGAAAAAAGCCGCGCCCGAAGCGGACGTGGTCGAGGACTGACCCCTCGCCGCAACGCGGCAATTGACTTGGACCCGTTGCCTTGCCAAGCTTTGCGCAAGGTAACGGGAGGGTTTCATGAACAAGATCTACGGCTCGGCGCGAGAGGCCCTTGACGGGCTTCTCTCCGACGGGATGACGCTGGCGGCGGGGGGGTTCGGCCTTTGCGGCATCCCCGAAATGCTGATCGATGCGCTGGTCGAAAGCGGCATCAAGGATATCACCATCGCCTCGAACAACTGCGGCGTGGACGGGTTCGGTCTGGGCAAGCTCTTGGATACCCGGCAGATCAAGAAGATGATCTCCTCCTATGTCGGCGAGAATGCCGAATTCATGCGCCAGTATCTGTCGGGCGAGCTGGAACTTGAATTCAACCCGCAGGGCACCCTGGCGGAGCGGATGCGGGCGGGCGGCTGCGGCATCCCCGGGTTCTACACCAAGACCGGCGTCGGCACCGTGGTGGCCGAGGGCAAGGAGCACAAGGACTTCGACGGCGAGACCTATATCCTTGAACGCGCCATCATCGCCGATGTGTCGATCGTCAAGGCCTGGAAGGCCGATCCCTCGGGCAATGCGGTGTTCCGCAAGACCGCGCGCAACTTCAACCCGCCCGCCGCGATGTGCGGGAAAGTCTGCGTGATGGAGGTCGAGGAGATCGTGCCCTTGGGCGCGCTGGACCCCGACCATATCCACCTGCCCGGGATCTATGTGCACCGGCTGATTCAGGGCCAACACGAGAAGCGGATCGAGCAACGCACCACGCGCAAACGCGAAGTTGCGCAGGCGGAAGTGGGAACCGGTTCCGCCGCCCGCGCGACCGCGCACGAAAAACGGGAGGTGTGATCATGGCCTGGGATCGCAACCAGATGGCGGCGCGGGCCGCCAAGGAACTGAAAGACGGGACTTATGTGAACCTCGGCATCGGGATTCCGACGCTGGTGCCGAACTTCATCCCCGAGGGGGTGTCGGTGACGCTGCAATCGGAAAACGGCATGCTCGGCATGGGGCCCTTTCCCTATGAGGGCGAGGAAGACCCCGATCTGATCAACGCGGGCAAGCAGACGATCACCGAATTGCCGCAGACCGCCTATTTCGACAGTGCGACCAGTTTCGGGATGATCCGCGGCGGCAAGATCGCGATGGCGATTCTGGGCGCGATGGAAGTGTCGGAAACCGGCGATCTGGCGAACTGGATGATCCCGGGCAAGCTGGTCAAGGGCATGGGCGGCGCCATGGACCTTGTGGCCGGGGTCAAGCGCGTCGTCGTGGTGATGGATCACACCAACAAGGCGGGCGAATCGAAGGTGCTGCACGCCTGCACTCTGCCTTTGACCGGCAAGGCGGTGGTGAACCGGATCATCTCGAACCTCGGCGTGCTGGATGTGGTGCCCGGCGGCCTCAAGATCGTCGAACTGGCGGACGGCGTGACCGAGGCGGAGCTGCGCGCCGCCACCGAGGCGACGATCGTCGATTGACTGTCAAGGCAGGGCCCCGCCTGCGGCGGGGCTTTGCGCCTGCGGCGCGAAGGGCGTACTTGCACCAAGAAAAAGACCCGCTGCTTTTTCTTGGTGTAAATACGCCGGGGTGAGCGGCAAAGCCGCGAGGGGCAGCGCCCCTTCCTGCCGGCAAACAGGGTTTGCGCATGCGTAACAGCGTCATCTTGCTGCCCAAGTTGGCCCGTAGAGGACGGGGCATGATGAACCACGGTCCCGACATCTCCGCCCCCAATCCTGCGCGCCCCGGGCGCGACCAGGGGCTGATGTTCGGTCTGATCGCCCTTGTCGGGCTTGGGCTCTGGAGCCTTGGCACCGCCACCGGCTGGGCCGAGATCGGCGCGCAGCTGGCCCGGTTGCAGCCCTGGCAGGTGGCGATCCTGTTGGCGCTCTCGGCGGGGAATTATCTGCTGCGCGGCCTGCGCTGGCACGGGCTGGCGCGACGGCTGGGCCTGCCGACGGGGCTTTGGCAGAACCTGCGCCATTATCTGGGCGGCTTTGCGATGTCGGTCACGCCCGGGCGGCTGGGGGAACTCGTGCGGATGCGCTGGCTGCGGCGCGAGACCGGCTGGACGCTGGAACGCACGGCGCCGCTGGCCCTGATGGACCGGGCAGGCGATCTGGCCGTGATGGCGCTGTTGCTTGCGCTGGCGCTGACCCTGGCCGCGGACCGGATCGCCGGGGCGGTGCCGGTGGCCGCGCTGGCGCTGGCCGCCGCCGTCACCGCGACGCGGCCGCGGCTTCTGTCCGCGCTGGTCACCCGGCTTTACCGCGCCCTTGGCCGCTTTCCGCGCGCCTTTGCCCGCGCCCGCGGCGCCGCGCGGCGGCTGACGCGCTTCTGCCACGGGCCGACGCTGGCGCTGGCGCTGGGGCTCGGCTTCCTCGGCTGGCTGGCCGAGGGCTATGCCTTTCATCTGCTTCTGGGCTTCCTTGGCGCCGAGATCGCCCTGTGGAAAGCCGTCTCGATCTTCGTCTTCGCCACGCTGGCGGGCGGTCTGACCGGCGCCCCCGGCGGGCTTGGCGGCGCCGAGGCGGCGATGGTGGCGCTACTGTCACTCGATGGCGTGCCGCTCGAAATCTCGGTTCCGGCGACGGCGGTGATCCGGCTCACCACGCTCTGGTTTGCCATCGCCCTTGGCCTGGCGGTCTTTCCGATCGCCGAGCGCGCCGCCGCCCGGGCGACGGCATAGGGGGCGGCGATGGCCTTCCGCCCCAAGGATTATTCGGGCTGGGGACGGGCGCTGCGGGCCTCGGGCACGGTGGCGCGGCCCGACCGCGCGAGCGACCTTGCCCGCCTTGACCCCGCCCCCGCCTTCGGCATGCGCCGGTCCTATGGCGATGCCGCGCTGAACCATGGCGGCCGCGCCATCGACATGAGCGGGCTGGACCGCTTCCTGGCCTTTGACGCCGAGACCGGGATCCTCGAGCTGGAAGCCGGGGTCCGCATCGGCGAGGTGGCCGCGGCCTTCGCGCCGCGCGGCTTTCTGCCCGCGGTGATGCCCGGCACCGGCTTTGCCACGCTGGGCGGCTGCATCGCGCAGGATGTGCATGGCAAGAACCACCACCATGCGGGGAGTTTCGGCGCCCATGTGGCCGAGATCACGCTCTGGCAGGATGGCGCCGAAGTGACAGTGACCCCGGGCACCGGCCTGTTTCGCGCCACCGTCGGCGGGCTGGGCCAGACCGGGACGATCCTGCGCGCGAAGCTGCGGCTGGCGCCCTGCGCGGGCACGGTGATGCTGGTCACCGAGCGGCGCGCGCGGGATTGGGACCGGCACCTGACCCTGCTCGACCAATCGACCGCGACCTATACCGTGGGCTGGATCGATGCCACCGCCACCGGCGCCAGCCTTGGCCGCGGCATCTTCGAAGAGGGCGAGGTCGCCCGCGGTCTGGTCAGGACACGCGGAAAACCGGCGAAAGTGCCGCTGGATGCGCCGCATTTCGCGCTCTCGGCGCCTGTCGTGCGGGCCTTCAACGCGGCTTACTATGCCCGTGTGCCTGCAGCCGGGAGGACGGTGGTGCGGACAATGGCGGAGTTCTTCTTTCCGCTCGACAGGATCCTCGACTGGAACCGGCTTTACGGCAGGCGCGGCTTTCATCAGTTTCAATGCGTCGTGCCGCTGGCGGCGGCGGAGGCGCTGCGGGCCATGCTCGACCGGATCGCCACTTCGGGCCTGGCCTCGCCCTTGGCCGTGCTCAAGCGGATGGGGCCGGGGCGGGCCGGGTATCTGTCCTTCCCGATGGAGGGCTATACCTTGGCCGTCGATTTCCCGAACCGTTCCGCCGCCCGCGATCTGATCCGCACGCTGGAGGAAGACACCGTCGCGGCGGGCGGGCGGCTTTATTTCGCCAAGGATGCCCTGGCCGGGGGGACGCATATCCCCGCCATGTATCCCGAACTGGACGCCTGGCGGCAGGAGGTGGCGCAAGCCGATCCCGCCCGGGCCTATGAGACCGACCTTGTCCGTCGGCTGAAGCTGAGGAGCCCCTGAGATGCAGAGCTGGATCATTTTGGGGGCCGGATCGGAGATGGCCCGCCCCTTCCTGCGCCGTCTGGCGGGCGACGGCGCAAGCCTGTTTCTGGCCGGTCGCAATCTGGCCGATCTTGAAACGCTGGCGCAGGATCTGCGGCTGCGGGGCGCGGCGGCGGCCGAGGTCGTGGCCTTTGATGCCCGCGACAGCGCCGGTTATCCCGCGCTGGTGGCCCGGCTGGCCGCTTGCGAGGGCGTGCTGAATGCGGCCTCTTTCGTCGGCGCGATGCCGGATCAGGCGGCGATCGACGCCGATCCCGGGCTGATCGCCGGGGTGATCGCTGACAATTTCACCGGCCCCGCGACGTTTCTGAGCCTGCTGGCCCCGGTGCTGGAAGCCCGCGGCGCGGGTGTCGTCGTCGGCATCGGCTCGGTCGCGGGCGACCGGGGGCGGATCGGCAACTATGTTTACGGCGCGGCAAAGGCGGGGTTTGCCACCTATCTGTCGGGGCTGCGCAACCGGCTGGGCCGCCGCGGCGTGCAGGTGATGACGGTGAAGCCCGGCCCCGTGGCCACCCGGATGACCGCGGGAATGACGCTGCCTTTCATGACGACGCCCGAGGCCGTGGCCGAGGATATCGCGCAGGGCATCGCCAAACGCCGCAACGTGATCTACACGGCCAGGATCTGGGGGCCGGTGATGCGGGTGATCCGCGCCATCCCGGAACCGATCTTCAAGAAACTCTCGATCTGATCAGCCGAATTTCGGCGCCCGTCCGGCCATGTTGGCGGCGATGACCGCCATCTGGTCGGGCTTGCCGATCAGCGCGATCTGTTCGCGGCTTTCCAGCTGCAAGACCTCGGCCGCGGGCGCGGCATAGGCCGCCGTGACCAGCCGCTTCGCCGCCCGGATCGCGCTGGGCGAGCGCCCGGCAATCGCGCGGGCCAGATCCAGCGCCCGCATCAGCGGATCTTCGGCCAGTTCGGTGACCAGACCCAGCCGCAGCGCCTCTTCCCCCGGGACTTCCTCGGCGGTGTAGGTCATCCGCCGCAGCACGTCGGCGCGCAAAAGCTCGGGCAGGGTCACCATGCCGCCCATGTCGGGGATCAGCCCCCATTTCATCTCCATCACCGCAAGCCGCGTGCCCGGCGCGGCAATGCGGATATCGGCCCCGGCGGCCAGCTGCAGCCCGGCGCCGAAGACGACGCCGTGCAGCGCCGCGATCACCGGCACCGGCAGCGCGCGCCAGCACAGCGAAAACTGCTGGAACCGGTTCGCATCGCCGTGGCTGCGGGGCGCGATCAGCGCCTCGGGGTCGCCCAGGGCCAAAGCGGAGAAATTCGCGACATCCAACCCGGCGCAAAAGGCCCGGCCCTCGCCGCGCAGCACCACCGCCCGCAGGCCCGGTTCGGCGGCCAATTGCCCGGCCAGCGCGATCATCTCGTCGATCATCGCGAAATCGACCGCATTCATCTTGTCGGGGCGGTTCAGCGTCACCACCGCCACCCCCTCGACCCGTTGCAACGTCAGCCTGTCCATCGCCTCCCCCCGCTTCGCGTTCCGTTTGCGTCATCAAAGCACATCGCGCCCGCCCGCGCGCGCATGACGCTGCGAAACCGGCTTTACGCAGGGCGCCAAAGCCCCTAGCCATGGCGCATGACCCAGATCCGTCTCACGCCGCTTGTCGCCAGCCTGCCCGCCACCGTGCCCTTTGTCGGCCCCGAAACGCAGGAACGCCTGCGCGGCCGCCCGTTTCGGGCGCGGCTTGGCGCGAATGAAAACGGCTTCGGACCCTCCCCCCGCGCGATCGCCGCGATGGCGGCGGCGGCGGGCGAGGCCTGGATGTATGGCGACCCGGAAAACCACGATCTGAAGGTGGCGCTGGCCCACGCGCATGGCTGCGGCGTCGAAAATGTGGTCGTGGGCGAGGGGATCGACGGGCTTCTGGGCACGCTCTGCCGGATGGTTCTGAAACCGGGCGATGCGGTGGTGACCTCGGAGGGCGCCTATCCGACCTTCAATTTCCATGTCGCGGGCTTTGGCGGGGTCCTGCACAAGGCGCCCTACCGCAACGATGCCGAAGACCCCGAGGCGCTTTTGGCGCTGGCGCAGCAGGTCCGGCCGAAGCTCCTTTACATCGCCAATCCGGACAATCCGATGGCCAGCCATCACCCGGGCGCGGTGATCGCCGCGATGCTGGATCACCTGCCCGAAGGCACACTGATGGTGCTTGACGAGGCCTATGTCGAACTCGCCCCCGAGGGCACGGCGGCGCCGGTTGCGGCCGATGACCCCCGGGTGATCCGGATGCGCACCTTTTCGAAGGCGCATGGGCTGGCAGGCGCCCGGGTGGGCTATGCGCTCGGCGCGGCGCCGCTGATTGCCGCCTTCGACAAGATCCGCAACCATTTCGGCATCAGCCGGATCAGCCAGGCCGGTACCCTTGCGGCGCTGTCGGACACCACCTGGCAGGTCTACATGCGCCGTCTGGTGGCGGCCTCGCGCGATCGGATTGCGGCGATTGCGGCAGATAACGGGCTGAGCGCCCTGCCCTCGGCGACGAATTTCGTCGCCGTCGATTGCGGCGGGGACGGCGCCTTTGCCCGCGCCGTGCTGGAGGAGCTGACCGCCGCCGACATCTTCGTGCGCAAGCCCGCCGTCGCGCCGATGGACCGCTGCATCCGCATCTCCTGCGGGCCGGAGGCCGAGATGGCGGCGCTGGCAAAGGCCCTGCCCGGCGCGCTCGACCGGGCCAGAGAACGGTCCCGTTAACGCTCACGCAAATGCGCGCAGCCTTGAATTGCGCGGGGCGGGATTCTGCCCGACAGTAGGGCATTCCCGTTTCAGGAGGCGCCCATGACCCCGCACCGCAGTCCCCGTTTCCTTGCCGTCACCGCGCTTGGCCTTGCGCTGGCGCTGCCCGTTGCCGCGACGGCCCGTGCCGAACAGGCGATGGAGGGCCATTCCGGCCATGCCATGAGCGCCACCGCCGATGCCGCCCCCTCGACCACCGCCTATATCGACGCCAATGCGAAGATGCATCAGGCGATGGCGATCGACTTCACCGGCAATGCCGATGTGGATTTCGTCCGCGGCATGATCGGCCACCATCAGGGCGCCATCGACATGGCAAAGATCGTGCTGGAAAACGGCGCCGATCCCGAGGTGCGAAAGCTGGCGCAGAACGTGATCGCGGCGCAGACGGCCGAGATCGACTGGATGCGGAAATGGCTTGAGACCCACGCGCCGAACTGAGGCTCAGCCCGCGGCGATCACCGCGGCGGCAGATTGAATGCCGCCACCGCCATGGGCAAGGCCCAAAGCTTGCAGACCGGCCTCCATCGTCGCCAGAACGCCCAGCACCATATGGGCGTTCACATGGCCCATGTGGCCGATGCGCAGGAAATCCCCCGCCTCGGGCGTGCCGGGCGCCGCCATGCCAAGGCCGATGCCGAGCGTGACCCCCGCCTCTGTCTCGCACCAGGCGCGCAGCCGCGCCGCGCCGCCCTGCCCGATCCGCGCCGCCGTCACCGCGCCCGAACGATGCGCCGCCACCGGCACATTGAGCGCGATATCCCCGCCCTGCCCCCAGGCCTCGAAAGCCGCGGCGACGCTGCGGGACAGGGTGCGATGCCGCGCCCAGACCTGTGGCAGGCCTTCCTCGTCGAGGATCATCTGCAGCGCCTCGGCCAGACCGAAGAGGTGATGCGTCGGCGCCGTGCCGCCGAATTGCTGCCAGTATTCCTGCGCGAAGATCCGCGGCCCCCAGTCCCAATAGGGCGTGACGAGACCGGCGCCCTTGCAGGCCGCCACCGCCTTGTCGGAAACCCAGACGAGGCCCAGACCCGGCGGCACCATCAGCCCCTTTTGGCTCGCCGCCACCATCACATCGACGCCCCAGTCGTCAAAGCGGAACTCATCGCAGCCCAGCGAGGCGATGCAATCGACCGCCAGCAGCGCCGGATGGCCCGCGGCATCGATTGCCGCCCGCACCGCCGCGACATCGTTGAGAACCGACGAGGCGGTATCGACATGGGTCAGCAGCACGACCTTGATCTTGCGGGCGGTATCGGCGCGCAGCGCGGCCTCGACCCGGGCCGGATCGACCGGCGCCTTGATGCCGAAATCAAGCGTCTCGACCGTCACCCCCAGCGACCGGGCATGCTGCGCCCAGCCCAGCCCGAACCGCCCGGTGATCAGCGAAAGCGCGGTATCGCCGCGCGAAAACAGGTTCGAGATCGCGGCTTCCCAGGCGCCGTGGCCATTGGCCAGATAGATCGCCACATGGCCGGAACAGAGCGCGACGCGGCGCAGATCGGTCATCACCCGCGCGGTCAGATCGATCAGATCGCCCTCGTAGATGTTCGGCGCGGCGCGGTGCATCGCGCGCAGCACCCGGTCGGGCATCACCGAGGGGCCGGGAATGGCAAGATAGGAACGTCCCTGGGCAAGGCTCATGCGGTCTCTCCGATTGATCCGTCAGCGGTAGCGAAGCGCCCCGGGCCGGTCAACGACCGCGCTTGTATCCGTCACAAACCGGGCCCCGCTTGTGACATCCGGGCTTTCCGGCTATCGATCCGCCATGCCACAGGCAAAGACCGAGGACCGCGCGACCAGTTCTTCCCCCTCCGCCCCCTCCTCGTCGCGGATCTTCGCGCGGATCTGGCGCGACTACCTGCGGCAGCAATGGCTGCTGATGGCGGTGGCCATGCTGCTTCTGATGATCGAGGGATCGACGCTTGGCCTGCTCAGCTGGATGATCGAGCCGCTCTTCGACCGGGTCTTCGCGCAGGGCCAGACCGGCGCGGTGATGTGGGTCGGCGCGGCGATCTTCGGGCTGTTCCTGATCCGGGCGATCACCTCGGTCGCGTCCAAGACGCTGCTGACCGCGGTGGCGCAGGCCTCCTCGACGGCGATGCAGATCGACATCGTCCGCCACATCCTGCGGCTGGATCAAAGCTTCTTCCAGACCAACCCGCCCGGCGCGCTGATCGACCGGGTGCAGGGCGACACCCAGGCGGTGCAGGGGGTCTGGAGCGTCTTCGTCTCCGGGGCGGGGCGCGATGCGGTGTCGCTGGTGTCGCTCTTTGTTGTCGCGCTGGCGATCGACTGGCGCTGGACGCTGGCGGCGCTGATCGGGGCGCCGCTGCTGATCGCGCCGACCGCGATGGCGCAGCGCTACATCCGCCGCAAGACCCGGCAGATGCGCGACGAATCCGGCCAGCGCGCGACGCGGCTCGACGAGGTGTTTCACGGCATCGCCGCGGTGAAGCTTTACCAGATGGAGGACTATCAGCTGGGCCGCTTCACCGCGCTGGTGCAGCGGATCCGCCGGGCGCTGGTGAAGATGAGCTTCTCGCAGTCGATCGTGCCCGCGCTGATCGACGTGATGACCGGGCTTGGCTTCTTTGCCGTGCTCTTGATGGCCGCCCCCGAAATCACCTCGGGCGAACGCACGGTGGGCGAGTTCATGTCCTTCTTCACCGCGATGACCCTGACCTTTCAGCCGCTGCGGCGTCTGGGCGGGCTGGCGGGCACCTGGCAATCGGCCCGCGCCAGCCTCGAGCGGCTTTACGAGGTGCTTGACATCGCGCCCGGCGTCTTTGCCCCCGCCCGTCCCGCCGCGGCGCCGGCGACGACGCTGATCCGCTTCGATCAGGTCGACCTTTCCTATGGGCAAAAGCCGGTCCTGCGCGGGCTTTCCTTCACCGCCGAGGCGGGCAAGACCACCGCGCTTGTCGGCCCCTCGGGCGCCGGGAAATCGAGCGTCTTCAACCTGCTGACCCGTCTGGTCGAGGCGCAGTCGGGGGCGATCACCTTGGGCGGCGTGCCGATCACCGCGCTCGATCCGGCGGTGTTGCGCGGGCTTTTCGCGATGGTGACGCAGGATGCCGCGCTCTTTGACGAGACGATCAGGGAAAACATCCTGCTGGGCCGGACCGATGTCGCGCCCGAGGTGCTGGCCCGCGCCATCGAGGTGGCGCATGTGCGCGAATTCACCGAGGCGATGCCGCTTGGCCTCGACACCCCCGCCGGTCCGCGCGGCTCGGCGCTCTCGGGCGGGCAGCGCCAGCGCGTCGCCATCGCCCGGGCCGTGCTGCGCGATGCGCCGATCCTGCTTCTGGACGAGGCGACCTCGGCGCTTGACACCGCCTCCGAGGCGAAGGTGGCCGAGGCGCTGACGACCCTGTCGCAGGGCCGCACCACGCTGGTGATCGCGCACCGGCTCTCGACGGTGCGGCATGCCGACAAGATCGTGGTGATCGTCGAGGGGCAGGTGGTGGAAGAGGGCACGCACGAGGATCTGCTGGCCCGCGGCGGCGCCTATGCCACCCTGTGCCGGATGCAGCTTGTGGAATGAGCCCGCCGCCCCATAATGGGGAAAAAGGGGGGCGCCATGCGCAAGATCTTCGACATCACCGGCCAGGACCGCGAGCATTTCCTGCAGGGCCTTGTCTCCAATGACCTGCGGCGGCTGGCCGAGGGGCCGCTTTACGCCGCGCTGCTGACGCCGCAGGGCAAGTATCTGGCGGATTTCTTCCTGATCGCGCGGGGCGAGGCGATCCTGCTCGATATCGAGGCCGCGATTGCCGAGGCCACCGTGGCACGGCTGAACATGTATCGTCTGCGCGCCGATGTGGCGATCGCGCCCTCGGCGCTGTCGGTCTTTTGCGGCACCGGCCCCGCGCCCGAAGGCGCCCTCTCCGATCCGCGCCATCCGGAACTGGGCTGGCGGCTTTACGGCGACCGGGATGGCGACGATGGCAGCGACTGGGATGCGCTGCGCGTGGCGCATCTGATCCCCGCCACCGGCATCGAGCTGACGCCCGAGACCTATATCCTGGAAGCCGGGTTCGAACGGCTTCACGGCGTCGATTTCCGCAAGGGCTGCTATGTCGGGCAGGAGGTCACGGCGCGGATGAAGCACAAGACAGAGCTACGCAAGGGGCTGGTGCAGCTGGCGATTTCGGGCGCGGCGCCGGTGGGCACGCCGATCGGGGCGGGCGGCAAGACCGTCGGCACGCTTTACACGCAATCGGGCGGCAAGGCGCTGGCGCAGCTGCGGCTGGATGCGCTGGAGGGGCCGATGCAGGCCGGAGAGGCGCAGTTGCGGGCGGTGGAGGCGATCACAAAAGCGTGAAGCCCGCGCCCGATTTGCGGCGCGCCCAAAGGACAGGCGGCGCCGCGCGGTCGAAGCGCAAAAACGCGGCGTCGCGCAATACCCCTTGTTTTGCACGCTCCGGACTTGAACGCAACGGTTTGGTAACCATATATGCGCCGGTGTTGCCGTTAACGGCACCTAAATACGGGGGCTGTTGCGGCAAGCCATGCACCATGCGCATGCCGGACATGCCTTTCAGGGCATATCGAATCGGTGGGCAGGGGGCCTAGATGGCCGCCACGCCAGCAAACGCAAGAGCAATAACAAAGGACGGAATAATGCGCGATTTCGTTGACGGCTCCGCATTCAACTATGAGCAAGGTCAGAGGGCGCGCAAGCTGTTTGCCGCGGTCGTCCTGGCGGCTCTGGATGATGCGATTGCCGATGACAAGAAATACGGCAACGGCCCCGAGCAGATCGCCCGCTGGGCGCGCTCGCGCGATGGGCGCGAGGTCTTGTCCTGCGCCGGGATCGACCCGAACGAGCGCGTGGTCAAGGGGCTGATGGAATTCGTGTCGAAAGGGGTGCGGACCTCGGTGGCACTGTCGCGCGAAGAAAGCGAACGGCGGATCGCGGCAGAGGAAGCAGAGGCGGCCTGACCGCCCCTGCCCTGCCAGAGACGGAAAACGGCGCGCCAGGGGCGCGCCGTTTTCATTTCCGGGGGGGGTCGCGGGGGGCCTTCGGCGCGACGGGGGCCGCGCCGGGGCCGGATCAGTCGTAATCCTGCCCCAGCAGCGCGCGCTGGATTTCGCGGCGCACCAGCTTGCGGACATTCTGGGTGATCCGCTCGCCCAGGCTGCCGCGCAGCTCCTCGCGCACGAGCTGGGCCACCATGTCGCGCAGAACCGTCTCGTCGATCAGCCCGTCCTCATAGGACGGCACCAGATCTTCGGGGTAAAGCTCCGCGGCCTCGTCCAGATCCTGCGCCAGCTCCTCGCGCAGCTCCTCGTAGCTCGAGCGCATCGTGGCGGCGTCCTGCACCGTCTCCTCGGCCTCCGAGACGGCCAGACGCCGCGGCGGGGTCCGACGCGCCAGATTGAGCGTCGCCTCGGCCCAGTCCATGCCGACCCCGGGCTCTTCGGGGCCGCTGTCGCCCTGCGGTTCGGGCGCGGTCATCTCGGCCAGCACTTCCGCCGCGTGATCCTGTTGCGCCAGCTGCTCCGCCTCGGCCGCGGCCTCGATCGCCTCTTCGGCGGCATCGGCACTCCAGGCCTCGGCGCTGTCCGCAAGCGGTTCGGCGACCGGCTCGGCCGACGCGGCGAGATCCTCGGCCGGGGCCGTGACATCCTCGGCCGGGGGCTCCGCAAGCGCCTCCGGGGCGGGAGTTTCGATCGCCTGACGCACGTCGGCCTCGAAGGCGTCGGGAAGCTCGGCGCCGGCCGCTTCGGGCTCCAGCGCAAAGGGATGGCCGGTGTCCGGCTCGAAGTCGAAGCCGCTTTCGGCCACCGCGGCCTCAAGCTCGGCAATCGTGCTTTCCAGCCGCGACAGCTCGTCGCCCAGATCGATCGCCGTCCCGGCACGCGGATCGGCGGGCGTCTCGGCCAGTGCCGCATCGCCCTCGCCCGCGGCATCGATCGCGCTCGAGGCATCTTCCAGCACGACCCCGGTTTCGGCCAAGGCCGCCTCGGCTTCGGCCAGCAGCACCTCGGCCTCGGTCATCGGACGCGAGGCGGGCACGACGGCAAAGGGACGGATGTCGGAAGGCGAGACCGCCGCGGAGGGTTGCAGCAGGAACGGCGCAGAAGCGTCGAAAGCCGGGCCGACATCGGCTTCGGCAGGGGTCTCGACGGCCAGATCGGCGGCGGTGTCGACAGCGGGTTCGACAGGGATTTCGGCAGCGGCTTCGGCGGGCACAAGCGGCGCGGCCGCCTCGGCTTCCTCGGCAAACGCAGGGTCGAGCGCGGCGGAAGGGGCGGCAAAGTCGAGGATTTCCGCCGCGACCGGCGCGGCTTCTGCCGTCTCCTCGGGGGAGGTCAGCGCCGCCTCTGCGACCTCGGCCGCGCTTTCGATGGCCGCTTCGATTTCGCTCTCCAGCTCCGCCCCGAACGCGGGCCCGAACGCGGTTTCGATTTCGGGCGCGCTTTCGGCCGCCGCCGCGATCTCTTCCGCCTCCTCGCCGATCCGCAGCGCCGGGGTCAGCACCAGGCAATCCGCCTCGGCCGGTTGCGGCGCGGGCATGGTCTCCGGCGCAACCGCGGCGGGGGCCGCAGCGGGCGCAGGCGGGGTCACCGGCATCGGCCGCGCCGCCCCGATATCGCGCGAGACCAGACGACGGATCGACGACAGGACGTCTTCAATTTCGATTTTCGTTTCGGGTTCGGACATCATGCTCCCAATCCTGCTCTCTGGCCGACACAAGGTCCGGCTGTTTGAATTAAGCAGAATTCCTCCTCCCGAGGACGCCGTCCGAGGGAAGCCGGGTCACACCCAGTCACAGCCACGCGGGGCACAAGAACTCAGTTCTTGCCGATGGCGCGCAAGACACGATCAAGAGCCTTGCCCTGATCGCTGAGAGGCGCGTTCTGCACCGCGTTGTAGTAGGCTGCGGGGTCATAGGTGGGGATCCCGAGCTTGAGGTTTTCTACCGTCAAGAGTCCCATAGCGGACAAAAGTTGATAATATGCTACCTGCAACGAGGCTTCCGCCGAAATCCGCGAAGCTTTTGCATCAAGAAGGTCCTGTTCGGCATTCAGCACGTCCAGCGTCGTCCGCGCGCCCAGCGTCGCTTCCTCGCGCACGCCCTGATAGGCCAGATCGGCGGCCTGGATCTGCTGGTCATAGGCGTTGATCTGCGCCCGGTAGACATCGATGCCGGCAAAGGCATTGGCGACGGCCTGCGCCACTTCCACCCCCGCCTGGCTCAGCCCGGCCCGGGCCTTGTCGCGGTTGGCAACCGCCTTGCGGTTGGCCGAGGCGATGGCGCCGCCGGAATAGATCGGCTGCCCGATCGACAGCGTCAGGGTGGATTTGCGCCCGGTGTCTTTCGGATCGGCCAGCTGCGCCTCTCCGGTCACCGTCGGCAGATGCTGGGCAAAGGCCAGCTCCACCCCCAGATCGGCCGCCGACACCAGATGCTGGGCCTGCTTGATGACGGGATGCAGCCGCAGCGCCGTCGCATTCGCCTCGGCGGTGGTCTTCGGCAGCTTCGGCGCTTTCGGCAGGCGCGACAGGCGTTCGGGATAATGCCCGATCACCGCCTTGTAGGCCTCGCGCGCGGCCTTGTATTCGCCCTGCGCCGCCGCCAGCGAGGCACGCGCCCCCGCCAAAGACGCTTCCGCCTGCGACACGTCGGTCTTCGTCACTTCGCCGACATCGAACCGATCCTGCGCGGCCTTCAGCTGTTCGGAAATCACCCGCACCGAATTCTCGGTGATCGCCACCTGTTCGGCCGTGGCCTTGGCATCGGCATAGGCCTTGACGGCAGAGAGCAGCACATCCTGTTCGGTCGAGAGCAGCGCAGCCCGCGTCGCCAGAACGGTTTCCTTCTGGATATCCACCGTCAGCCGATTGCGGCCAAAGTCGAACAGCGTCCAGTCAAGCGTCAGCGCCATCGTCGCCGACAGCTCATCCCAGTGGCCGTCGCAGCTGGTCAGGAAGGTCGACGGCATGTTGCAGCGGCTGCGGGAAAACTCTGCCCCCCATTTCGCCACCGGACGCAGCGCCGAAACGGCGGTCGCCACATCCTCGTCGGCGGCGCGCAGCGTGGCGCGGTTCTGCTCCAGCAGATGCGAGACCTTGTAGGCCGAGACCAGCGCATCGGCCAGCGTCTCGGCCGAGGCGGAAAGCGACCCGGCCAGAAGGCCAAGCCCGGCGACGGTGGCCAGAAGAAGGGGTTTGAACTGTCTGCGCGTCATGCCTCGCATCCTCTTGCTGCACCGCTGCCCGGCGGCTGTCCCGCCGTTCTACGGCGTTAACATTCATTTCCGCCGATATGAGCCCAATTCGGAGGCAAAGGCAATCAGAGGACGAATTCTTTTGCGCAGGTGAAGCCCGGAAGCACCGGTGCCGCGGCGTTGAACGCATCGCGCCAGGCCACCAGACCATCGATCTTGCGGCCGATCCGCACCGTGCCCAGGGGCCCCTGCATGAAGATCGCCGCGATCCGGCCGCCTTCCTTCAGCTGCGCCTCGATCGCCGCGGGCACCTGCTCGACGCCGCCCTCGATCACGATCGCGTCATAGGGCCCCTCGTCGGCGACGCCCGCCTCCAGCCGCCCTTCGACGACGGTCACGCCCTCGATGTCCTGCACCGACAGATGCGCCTCGGCCGAGGCGGCCAGCGTGCCTTCCTCCAGCGCGACGACGGCTTTCGCCATCCGCGCGAGGACGGCCGAGGAATAGCCCATGCCCGCCCCGATATCGAGCACGAGATCGCCGGGCTGGATATCGAGCGCATCGAGCATCTTGGCGAAATTGCGCGGCTCGAGCAGCCAGCGCCCCTGCCCCAGATCGAGGTTTTCGCCGACATAGGCGGCCTCGCGGCGGGCATCGGGCACATAGGCCTCGCGGGGGACGGCCAGCATCGCTTCGATGATCGGGAATTTCGTCACGTCATTGGGGCGAACCTGGGTGTCGACCATCATGGTGCGGCGGGCGGCGAAATCCGGCATGGGGGAACTCTTCCGTCTGAGCGTTGCGTTGCGCGGTTTTGCCACAGAAGTCGCAAGGGAGCAACGGTCGGCGGCAGGCTGCGCCCGGTTTTGCATACCATGGTGCACGGAACAAGCTGCAAAGTCGGCGCAAGACCCCTTGCACGGGGCGGCGTGATTGGGTAGGTGAGAGGCACCTCACGGCGGCGGGTTGGCGGAGAGGTTACGCAGCGGATTGCAAATCCGTGAAGACCGGTTCGATTCCGGTACCCGCCTCCACGAGCCCCCGCAAAATCCTGACAACAAGCAGTAGTTCGGCGATCCATGTTTTGGCTCGCCATGCAGCCCGTCATTCCGTCTGCGCTTGGTTGCGAGAGATCGCAGCGCATCGCGGGGAAAGACTCACCCTGCGCAGCTGAGCTGGGCAAGGTGCCGTCTCTGTTCCGAGACGGCTTGACGATCCTGGCAGCCTTGCTTGCAGCAAGGCTTGAAGGGTGGCTTGAAAGCACCCTTCAAGGCCCTCCGAGACGTTCACGGCGCCGCCCGCATTCCGGTGATCAGGGGGCCGCGAACATCAACAGCGCCTCGGCCAGATCAAGCGCGTCGTCGGGCCAGCAGGGGGCCGGGCGCGGATGGGCGACATCGGGCGCCGCAACCGCACGGCAGCCGAGAATCATCCCCTGCCAGCGCGCAGGAAGGGCGGACCACCGATGCAGCCCGCAAAGCCGCCCCGGCCATGCACGACCGGCGCCCCGTTCGCCTGCACCAGCACGCCGCCCGCCCCGATCAGCGCCGCATGGCCCGCGGCGATGTCGTAACTGTCGAGCCCTTGGGTCAAACTGATTGCCGCGTCGACCTCGCCCACCGCGGTCAGCGCCAGCCGATAGGCAATCGAGGGGAGCGCCCGCAGCGCGGCGGGGGCGAAGCGGGCATGGTTGGCAGCGGCGAAATCGCCCGCCTGTTCGTTCAGCGCAAGGACGGTCGCGGCATCATGGCGACGCGGGGCGAGCGGCCCGACCGGCTGGCCGTTGCGTGTGAGGCGCCGCCCCTCGGCCCAAGCGATCACGTCGCCCGCATCCGCGCGCGCAGTCGGCGCATGGATCACCCCAAGCACCGGCTGCCCATGGCGCAAAAGCGCCACCGAAACCGCCGACCCCCGATGGCCGCGCAGAAAGGCCGAGGTGCCGTCCTGCGGATCGACCGCCCAGACGTCGGGATGGCCGCTCGCTTCGCGCGGCAGTTCCTCGCCGCGCCAGTCGCAGCGATGCAGCGCCAGCAACTGCGCTTTCAGAAATGCCTCGATCTCGGCATCGATTGCGGCATGGCTGCCCTGCCCCCGCGGCCCGCCGGGGCGGTGAAACTCGGTCCAGAGCATCGCCCCGGCCTGATGTACCGCGGCCAGCACGTCTTCGAGCAGATCGGCGGGGTCGGGCAGGTGGAAATCTCGGGTCATCGCTGATATCTCCTTTGCTGATGGCCCTTTGTGCCAGCCAACCCGGCCCCGCCGGGGCTTTGTCGGAAAATTCCGCGTCGAGGTCTCATGGACAGCCCCCTGCGCATCATCGGTTTTTACTGGACGCTTCCCGTGCCCTGGCGGGGCTTCACCCGCCTGCCCGGGGGCATCGACGAAGCCGCCGCCGCCAGCCGCTCGATCCGCTATCAGCGCGAACGGGTTTGGCGCTGGGCAAAGGACGAGGGCGGGCAGGTGGTGGCCGAGGAGGCCTTTCTGGAAACCCGCGCGGATCGCGGCACCAGCGCCATCCTGCCCGAGGTCGAACGGCTTCTGGCAAAGGCCGAGGCAATGGGCGCCACCCTGGCCGTGGTCAATTTCGCCGAGAGCTTTCACTGGCGCCCGCATGCAAGCCTTTGGGGCCGCTTGCAGGCCGCGCCGCGGGTGATGGCGCTTGACCCGGTGCCGGTGCTGATCGACGGGCAGATCTTCGACCCGGTGACGCATTTCCGCGCCTGGGGCGAGATGGCCGCGGCCCATACCGCGCTCAAACCCAAAGCCAAGGCCGAGATGGCCGCGCGCATCCGCAGGATGAAGGACACCGGCGCGAGTTACGCCGAGATTGCGAAAGCGCTGAATGCCGAAGGCGTCACCACGCCCGGCGGCAAGCCCTGGCGGGCGGACAACCTGCGCAAGCTGCTGGCGGCGCTTTGATCAAAGGCGGCGCTGTCAGGGTCGGGAGACGCTCCATCAGGCCGAGGGAACGTCCGCCGGGCCGGGCAACAGGCGGAAAATCGCGCAGAGCTCCTCCGGAATTCGGGTATGCTCCGGGCAAGCGCGAGGCTTTTCCGGTTCCTTTCCGCACCCGAGCACAGCGCACCCCGTCTCCGGGTTCCGCCGCGGGGTGGATGTCCGATCGCCCTGCCCGGTCACACCAGCCCCTCGTCCTCGATCTTCAGCACCACGCCGCAATGCTTGCAGTGCACCGCATCGGCATCATGCAGCAAGAGCCCGCAGCTGGGGCATTTGTGACGCACCTTCAGCGGCCGGAACAGCACCTGTGCCAGCCGCAGGAACAGCGTCACCCCCACGATCATCACCACCACCGAGATCATCCGCCCCGAAGTGCCCTGCAACGTCACGTCGCCAAAGCCCGTCGTCGTCAGCGTCGTCACGGTGAAATACAGCGCATCGGCGTAATTGCCGATCTGCGGGTTGTGCCCGGCCTGCGTCGCGTGGATCAGCCCGGTCATCACGAACAGGAAGACCGCCAGATTGACCGCCGCCAGAATCACCTCTTCATGCTTGCGAAACAGCCGGAAATCCTGCCGCAGCCGCCCCAGCATCTGATAGGCATGCAACAGCCGCACCGTCCGCAGCACCCGCAGGAACCCCAGCTGCGCCCCCAGAAGCGGCGCCAGGAACGACAGCATCGCCACCACATCGGCCCAGGTCGCCAGCCGCCGCCAAAAGGCAAGCTTGCGTTCCTCGACCGCGAAGCGCGCGGCGAAATCCAGCACGATCACCGCCCCGATCGCCACATCGGCGACCAGAATCCACGGCGTCATCGGCAGGAACGAGGTCACGATGACAAACAGGATCGTCGCCAGATCAAAGGCCAGCAGCGCATAACGGAACCGATGCGCCCGCTTCGAGCGCCCGTGATAGAGGTTGCGCAACTCTTTCAGCATCCATCCCTCCCGGTGGGCTTTGGCGGCTCACCCCTTCCCCAAAGGCCCCGTTTCCCCTATCTAGCCACAAACTTCCCTTTCCCAAGGTGCGCGCAATGGCTTCCTATCAATATGTCTACCACATGGATGGCGTCTCCAAGACCTATCCCGGTGGCAAGAAATGCTTCGAGAACATCCGCCTGAACTTCCTTCCGGGCGTCAAGATCGGGGTCGTCGGCGTCAACGGCGCCGGGAAATCGACGCTGTTGCGCATCATGGCGGGCATCGACAAGGATTTTCAGGGCGAGGCCTGGGCCGCCAAGGGCGCCAAGGTCGGCTATCTCTCGCAGGAGCCGCAGCTGGATGAAACGCTGTCGGTGCGCGAAAACGTCATGCTGGGCGTGGCGGAAAAGACCGCCAAGATCGCGCGCTACAATGACCTGGCGATGAACTATTCCGACGAGACCGCCGAGGAAATGGCGCGTCTGCAAGACGAGATCGACGCCGAGAACCTCTGGGATCTCGACAGCCAGGTCGATATCGCGCTCGAAGCGCTGCGCTGCCCGCCCGATGACGCCAATGTCGCGACGCTGTCGGGCGGCGAACGCCGCCGGGTGGCGTTGTGCAAGCTGCTTCTGGAAGCGCCCGACATGCTGCTCTTGGACGAACCGACCAACCACCTTGACGCCGAGACCATCGCCTGGCTGCAAAAGCACCTGATCGACTACAAGGGCACGATCCTTTGCGTCACCCACGACCGCTATTTCCTCGATGACATCACCTCGTGGATCCTGGAACTCGAGCGCGGCCGCGGCATCCCCTATGAGGGGAACTATTCCAGCTGGCTGGAACAAAAGGCCAAGCGGCTCGAACAAGAGGCGCGCGAGGACAAGGCCAAGCAGAAGGTCATGGAAAAAGAGCTGGAATGGATCCGCGCCGGCGCCAAGGCCCGGCAGGCGAAATCCAAGGCCCGGATCGCGGCTTACGACAAGATGGCCGAGGAAGGCGTCAAGGAACGGGTCGGCAAGGCGCAGATCATCATTCCGAACGGGCCGCGTCTCGGCGGCAAGGTGATCGAGGTCGAAGGCCTGAAGAAGCACATGGGCGACAAGCTTCTGATCGAGAACCTCAGCTTCTCGCTGCCGCCGGGCGGCATCCTTGGGGTGATCGGCCCGAACGGCGCCGGGAAATCGACGCTGATCAAGATGCTGGTCGGCGCCGAGGCCCCGGACGAGGGCACGATCACGCTGGGCGACACGGTGAAGCTGGCCTATGTCGATCAGTCGCGCGACGCGCTCGATGCGAACAAGAACGTCTGGGAGGAAATCTCGGGCGGGGCGGAACTGATCGAACTGGGAGATGCGCAGGTGAACTCGCGCGCCTATTGCGGTGCCTTCAACTTCAAGGGCGCGGATCAGCAGAAGAAAGTGGGCCTGCTCTCGGGCGGGGAACGCAACCGCGTGCACATGGCGAAACTGCTGAAATCGGGCGGCAACGTGCTGCTGCTTGACGAACCGACGAACGATCTGGACGTGGAGACCCTGCAGGCGCTGGAAGCGGCGATCGAGGATTTCGCGGGCTGCGCGGTGATCATCTCGCACGACCGCTTCTTCCTGGACCGTCTGTGCACGCATATCCTGGCGTTTGAGGGCGACGCCCATGTGGAATTCTTCGAGGGCAACTTCGAGGATTACGAAAACGACAAGATCCGCCGTCTGGGCCCGGATGCGGTCGAGCCGAAGCGGGTGAAATACAAGAAGTTCACCCGCTGACACCTGCGCGCAAGTTGACGGGAAGCCGCGAGGGGAGACCTTCGCGGCTTTTTCGTTTTCCGATCGGGAAACGAGTCAGGTCTGCCCTGCGCAACGTGACCGTGGCCAAGGCCATCGCCGAGGCCCAGCGTGACAGATGCCCTACGACCGCCGGGGGTCCAAAGTGGCCTTCGGTGGCCATCTGTGAATATGATGATGAGAGCCAACAGATTAGCGGAACGCTTCTGCAGAGAAAATATGTGCATGCGAGGCGTGCAAATGCCAACGCGTAAGCAAACGACGCCCTATTAAATTTTCTCAACACAAGGGAATCATTTTCCAGAAAAGAGCACATTTCAACTTAAGTTAATAAAGGTATAAATTTATACCTCAAAGCAATAACGAATACACCTCACCTCAGACTTGAAGCAACCCCGATTGCATGTTATTTTTTTGCCGTTCTAATCTGGTTGAGAAAATGGCAAAAATTTCTTCCCCTTGCGAAATCGGCAGCGTAACGGATCTTCTTGAAATTGTGTTCGGCGAGAAAAAAAGTGCTGCATCAACTCGTTGCTTTCGCGGACAAAAGAACGCATCTTGGCCCGTCAAGCCGAGTGTCAGCAGAAAGAAAGCGAGCGACGCTGAGTCGAAAATGTTTTCTGAAATTGCGCTTGATGCCCCCGGCGATTTCGCCAGCGACAAAACGATGTTTGAGAAGCTTGTGCGGGCGCAGCATTATGAGTTGCCAACCAGGCTTCTTGATGTCTCCCTGAACCCGCTCGTCGCGCTGTTCTTCGCGTCAGAGGCGCATGTCGAAGATGACAAAGAACACGATGGTGCGATACATCTCTACGATGTTCAGGCTGCCAGAACGAAACATGCGGACAGCGACACGTTGAGTTTGATCTGCAATTTGGCAAGACTGACGGATGACGAAAAGAGCACATTGAAAGCCGCGTCGAAAGATTGCAGTTCGGAAGAGGCCATAGATAGTTTTCGCAACCTGCCAGCTTGCAAACGACTTTGTCAGTTCGTGAAGATGGAAAAACCGTACTTTGAAAATTCAGTTCAACCCATCGATTTGCGAAAATATTACCTGGCACGTCCGTACAGAAACAACAAACGTATCATCGCGCAGTCTGGCGCCTTTATTGCCTCCGGTCTTCTGGAATATCAAGCCCTTGAAACATCAAGCCTCTCAGATCGCTATAAGAAGATTTTGGTGAGAGCGGGGGATAAGTCGAAAATACGCGCAGACCTTGACAAGCTCGGAATTAATGGCGGGAGTTTGTTCCCGGAGATCGTCTCTGCCGCCAAGAATATTAATGCGAGATATGACTAAACATTTTCGCAGATAGATTTCCGGCGAAAGTTAGTTCCATCAGCAAACGAAGGGGCCGCTTCGCAACGCAGCAGTAGCTGCCCCCTCAGGCGTGCTAGGACGTTCGACGCTCAGATCGATCCCCGAAACGATTGCCCCCCCCAAGGGCGGGGTCGCTTGCGCTTCGGGCGTTCGGGGCTCGCCCCTAGCCCTCGCAAGTGTGCTCGGGCGTTCGACGCTCGAATCGTTCCACTGGAACGATTTGACCCCGCCAAGGGCGGGGTCGCATCTCACTCATCCATCTTCAACGCTGCAATAAACGCCGATTGCGGGATTTCCACCTTCCCGAACTGGCGCATCTTCTTCTTCCCGGCCTTCTGCTTCTCCAGCAGCTTCTTCTTCCGCGTCGCGTCGCCGCCGTAGCATTTCGCCGTCACGTCCTTGCGCATCGCCGACAGCGTCTCGCGCGCGATCACGCGGCCACCGATCGCCGCCTGAATCGGGATCTTGAACATGTGCCGCGGGATCAGATCCTTCAGCTTCTCCACCATCGCCCGGCCCCGCCCCTCGGCGCGGTCGCGGTGCACCATGATCGAGAGCGCATCCACCGGCTCGTCATTCACCAGAATCGACATCTTGACCAGGAAATCCTCGCGGTATTCGGCCAGCTGATAGTCGAAGCTCGCATAGCCCTTGGTCACCGATTTCAGCCGGTCGTAGAAGTCGAACACGACTTCCGACAGCGGCAGGTCATAGACCACCATCGCCCGCGAGCCCGCATAGGTCAGATCCATCTGGATGCCGCGGCGGTCCTGACACAGCTTCAGCACGTCGCCCAGATAATCGTCAGGGACCATGATCGTCGCCTTGATCCGCGGCTCCTCGATATGATCGACATAGGTCAGATCGGGCAGGTCGGCGGGGTTGTGCAGGTCGCGGACCTCGCCGTCCTTCATGTAAAGCTTGAACACGACCGAGGGCGCGGTGGTGATCAGATCAAGGTCATATTCGCGTTCCAGCCGGTCGCGCACGACTTCCAGATGCAACAGCCCGAGGAAACCGCAGCGGAAGCCAAAGCCCAGCGCGGCCGAGGTTTCCATCTCATAGGTGAAGCTGGCGTCGTTCAGCGCCAGTTTCTCGATCGCGTCGCGCAGGGGCTCGAAATCATTCGCATCGACCGGGAAGAGGCCGCAGAACACCACCGGCTGGGCGGGCTTGAACCCCGGCAGGGCGGCGTCGCAGGGCTTGCGTTCATGGGTGATCGTGTCGCCCACCCGGGTATCGCGGACCTGTTTGATACTGGCGGTCAGCACGCCGATCTCGCCCGGGCCAAGCTCGGCGATATCGACCATCTGCGGCTTCAGCACGGCCAGCTTGTCGATCCGGTAGCTTGCCCCGGTCTGCATCATCTTGATCTGGTCGCCCTTGCGGACAACGCCATCCATCACGCGGATCATCACGACGACGCCCAGATAGGGGTCATACCAGCTGTCCACCAGCATCGCCTTCAGAGGCGCGTCCACCTCGCCCACGGGCGCAGGCAGGCGGTGCACGATCGCCTCCAGCACGTCGGGAATGCCAAGGCCGGTCTTGGCCGAAATCGGAATCGCATCCGAGGCATCGATGCCGATCACATCCTCGATGTTCTTCTTCACCGCATCGGGGTCGGCGGCGGGCAGGTCGATCTTGTTCAGCACCGGCACGATCTCGTGCCCCGCGTCGATCGCCTGATAGACGTTCGCCAGCGTCTGCGCCTCGACCCCCTGCGAGGCGTCGACGACCAGAAGCGAGCCTTCGACGGCGCGCATCGAGCGGCTGACCTCATAGGCGAAGTCGACGTGGCCGGGGGTGTCGATCAGGTTCAGGATATAGGTGCGCCCATCCTTGGCCGGATAGTCGATCCGCACGGTGTTCGCCTTGATGGTGATGCCGCGCTCGCGCTCGATATCCATGCTGTCGAGCATCTGCTCTTTCATGTCGCGCGCGGCCACCGTGCCCGTCATCTGGATCAGACGGTCGGCAAGCGTGGATTTGCCGTGGTCGATATGCGCCACGATGGAGAAGTTGCGGATGTGATCGAGCTTTTTCATGGGCGCGCAAATAGCAGCAATTCAAGGGTGCGGGAAGGGGGATTGCGGCGGGCCCGCGGGCCGGGACGCCGCGCCCGGATCGGCCGGAACACCGCCCTGCCGAGTCCGTTGACGCAACCATAGGGCGAGTGGTAGCGTTATCGGGCCAGACCACCGGCGCCTTGCGACCGACCGACCGGACAATCTCATCAAGGGAGGAAAGAGAATGCCGAGACCCGATTGCACTGCCGTGACACAGCCTGTCGACACCGGAGGCTGAGGGGATCATGGACACGCAAACCACGCTGAATGCGCCGCTCACCCTGACGTCGCTGACCACCCGCAGCATCGGGCTGGTGTCCTTCATCCGGCTGAAGGGGTATTTGCCCAATGCGGGCTGGAACGTGACCGGCGAGGCGGCGCTGACCACCTCCGGCGTGCTGGTGTCGCTGCGCACCCGCCAGCGCCCGGGGGAGTTTCCCGACGTCGCCCAGCCGCTGATGCTGGAATATGCGCTTGGCCAGCTGCGCCCGGGCGAGCGCCCCTATCGCGTCACCTGTGACGGGGCCCAGCTGGCCGAGGGCCGGCTGATGTTCTGAACCGGGCTGCGGGCGGCACATGCAATCGCGGTTGACGCCGCCCGCGGATCGCGCCAGATCATGCAAGACGAAGCGCGGAGGCCCCCGATGATCCTGTCCGTTCCCAACATGACCTGCGGCCATTGCAAGGCCAGCGTGGAAGCCGCCATCACCGAAGTGGGCGGCAAGGCCCTTGTCAGCCTGGAAGACCGCGAGGTCGAGGTGAACGGCCTGCCCGAGGAAACCGTCCTCGCCGCGCTCAAGGCCGCGGGCTTCGAGGCCGAGGTCATCGCCTGACCCAGATTTCGGCGGAAATCCGCCCCTTGCCGCCAGATCTGGCGGCCCCTCCGGGCAATCGGCGGAAAGTCGCCGAAACTATTGTGCCTGCTTGTCGAATCCCCTAAAACACCGGTCAAATCGACGGGATACGGGCGTGAACCCGACCCGCAACCGAAGAGCAGAGCATGATGAAATATCTTCTTTCCGCCGCCTTGGTTCTTGCGGGAACCACGGCTTTTGCCGGTCCCATCGATCGGGCCTGCCTGAACGCCGGACGCACCGCCGATCCGGCGCTGTGCGGCTGCATCCAGCAGGTCGCCGACCAGACCCTGTCGCGGTCGGACCAGCGCCGGGCGGCGAAATTCTTCGAAGACCCGGATCAGGCCCAGGAAACCCGCGTTTCCGACCGCGCCGCGGATGAAGATTTCTGGGCCCGCTACAAGGCCTTTGCCCAGACCGCCGAAGCTTACTGCGCGCGCTGAAGCCGCGCCAGCAAGGCCCTTGCGCCTGCCTCGATGATGTCGAGGCAGCCGTCGAAATCGCGGGTGTAATAGGGGTCGGGCACCTCGGAGACACCGCGTTCGCCCTGCAGGAACATTTCCAGCCGCGCCGTCGCATCGGCGGGCCGCAGCGCCTGCGCATCGCGGTAATTCTGCCGGTCCATCGCCAGAATCAGATCGAAGTCGCGGAAATCCGCCGGTTTCAGCTGCCGCGCCCGCAGCGCGCTCAGGTCATGGCCGCGCGGGCTGGCGGCCGCCTGCATCGGACCATAGGGCGGCTCTCCGACATGCCAGGCGCCGGTTCCGGCGCTGTCGAGCGTGACCGGCACCCCGGCCTGCGCGGCCAGCGTGCGAAAGACCCCCTCGGCGGCGGGGGAGCGACAGATGTTGCCAAGGCAGAGAAACAGGATACGCATGGGGAGGGTTTACCAAGGGGAAACGCCGATGGCCAGAATCGTGATTCTCACAGGTGCGGGAGTTTCCGCCGAAAGCGGCATCCGCACCTTCCGCGCCAGCGACGGCCTGTGGGAGGAACACCGGATCGAGGATGTGGCAACGCCCGAAGGCTTTGCCCGCGATCCGGCCCTTGTGCACAGGTTCTACAACCAGCGCCGCGCGGCGGCCGCGGCGGCCCTGCCCAATGCCGCCCATCTGGCCCTGGCGCGACTTGAAGCCGCAGGGGCTCATCAGCTGCTGGTGGTGACACAAAATGTCGACGACCTGCACGAACGGGCGGGGACGCAAAACCTGATTCACATGCATGGCACGCTGGCGGGGGCGCTGTGCGCCGCCTGCGGCCATCGCTGGCCCGCGCCTGCCGAAATGGCACCGCAAGACAGCTGCCCGCGCTGCCTGCATCCCGCGACGCGGCCCGACATCGTCTGGTTCGGCGAGATGCCCTACCGGATGGAGGAGATCTGGGCGGCGCTGCGGGCGGCCGATCTTTTCGTTTCGATCGGCACCTCGGGGAATGTCTATCCGGCCGCCGGCTTCGTTGCCGATGCCCGCCATGGGGGCGTGGCGACGCTCGAGCTGAACCTCGAGCCCTCGCAGGGGACGCGGTTCTTCGACGAGGCCCGGCACGGCCCGGCAACACAGGTGGTTCCGGCCTGGGTGGATGAGATGCTTTGCACATGAATCGCTTGACGCGGGGCGGCTTTGGCCCTATTCCCCGCGGACGGATTTCCGGGCCTCGCGCGCAGCGGGTCCCGCAGTATTGGAAGTGGGCCGCGTCGCCCGAGGAAACGAAGGAACAACGCCATGTCGCGCGTCTGCGAACTGACCGGCAAAGGCCCGATGTCGGGCAACAACATCAGCCACGCGAACAACAAGACGCGTCGCCGCTTTCTGCCGAACCTGAACGAAGTCACCCTGATCTCGGACGTGCTGGGGCAATCGTTCCAGCTGCGCGTTTCGGCCGCCGGCCTGCGCACCGTCGATCACCGCGGTGGTCTGGACGCTTTCCTCGCGAAAGCCTCGGATGACGAGCTGTCGGCGAATGCGCTGAAGATCAAGAAAGCCATCGCCAAGGCGCAAGCCGCGGCGTGATTGGCCGCCGCGTGATCGGATGATCCACGGATCAAAAACCCCGCCTCTGGCGGGGTTTTTCGTTTGCATCATCGTTGCAGCGCCGCCAGCATCTCGGCCGCCGCCACCGCGGGCGCCGTCTGCCCCGCGGCCACGGCACTGCCCAGGGCCTGCATCCGCGCCCGAATCGCCGGGTCGGTCACCAGCCGCGCCAGCAGACCTTCGCGCACTTCGGTCTCGAACCAGTGCCGCGCCTGTTCGGCCCGGCGGCGGTCGAAATGCCCCTGCGCGCGCCGCCAGGCGGCCAGCGCCTGCATGTCTTCCCAGGCCGTCTTCAGCCCCTCCTCGGCCAGGGCCGAGACCGCCACCGCCTTCGGAAAGCCCGCCGGATCCTGCGGACGGCGCCGCAACAGCCGCAACGCCCCCGCGTAATCCGCCATCGTCCGCAAGGCCGCCGGTTTCAGATCGCCATCGGCCTTGTTGACCAGAATCATGTCGGCCATTTCCATGATGCCGCGCTTGACGCCCTGCAACTCATCCCCGCCCGCAGGCGCCATCAACAGGATGAACAGATCGGTCATTTCGGCCACCAGCGTTTCCGATTGCCCGACGCCCACCGTCTCGATCAGCACGACGTCGAACCCCGCCGCCTCGCACAGGCTGACCGCCTCGCGGGTGCGCCGGGCGACGCCGCCCAGCTGCGCCTGGCTCGGCGAGGGGCGGATGAAAGCCGCAGGCTCGCGCGAGAGCCGCTCCATCCGGGTCTTGTCGCCCAGGATCGAGCCGCCCGAGCGTGCCGAGGACGGATCGACCGCCAGCACCGCGACCCGGTGCCCCTGCCCGACCAGCATCATCCCGAAGCTTTCGATGAAGGTCGATTTGCCCACCCCCGGCGTGCCCGAAAGGCCGATCCGCAGCGCCTTTTTCGCCGTGCCCAGCCGGTCGAGCAGCGCCGTCGCCTGCGCCCGGTGATCGGCACGGCCCGATTCCACCAGCGTGATCGCCCGGGCCAGCGCGCGGCGCTCTCCGGCCAGGATGCGGGGGGCAAGATCGGCGGCAGTCTCGGGGGAAAAGGTCATGGCGGGCCTGTGCGAAACGGTGCCGATCGAACGAAATCGTCAACCGGCGTGAAACGGTTTCGGTTTCATGCCCTCAACGGGCGGTGTATGTCCAGTCCGAAGGCATCCGCAGAGCAGGCCCATGACAGCAGTTCCCCCCCGTCCCCTTTCCGCGATCGTCACCGGCCTTGCGCTGGCGCTGGCCCAACCCGCGCTGGCCGATCAAAGCGACCGCATCGTTTTTGACGTCGTCCTCAAGGGGATCAAGGCGGGCGAGCTGGCCATCGACGGCAAGATTGCCGACGGCGCCTATGCCGCCAATGGCGTCGTCAAGACCACCGGCCTTGCGGGCATGATCAAGAAGATCCGCTACGATGCCACCGCCTCGGGCCGCTTTGCCAAGGGCAAGTTCACCCCGCGCGCGGTCGAGGTGGCGTCGCAGCGCGGCGATGACCGCTCGAAGAACACGATGATCTACAAGAACGGCACCCCCGCCTCGGTCAGCCACGAACCGCCGCGGGTGCCGCGCCCGACCGATGTCGACCCGGCGCAGCAAAGCGGCACGATCGATCCGCTGACCGCGCTTTACGCCGTGCTGCGCGATGTCGACCGGTCCGAGGCCTGCCAGCTGAACGTGACGATGTTCGACGGCGTGCGGCGCTCGCAGGTGGCGCTCTCGGCGCCGCAGGTGCAGGGCGAGGGCGTCGTCTGCAGCGGCGAATACCGCCGCATCGCGGGGTTCAAGGACAAGGAAATGGCGGAAAAGACCCGCTTTCCCTTCACCCTCACCTATGCGCCGACCGGCGACGGCTCGCGGCTGCGGGTGGTCGATATCGCCACCGACACGATCATCGGCCAAGGCCGCCTGACCCGGCAGTGACGACCGCGCTTCCCATTGATGACGTGCTGCCCGATCTGGCCGACGCCCTGCGTCGCGCCGGGCGGGCGGTGCTGATGGCGCCGCCGGGCGCGGGCAAGACCACCCGCGTTCCGCTGGCGCTGCGCGATCTTGTGCCGGGCCGCATCCTGATGCTGGAACCGCGCCGTCTGGCCGCCCGCGCGGCCGCCGAACGGATGGCGGAAACCCTGGGCGAGAGCGTCGGGCAAACCGTCGGCTACCGCATCCGCGGCGAGGCGAAGCTTTCGAAAGCGACCCGGATCGAGGTGGTGACCGAGGGCATCCTGACCCGGATGATCCAGTCCGACCCGGAGCTGACCGGCATCGGCTGCGTGATCTTCGACGAATTCCACGAACGTTCGCTGAATGCCGATCTGGGCCTCGCGCTGGTGTGGGAGGCGCGCACGGCGCTGCGCCCCGATCTGATGCTTGTCGTGATGTCGGCGACGCTCGATGCCGCGCCGGTCGCCGCGCTGCTCGAGGATGCGCCGATTCTGCGCTCCGAGGGGCGGGCCTTTCCGGTCGAAACCCGCTGGCTGGGGCGGCCTTTGGCGCCGGGGATGCGGCTCGAGCCCGCCGTGGCGGGGCTGGTCGAGCAGGCCCTGGCCGAAACCACCGGCGGCGTTCTGGTCTTCCTGCCCGGCGAGGCCGAGATCCGCCGCACCGAATCGCTTTTGCGCGACCGGCTGCCCGCGGGGGTGCAGCTGCGCCCGCTGTTCGGCGCGATGGACTTTGCCGCGCAACGCGCCGCGATCGCGCCCTGTGCCGATGGCCGGAAAGTGGTGCTGGCGACCTCGATCGCGGAAACCTCGCTGACGATTCAGGATATCCGCGTCGTCGTCGATGCCGGTCGCGCCCGGCGGCTGCGGTTTGATCCCGCCTCGGGCATGGCGCGGCTGGTGACCGAACGTGTCTCCCGCGCCGAGGCGGAACAGCGCCGTGGCCGGGCGGGCCGTGTGGCCGAGGGGATCTGTTACCGGCTTTGGACCAGGGGGGAGGAAGGCGCGTTGCCCGGTTTTGCGCCGCCCGAAATGGCCGTGGCCGATCTGGCGGGCCTGGCGCTCGAACTTGCGCAATGGGGCAGCGACGGCGCGGATCTGGCCTTTCTGACCCCGCCGCCGGGCCCGGCTTTGGCCGAGGCGCGGGCGCTGCTGGAAAGCCTCGGTGCACTGACGGGCGGCCGGATCACGCCGCACGGCAAGGCGCTCGCTGCCCTGCCGCTGCATCCGCGTCTCGCCCATATGCTGGTGACGGCAGGCCCCGAGGCCGCGACCTTGGCCGCGCTTTTGGAAGACCGCGACCCGATCCGCGGCGCCTCGGCCGATCTGACCCTGCGCCTCTCGGCCATCGCCAACCCGGGCCGGTTTGAGGCCGACCACCCCGGCCAGCTGCACCGCGGCACGGTGGAACGCATCCGTCTGGAGGCGAAACGCCTGGCCCGCATGGTCGATCCGGTCAGCGCGCGCCATTCCCCGGCCGAGATGCTGGCCCTGGCCTATCCCGACCGGATCGGGCTGCGCCGCAAGGGCGATGCCGCCCGTTACGTGCTTTCCGGCGGCAAGGGCGCGGTGGTGGACGAGGCCGATGGTCTGGGCAAGCACCGCCTTCTCGTCGCCTCGGATCTGGATGGCGACCCGCGCGAGGCCCGGGTGCGGCAGGGGCTTGCGCTTGCCGATGCCGAGCTGCGCCGTCTTTACGGCGAGCGCATCACCTGGGTCGATCTGTGCGAATGGAGCAAGCGCGAGGGTCGCGTGGTCGCCCGGCGGCAAGAGCGTTTCGGCGCGCTGGCGCTGGAAGACCGGCACTGGCCCGAGGCCCCGCCCGAGGCGATGGCCCGCGGCGCGCTTGATGGTCTGCGCCAGATCGGCCTGACGCTTTCGCCCGGCGCCGCGCGTTTTCGCGCCCGCGTCGATATCCTGCGCGCCGATGGCGTCGATCTGCCCGACCTTTCCGATGGAGCGCTTCTGGGGTCGGAAGCGCTGCTGCCCTGGCTGAAAAAGGCCCGGACCGAGACGGATCTGCGCAATCTTGACCTGACCGAGGCTTTGCGTGCCCAGCTTGACTGGGGCCAGATGGCAGAGCTTGACCGGCTTGTGCCGGGTCATTTCGAAACGCCGCTCGGGCGGCGCGTGCCGATCGACTATGGCGCCGAGGTGCCGACGATCGAGGTGAAACTGCCCGAGATGTATGGGGTCACCGTACATCCCTCGGTCGGGCCGAAGCGGCATCCGCTCCGGATCGAACTGCTCTCGCCCGGGGGCAAGCCGATTCAGGTGACGATGGACCTGCCCGGCTTCTGGGACGGGTCCTATGCCGAGGTCCGCAAGGAAATGCGCGGCCGCTATCCGCGCCACCCCTGGCCGGAAAACCCGCGCGAGGCCGCCCCGACGACGCGGGCGAAACCGCGCGGCACCTAAAGGCTGGCGATCACCTCGGGCGTCGTGGTCAGGGTGGCGAAATCGGCGCCCAGCAGACCGAAACTGACCCGGGCGATCTCCTCGGCCGAAAGTCCCATCCCCGGCAGATCGAAGCCCAGACAGGCATCGCGCGGCAAGATCACCGCAAAGCCCAGATCGGCAGCCGCGCGCACGGTCGAGGTGACGCAAAAGCCCAGCACCGCACCGGTGATGATCAGCCGGTCGATCCCCTGCCCGCGCAGATGCGCCGCCAGATCGGTCGAGGCAAAGGCCGAGGACGTGGATTTGAGGAACACCGCCTCGCCGGGCAAGGCCGCGTCACAGGGCATCGGCTGCGCCCCGGGCGCATCCGGGTGAAGGGGCGAGGCGGGACCCGCATCGTGATGGCGCACATGCACCACCGCCACGCCCTTCGCCCGACAGGCCCCGGCCAAGGCCGCAATCGCCGCCCCGGCCTCACGGTTCACCGCGGCGCGGCCCGCATCAAGCCGCGCCTGCATCTCGCTTTGCATGTCGATGATCAGAAGCGCGGTCTTGCCCATCGCCGTGCCTTTCATCTTGCCATAAATATCCTGGGGGTCTGGGGGCAAACCCCCAGCCTTCACTTGCCCAAAGCCCAGCGCATGATCGCCTTTTGCGCATGCAGCCGGTTCTCCGCCTCGTCGAAGATCACCGAATGCGGCCCGTCCATCACGGCGCTGGTCGCCTCGTCATTGCGATGCGCGGGCAGGCAATGCATGAAAAGCGCATCGGGTTTCGCCTTGGCCATCAGCGTCTCGTTCACCTGATAGGGGCGCAGCTGGTTGTGGCGGCGTTCCTTGGCCGATTCCGGGTCGTGCATGCTGACCCAGGTGTCGGTGACGACCAGATCGGCGCCTTCGACCGCCTTGGCCGGATCGCGCTCGATCACCACATTCACCCCCTTGGAGCGCGCAAACTCGATCCAGTCGCGTTCGGGATCAAGCGCCTGCGGCCCGGTGAAGGTCAAATCGAACCCGAACTGCCCCGCCGCCTGCAGGAAGCTGGCACAGACATTGTTGCCGTCGCCCGACCAGACCACCTTGCGCCCGGCAATGGGGCCGCGGTGTTCCTCATAGGTCATGATGTCGGCCATGATCTGGCAGGGATGGGTGCGGTTCGTCAGCCCGTTGATGACGGGAACCGAGGCATATTCCGCCATCTCGAGCAGCGTCGCCTCTTCGAAGGTGCGGATCATGATCAGATCCACATAGCGCGACAGCACCCGGGCGGTGTCGGCGATGGTCTCGCCATGGCCCAGCTGCATTTCCTTGCCCGAGAGCACCATGGTCTGCCCGCCCATCTGCCGCACGCCGACATCGAAGCTGACGCGGGTCCGGGTCGAGGGTTTTTCGAAAATCAGCGCCACCATGCAGCCCGCCAGCGGCTGATCGTCATCGAGCGCGCCTTTCGGGCGGCCGAGGCGGGCGGTCTTCATCGCGCGGGCGCTGTCGATCATCGAGCGCAGATCGGCCGGGCTGGTGGTGTGGATGTCAAGAAAATGGGTCATGTCGGTTTCCTTGCCGAGCGGCCGGGGGCTCTGCCCCCGGACCCCCGGGATATTTGTGGCAAGATAAATCAGGCCGGTTGGGTTTCGAGCGAAGCGGCGGCGGCATCAAGGCGGCGGACGGCCTCGGCCATGTCGTCTTCGGAGATGGTCAGCGCGGGCAGAAGCCGCAGCACATTATCGGCCGCGGGCACGGTCAGCAGGTTCTGCGCATAGGCCGCCTTGACCACATCCCCGGGCGGCAGCTTGAGCCGCAGGCCCAGCATCAGGCCCTGACCGCGCACCTCCTCAAAGATGTCGGGATGGGCGGCGACAAGACCTTCGAGCCACTGGCGCAGGAAGCCCGCCTTGCGGCTGACCTCGTCCAGAAAGCCCGGCGCGGTGACGATCTCGATCATCTTCGCGCCGATGGCACAGCCCAGCGGGTTGCCGCCATAGGTCGAGCCATGCGTGCCCGCGATCATCCCCGAAGCCGCGTCTTCGGTGGCCAGCACCGCGCCCAAGGGGAAGCCGCCGCCGATGCCCTTGGCCACCATCATCACATCCGGCGTGACGCCCGCCCATTCATGCGCGAACAGCTTGCCGGTCCGCGCGACGCCGCATTGCACCTCGTCAAAGACCAGAAGCGTGCCGGTTTCGTCGCAGATTTCGCGCAGCGCGCGCAGGAAGCCCTCGGGCGCGGGGCGGATGCCGCCTTCGCCCTGAATGGGTTCGATCAGGATCGCCGCCGTGGTTTCGGTGACGGCGGCTTTCACCGCGTCAAGGTCGCCCCAGGGCAGATGGACGAAGCCGGGCAGCAGCGGGCCGAAGCCCTTGACCATCTTTTCCGTCCCCGCCGCGGCGATCGCGGCCGAAGACCGGCCGTGGAAGGCGCCCGAGAAGGTCAGGATCTCGGTCCGCTCCGGCTGGCCCTTGTCGTAGAAATGCTTGCGCACCATCTTCACCGCGAGTTCGCAGGCCTCGGTCCCCGAATTGGTGAAGAAGACGGTATCGGCGAAGGTCTTGGCCACCAGCATGTCGGCCAGCCGTTCCTGTTCCGGGATCCGGTAAAGGTTCGAGACATGCCAGAGCTTGCCCGCCTGTTCGGTCAGCGTCGCCACAAGGTCGGGCGCGGCATGGCCCAGCGCATTGACCGCGATCCCGGCGCCCAGATCCAGATATCGGCTGCCATCCGCGGTCCAAAGCCAGGAGCCCTCGCCGCGCACGAAGGCGAGGGGGGCACGGGTGTAGGTCGGCAGCACGGAAGCGATCATTTGCGGCTCCTGAAAAAGGAAGGCCAAGGCGTGCAACAGGCGCAGGGCGGCTGTCAACGGTCCGGGACCTTCGGGGGCGGTTTTGTGGAAAGGGTGTGGCGAGAAGCCACGGCAGATCAGGCGTCAGGCGCAGGTGCGGCGACGTCGGGGACGGGCAAGAGGGGCGGTCCGGGTGATCATTTCCCCCGCTTAGCCGCCGCCTGACGCAAAGTCAAAGGAAATGACCGTTTCACGCTTTTGCGAAAGATGCGCGGCAGATGCGCATCTGCCTTGGCCCCGGGGGGCTCCGTCTCTATGATGCACGCGACTTGAGGAGGACCCCGCATGATCGTCGAGACCGGCCATTTCGCCCTGATCCTGGCCCTGTGCGTGGCGCTGGTGCAGGCGGTCATTCCCCTGGTGGGCGCGCAAAAGGGCTGGTCGGGCTGGATGGCCGTTGCCACCCCCGCGGCGCTGGCGCAGTTCGGGCTGATCGCCATCGCCTTTGCCGCGCTGACCTATGCCTTTGTGACGTCTGACTTTTCGCTGAAGCTCGTCTACGAAAACTCGCATACCGACAAGCCGATGCTCTACAAGGTCACCGGGGTCTGGGGCAACCATGAGGGCTCGATGCTGCTTTGGGTGCTGATCCTCGCCATGTTCGGCGCGGCGGCCGCGGCCTTTGGCGGTGCCTTGCCGGAGCGGCTGCGGGCGCGGGTGCTGGCGGTGCAGGGCACCATCGGGGTCGCGTTTCTGGTCTTTGTGCTTTTCACCTCGAACCCGTTCCTGCGGCTGGAAGAAGCGCCGTTCAACGGCCGCGACATGAACCCGCTGCTGCAGGACCCGGGTCTCGCCTTCCATCCGCCGTTCCTGTACCTTGGCTATGTCGGGCTTTCGATGGCCTTCAGCTTCGCCGTCGCCGCGCTGATCGAGGGGCGGGTCGATGCCGCCTGGGCGCGCTGGGTCCGGCCCTGGACCTTGGCCGCCTGGATCTTCCTGACCATCGGCATCGCGCTGGGATCGTGGTGGGCCTATTACGAGCTCGGCTGGGGCGGCTTCTGGTTCTGGGACCCGGTGGAAAACGCCTCGCTGATGCCCTGGCTGCTGGCGGCGGCGCTGTTGCATTCCGCCATCGTCGTCGAAAAGCGCGAGGCGCTGAAAAGCTGGACGATCCTGCTCGCCATCATGGCCTTCGGCTTTTCGCTGATCGGCACGTTCCTGGTGCGGTCCGGGGTGATTTCCTCGGTGCACAGTTTCGCCAATGACCCCGAGCGCGGGGTGTTCATCCTGTTCATCCTTGCCTTCTTCACCGGCGGGGCGCTGACGCTTTATGCCGCGCGGGCCTCGGAGATGCAGGCGAAGGGGCTGTTTTCCATGGTCAGCCGCGAATCGGCGCTGGTGATGAACAACGTGCTTTTGGCGGTGGCGGCGCTGGTGGTGTTCACCGGCACGGTCTGGCCGCTGATCGCGGAGCTGTTCTGGGACCGCAAGCTCTCGGTGGGGGCGCCGTTCTTCGAAAAGGCCTTTACCCCCTTCATGGTCGGGCTGGCGCTGCTGTTGCCGCTGGGATCGATGATGCCGTGGAAACGCGCGAGCCTCGGCAAGCTGGTGCGGCCGCTGTTGCCCGCGCTTGTGCTGACGCTGGCGGTGCTGGCGCTGGTCTGGGTGATGGCGACGGGGCGGCCGATGCTGGCGCTTGGCGCGGCGGGGCTGGGCGCCTGGATCCTTTTTGGCGCCCTGGCCGAGATCTGGCAACGCGCCGGGCGGACGCCGGGACGCATCCTGCGGCTGCCGCGGGCGGATTGGGGCAAGGCCTTCGCGCATGGCGGGCTGGGCATCGTCTTTGCGGGCGTCGGCCTCTTGATGGCCGGGCAGGTCGAGGATATCCGCGTGGCGAAGGCGGGCGACAGTTTCGAGGTGGCAGGTTACACGATCACGCTGGTGTCGGTCGAGGATGTGCCGGGGCCGAACTTCACCGCCAAGACCGCGACGATGGAGGTGCGGCAGGGCGGCAAGCTGGTGGCGACCCTGCATCCCGAAAAGCGCATCTATCCGGTGCAGGCGATGCCGACGACCGAGGCCGATATCGACAACGGCTTCTGGCGCGATGTCTATCTGGTGATCGGCGACCCGCAGGAGGGCGGCGGCTGGGCGGTGCGGACCTATGTCAAGCCTTTCGCGAACTGGATCTGGGCGGGCTGTCTGCTGATGGCCTTTGGCGGCGGGCTGAGCCTGACCGACCGGCGTTATCGCAGCGCCGCCGGGGCGCGGCGGGCGACGGTGGCCGATGCTGTTGCGGCGGAGTGAGCGATGCTGAAACGACTTCTGCTTTTGCTGGTGCTGGCCACGCCCGTTCATGCGGTGCAGCCCGACGAGGTTCTGTCCGATCCGGGGCTTGAAGCCCGGGCGCGGCAGATTTCGCAGGTGCTGCGCTGCCCGGTCTGTCAGGGCGAGAATATCGACGAATCGAATGCCGGGGTGTCGCGCGATCTGCGGCTTGCGGTGCGCGAGCGGCTGGTGGCGGGCGACAGCGACGCGCAGGTGATCGACTATATCAAGGACCGTTTCGGGGAATATGTGCTGTTCGAGCCCGAGCGGCGCGGGGCGAACCTGATCCTGTACTGGATCGGGCCTGCGGTGCTGGTGGTGGCCCTGGGCGGCATCTTCCTGTGGCTGCGCGGGCGGCGGCGCGAGGAAGAGCCGGTGCCGGTGCTCTCGGCCGAGGAAGAGGCGCGGCTGAAAGACCTGCTGAAGGACTAGGGATTTCGCCCGGGGCTTGCGCCCCGGGCGACCCGCGGGCGGCTCCGCCCCCCGCACCCCCCGGGCGTATTTTGCCAAGGAAAAGCGGGGGTCTGGTCGTGACGTTTGGTTTCGCTTTGCCTTTCGGCGCCCGCGCGGCAAGCTGGGGCAAAGAGGAGGCAGGCCATGAGCTATCACACGATCCGCTACGAGATCTCCGAAGGGCTGGCGGTGATCACGCTCGATCGCCCCGAGGTGATGAATGCGCTGAACGCGGCGATGCGGCACGAATTGACCGCGGCGCTGCACCGCGCGCGGGGCGAGGCGCGGGCGATCGTGCTGACCGGATCGGGGCGGGCCTTTTGCTCTGGGCAGGATCTGGGCGATGGCGCGGCCGAGGGGCTGAACCTGGAAACCGTGCTGCGCGAGGAATACGAGCCGCTTTTGCAGGCGATTTACAGCTGTCCGCTGCCGGTTCTGGCGGCGGTGAACGGCGCGGCGGCGGGGGCGGGGGCCAATCTGGCTCTGGCGGCCGATGTGGTGATCGCGGCGCAATCTGCGGCCTTCATGCAGGCTTTCACCCGGATCGGGCTGATGCCGGATGCGGGCGGGACCTGGTGGCTGCCGCGGCAGGTCGGCATGGCCCGCGCCATGGGGATGGCCCTGTTCGCCGAGAAGATCGGCGCCGAAGAGGCCGCGCGCATGGGGCTGATCTGGGAAGCCGTGCCCGATGTCGATTTCGAGCATCACTGGCGGGCCCGGGCGGCGCATCTGGCGCGGGGCCCTTCGGCGGCCTTTGCGGCGGTGAAGAAGGCCTTTCATGCCGGTCTGAGCAATCCCCTGCCCGCGCAGCTGGCGCTGGAAGCCCGGTTGCAGGGCGAACTGGGCCAGAGCGCGGATTTCCGCGAGGGCGTGCAGGCCTTTCTGGAAAAGCGCCCGCCGCATTTCACCGGGCGCTAGGCCCTTGCCCCGCCCGCTTGCCCGCGCTACCCAAGGCGGGCTGCGGGCGTGGCGAAATGGTAGACGCATGGGACTTAAACTCCCTCGGAGGGACCTCCATGCCGGTTCGAGTCCGGTCGCCCGCACCAGCCTGCCTGCCGGGATGAACCTTGCTGTCGGGCGCATTCGGCCCTAGATCGGTCGAAACCGAAGGGAGAGCCGATGGCCCGCAGACCCGCCACCCCGCTGGAAGACCGCCCGAAACCGAAACGTGTGGGCGCGATCCGGGGTCTTGCCCCCTTCATCGCCCCCTATCGGCGTCTGGCGCTGGCCACCGCCGCGGCGCTGGTGCTGACCGCCATGGTGACGCTGATCCTGCCGATCGCCGCGCGCCGCGTGGTGGACGGGTTCCAGCAGGGTGGCGAGATGCTCGACAGCTATTTCCTGGCCGCCCATGTCATCGCCGCGGCCCTGGCGCTGGGCACCGGGCTGCGCTACTGGCTGGTCACCCGCTTTGGCGAGCGCGTCGTGGCCGACATCCGCAAGGCGGTCTTCGGCCGGGTGATCGAGCTGTCCCCCGCCTTTTACGAAAAGATCCTGACCGGCGAGATCATCTCGCGCATCACCACCGACACCACGCTGATCCTGTCGCTGCTGGGCTCCTCGATCTCGGTGGCGGCGCGCAACATCCTGATCCTGCTGGGCGGGTTGACCATGCTTCTGGTCACCTCGGCGAAGCTGACCGGGCTGGTGCTTTTGATCGTGCCGCTGGTCATCGTGCCGATCGTCGTCATGGGCCGCCGCCTGCGCCGGCTGAGCCGCGAAAATCAGGACTGGATCGCCTCTTCCTCGGGCTCGGCCTCCGAGGCGCTGAGTTCCGTGCAGACGGTGCAGGCCTTCACCCACGAGGCGCTGACCCGCAAGGCCTTTTCCGAGGTCACCGAAAAGGCCCTTGCTTCCGCCAATGACCGCATCACCACCCGCGCGATCATGACGATGATCGTGATTTTCCTGGTCTTTGCCGGGATTGTCGGCGTCCTTTGGATCGGCGCGCGCGACGTGCAGGCGGGGCTGATGACGGTGGGCCAGCTGGTGCAATTCGTCATCTATGCGATCATGGTTTCGGCCGCGGTCGGCGCGCTGACCGAAATCTGGGGCGAGGTGCAGCGCGCCGCGGGCGCGACCGAACGGCTGGTGGAGCTGCTGCATGCGGGCGACACGGTCACCGATCCGGCGCGGCCGCTGGCGCTGCCCAGCCCGGTGAAAGGCGCCATCGCCTTTGAGGACGTCACCTTCCATTACCCGTCGCGGCCCGAGACTTCGGCCCTGAACGCGGTCAGCCTGCAGGTTGCGCCGGGCGAGACGGTGGCGCTGGTCGGCCCTTCGGGGGCAGGGAAAACCACGATCATCCAGCTGATCGAGCGGTTTTATGACCCCGAACAGGGGCGGATCACGCTCGATGGCATCGACCTGCGCGATCTGGCCCGGGCCGAATATCGCCGCGCGCTGGCGCTTGTGCCGCAGGACCCGGTGATCTTTGCCGCCAGCGCCCGTGAAAACATCCGCTTCGGCCGCCCGGACGCCAGCGATGCCGAGGTCGAGGCCGCCGCCCGCGCGGCCTATGCCCATGATTTCCTGACCGCGCTGCCGCAGGGCTTTGATACCTATGTGGGGGAACGCGGCATCATGCTCTCGGGCGGGCAGAAGCAGCGCATCGCCATTGCCCGGGCGATCCTGCGCGATGCGCCGGTGCTGCTGCTCGACGAGGCGACCTCGGCGCTGGATGCGGCCTCCGAGCGCGCGGTGCAGGCGGCGGTCGATGATCTGCGCGCCACCCGCACCACCCTCATCGTCGCGCATCGGCTGGCCACGGTGAAAAAGGCCGACCGGATCGTCGTCTTCGATCAGGGCCGGATCGTGGCGCAGGGCACCCACGAAGCCTTGGTGGCCGAGGGCGGGCTTTACGCCGAACTGGCGCGGCTGCAGTTCACCGACGGGGCCGCGAGCTGAGGCCCCTGTCCTTGCGTCATGCCCGTTATGACGTGACGTTTGCGGCAATCCCGCCCTTGCCCGGATGCCGCTTTATGACGCATTCTCAGACCAAGGCCCGCGGAGGAACGGGCCGGGGGAGGACCTGATGACCGAGACCTATGCGACCGTGGCCGACCGCGACCGCGTCGAAGGGCAGATGCCCTGGGAAGACCGTGACCGTGCGGTGACGATATATGATTTCCTGTCCCGCGTGGCGGCAAAACACGGCTCCCGTCCGGCGCTGACGTTTCAGATCACCTCCGGGCCGAAGGATCATTCCCTGACCATGACCTGGGCCGAAGTGCTGGCCCGGGTGACGCAGGCGGCGAACCTGCTGCGCCGGATGGGCGTGGGGGAAAAGGACACGGTGGCCTATCTGCTGCCCAACAGCCTGGAAACCGCGGTGGTGCTTCTGGGTGGGGCGACGGCGGGGATCGTCAATCCGATCAACCCTTTGCTGGAGCCCGAGCAGATTTCCGCGATCCTGCGCGAGACCAAAGCCAAGGTGCTGGTGACGCTGAAAAGCTTCCCGAAATCCGACATCGCGCAAAAGGCGGCCGAGGCGGTCAAGCACGCGCCGAATGTCAAGACGATCCTGGAAGTCGATCTGAACCGCTACCTGACCGCGCCGAAAAGCTGGATCGTGCCCTTTGTCCGGCCGAAAACGCATTTCCGCCATCACGCCGATGTCTATGATTTCAACACCGCCTGCGACGGCCAGCCCGCCGACAAGCTGGTGTTTGCCGATGCGACCGCCGACCGCGTCGCCGCCTATTTCCATACCGGCGGCACCACCGGCATGCCGAAAGTGGCGCAGCACAAGTATTCGGGCATGGTCTACAACGGCTGGCTTGGCGGCACGCTTCTGTTCCGCCACACCGACGTGATGATCTGCCCGCTGCCGCTTTTCCACGTCTTTGCCGCCTATCCGATCCTGATGTCGGCCATCCATTCCGGCGCCCATGTCGTCTTCCCCACCCCCGCGGGCTATCGCGGCGAGGGGGTCTTCGACAATTTCTGGAAGCTGGTCGAACGCTGGCAGGTGACCTTCCTGATCACCGTGCCCACCGCCATCGCCGCGCTGATGCAGCGCAAGGTCGATGCCGATATCTCGTCGCTGCGCACGGCAATCTCGGGCTCCGCCCCCCTGCCGGTCGAGCTTTACAACCGCTTCAAGGACGCGACCGGGGTCGAGATCTGCGAGGGCTACGGGCTGACCGAAGCCACCTGCCTTGTCTCGATCAACCCGGTCGACGGGCTGAAAAAGGTCGGCTCGGTCGGCATCCCCCTGCCCTATTCGCACGTCCGGATCCTGCGCAAGACCGAGGCCGGGTTCGTCGAATGCGCCGCCGACGAGGTGGGCGAGATCTGCGTCGCCAACCCGGGCGTGTTCGACGGCTCGACCTATACCGAAGTGGACAAGAACCACGACCTCTTTGCCGAGGAACGTTTCCTGCGCACCGGCGATCTGGGCCGGATCGACCCGGACGGATACCTCTGGATCACCGGCCGCGCCAAGGATCTGATCATCCGCGGCGGTCACAACATCGACCCGGCCGAGATCGAGGAGGCGCTGCTGTCGCATCCCTCCATCGCCTTTGCCGGTGCGATCGGCCAGCCCGACGCCTTTGCGGGCGAATTGCCCTGCGCCTATGTCGAGCTGATCAAGGAGGCCACGATCACGCCCGAAGAGCTGATGGCGCATGCCAAACGCCACATCCACGAACGCGCCGCCGTGCCCAAGCACATCGAGGTGCTGGACGAGCTGCCGAAGACCGCGGTGGGCAAGATCTTCAAGCCCGACCTGCGCAAGCGCGCGATCACCCGGGTTCTGGATGCGGCGCTGGCCGAGGCCGGGGTGCCGGTGCAGGTCGTCGCGGTGGTCGAGGACAAGAAACGCGGTCTGGTGGCGCAGCTGGCCAGCAGCGGCGAGGTCGATCAGGAGAAGATGGCGCATGTGCTGGGGCAGTTCACCGTGCCCTGGGCCTGGGCCGAGTGACCGGCGGCGACTGGGCGCCTTCGGGCCGGAAAGACCTCTGCGGATGACAGGCTGACCGGATCCGCCGGGCGGCGCAAGGGGCGGTTCCTTCGGGGACCGCCCTTTTCATTCCGGCAGTTCCCTCTGGCCAAATGAAAAGCGGCCCCCAAAGGAGCCGCTTTCCGAAATCCCGTGCGCACAGGCTCAGGCGATGGCGAGGTTGATCGCCGATTCGCGGCCATCGCGGCCTTTTTCCAGATCGTAGTTGATCGCTTGGCCGTCATTCAGGCCACGCAGACCGGCACGTTCCACGGCCGAGATGTGGACGAACACGTCCTTGCCGCCCGATTCCGGCGCGATGAAGCCGAAGCCTTTGGTTTGGTTGAACCATTTCACGGTGCCCTTGGCCATCCGTTGTCTCCTTCTGTATGCCGCCCGCAGGATTGCGGCGGCCCGGCTCAGTCACGTCACGATCGAGAACTGTAGCCGCAAAGGGAGCAGGTCGTCGAAAAGGCGCGGTGCGCAGGGCTAGGATATGAGGCCTTCGCCCCCACATTGCAAGAAAATTGCGCGTGGGGGTGGCGCGGCAAAAAGCCTATTGCACACGCCCCCAAAGGTCGTAATCCGACGCTTCCTCGACTTCGACCGTCACCATGTCGCCCGGCGACAGGTCTTCGAATCCCTCGTCGATGAACAGATTGCCGTCGATTTCGGGCGCATCGGCGCGGGTGCGGCAGGTCGCCCCCTCGTCATCCACCGCATCGACCAGCACCTGTTGCACGGTGCCGACCTTGGCCGCCAGCTTCGCCTCGGAAATCGCCTGCGCGGCCTCCATGAAGCGTTCCCAGCGTTCCTGCTTCACTTCCGCAGGCACATGGTCGGGCAAATCGTTCGACCGCGCGCCCTTGACGTTTTCATACTGGAAGCAGCCGACACGATCGAGCTGCGCCTCGGCCATCCAGTCGAGCAGATACTGGAATTCCGCCTCGGTCTCGCCGGGATAGCCGACGATGAAGGTCGAACGCAGCACGATCTCGGGGCAATCGGCACGCCAGGCGGCGATTTCATCCAGCGTCTTCGCAGAAGCCGCGGGCCGGGCCATGCGCTTGAGCGTTTCCGGATGGGCATGCTGGAACGGGATGTCGAGGTAAGGCAGCACAAGCCCATCCGCCATCAGGGGAATCAGCTCGCGCACATGCGGATAGGGATAGACGTAATGCAGCCGCACCCAGGCGCCCGAGGGCTGGGCAAGCTTGCCCAGCTCGCGCGTCAGATCCGTGATATGCGCGCGGACCTCGGCGCCTTTCCAGGCCGTCGCCTCGTGCCGCCGATCCAGCCCATAAGCCGAGGTGTCCTGGCTGATCACCAGCAGCTCCCGCACCCCCGCCTCGAGCAGCTTTTCCGCCTCGCGCAGCACCGCATGGGCCGGGCGGCTGACCAGTTTGCCGCGCATGTCGGGGATGATGCAGAACTTGCAGGCGTGATTGCAGCCCTCGGAGATCTTCAGATAGCTGAAATGCCGCGGCGTCAGCTTGATGCCGGTCGCGGGCAGCAGATCGACAAAGGGATCGGGTTTCGGCGGCACCGCCCCATGCACCGCATCGAGCACCTGTTCGTATTGCTCGGGCCCGGTGACGGCCAGCACCTTGGGATGCACGCCGGTGATGAACTCGGGCTCGGCGCCCAGACAGCCGGTGACGATCACCTTGCCATTCTCGCTCAGCGCCTCGCCGATGGCTTCCAGGCTTTCGGCCTTGGCACTGTCCAGAAAGCCGCAGGTGTTCACGATCACCGCATCGGCGCCCTGATAGCTGGGCGAGATCGCATAGCCCTCGGCCCGCAGCCGGGTCAGGATGCGTTCGCTGTCCACCAGCGCCTTGGGGCAGCCCAGCGAGACCATGCCGATCGTCGGCTGGCCCGGGCGGGGGGTGTCGGTGACAAGCGCTTTCGGCGCAAGATCGGGGCGGAGGTTGGGCGGGTTCTGGCTCATGGGGGCGATATACACCGCCTTGGGGGGCCGCGGGAAGCGCCTTGCGCGACAGGGGAGGGTTGCGCAGGATGGCGGGGTATTGGAGGTGCCGGGATGGCCGACGGGGATTTGAGCGAAGCGTTTGCGTGGGCGGAGGAGCGGCTAAGGCGAGAGCTTTGGCCGCGGGAAAAGCAGTTTATTGCGACGGGCGGATATGCCTGGCCTGATGGTTTCAAACACTCGAACCGGGAACGTCCGAAGACCGACGACGATAGCAATAGGTTCGATGCAAGGCTGATCCGCTGGCTGCTGACACAGGAAATCCCCGGCATCGTCTGTCGTCCCGAAGGGGTGACGGTCATGGGGCTCTGGATCGAAGAAACCCTGAGCCTCGGCTTCGTGGATTGCGAGCGGGCAATCAACGCGAGCAACTGCACCTTTCAGGAAGCTCCTGTCCTGCGAAACGCACAGCTGAACGGGCTCTATCTGACCGGCACGGCCCTGCCCGGCTTCAATGCCGTCAGGCTGACCTGCAACGGACCGATTCACCTGGACACAGGCTTCACGGCAAATGCTTGCGTTCAGCTGGGCGGAAGCAGAATCACCGGGCACGTTTATTGCAGAGGCGGCCACTTCGCGTCGAAGAAGGGCCCTGCCCTCAACCTCAGTTCCGCCGAGATCGGCGCAGATGTATTCTTGAACGATGGTTTTACCGCGCATGGCGCAGTGAAGCTCGTGCGTGTCCAGATCGTGGGGCAACTCACCTGCGATGACGGCAAGTTCGAAGCGACAGACGGCCTCTCCTTGAATTGCAACGCCGCCGTGATCGGCGCGGATGTGTTCTTGCGGAACAAGTTCAATGCGACGGGAAGAGTGGACTTCGCCCGCGCGCAAGTGACGGGAAATCTGCGGTGCCAATCGGCCCATTTCAACGGCGCATTCAACGCAGAGGGCGCCAAGATCGAGGGGGGCTTCTTCTGGGAGAATGTCTCCGGCAAGGTCGTCGTTCTCGATCTGACCGAAACCAGCGTTGAAAGATTGAATGACGATTCCGGCTCCTGGGCAAAAGTGAAAACGCCCAAACTCTCCGGCTTTCGCTTCGACTCCATTCAAAGCGACATGACGGTGCAGGATCGCCTGAACCTTCTGGGGCGGAAATCGGAGCGGACAATCTCCTGCCCATTCCAGATGACCCGAAGACGCAACGATTTCGACCCGCAACCCTACAGCCAGCTGGCCAAGGTCTATGACGCCATGGGCCATCGCAGGGATGCGGCCAAGGTGCGTTACGCGCGGGATGAACGGCTCATGTGGGCTACATTTTTCCGGGCGTTGGCGCCGCCGAAACCGGATACGTTCGGGCAAGGCCTGGCGTTTGTCTCATTGGTTTGGGGATGTGGTTACCGCGTCACCTTCGGTTACGGCCATGCCCCGTTCAAGGCGCTGCGCACAGCGCTGTTGATCCTTGCTGCTACCGTGTGGCTGGCCAATGCCACCTATCAGCGCGGGGAAATGGCCCCGGCCAATGTCGATATCCTCCTGTCCGACGACTGGAAAGACGCGATCAAGAACGGATGCCCCTCCATCCAGACGGCCAGTTGCACGATGCCGCTGCGGCTGTGGGAGAATACACCCGCCGGACAGGACTACGAGGCTTTCTCCCCCTGCATCTATGCGCTCGATCTGTTCCTGCCGCTCGGCACACTCGCCCAGAAGGATTCGTGGGCGCCCTCGAAAGACCGCGGCGCATTCGGCTGGACGCTGCACTATTGCCGCTGGATCATTCAGCTTTCCGGCTGGTTGCTCATTGCCACCGCCGCAGCCGTGTTCTCGGGGGTTCTGGGGAAGAAGGACTGAAACGAAAAGGGCGCCCGCAGGCGCCCTGTTTCATCCCCTGTTCCGGCCTTCAGCGCCGCCGATCCCGGCGCGCCGACATCGGCTGGAAGGCCACCGAGACATGCGCCTCGCAATAGGGTTTTCCGGCCGAGCTCGGCAGGCCGCAGAAATAGAAATTCTCGGTCGCCGGATCGCCGATCGGCCATTTGCAGGTCCGCTCGGTCAGCTCCATCAGCGAGATCTTGCGCGAGCGCTTTTCGACCTCGCGGACCGAGGCCAGCGTCTCGGGGCTGATCTCGTTCAGCGAGGGTTGCGGCGGCAGCGGCTGGCCCGCGGGCACCAGCGCGGGCTTGCGCACGACACCCAGCACCGGGGCAGCCGCGGCCGCGGGTTGCGGCAGGACAGCTGCAGATTGGTTTCCGTCCGCCCCACGCCCTCAAGGCGGCGGATCGACAGGATCGTCTCGTCCAGCTCTTCCAGCGAGCGGGCGCCGATTTCCGCGATCAGATCCCACTGCCCGTTCGTCGTATGCACCGCCTGCACCGGCGGCAGGCCGAGCAGGCGGGCGATCACCTTTTCGGTCGCCCGCCCGTCGATGTTCAGCATCATCATCCCCCGCACCGGCGCGGCAGAGACATCGGCGCGCGTCATCACGGTAAAGCCCGAGATTTCGCCGCGCGCCACCAGCCGCTCGATCCGCGCGCGCACGGTGGCACGCGACAGACCAAGCTGCACCGCCAGATCCGACACCGCGGCCCGGCCGTCGCGGCGAAGCGCCGCGATCAGCCGTTGGTCGGTGTCATCCAGACGCTCTGCCCCGCGGGCGGGTTCGCCCCACATGGCCTCAGCCCTTCGCGGCGAGGATCGAGGCTTCGAGGATGTCCAGCGCCTCGTCAAAGACCGCGTCCTGGATGGTCAGCGGGGCGAGGAAACGGATGACGTTGCCGTAAACGCCGCAGGTGAGCAGGATCAGACCGCGCTTCAGCGCCTCTTCGCGGACGCGGTTGGTCATCTCCGGGTTCGGCGTGTCACTGCCCGCGACGTTGAACTCGACCGCGTTCATGAAGCCCGGGCCGCGGATGTCGATGATCTCCGGCACGCTGTCCTGCAGCGCCGCCAGACGCTGTTTCAGCCGCGCGCCCAGACGCTCGGCACGGGCGCAGAGCTGCTCGTCCTCGATCACGTCAAGAACGGCATGCGCCGCGGCCACGGCAATCGGCGCCCCGGCATAGGTGCCGCCAAGGCCGCCCGGGTTCGGGCTGTCCATGATGTCGGCGCGGCCGGTCACCGCCGAGATCGGGAAGCCGCCGCCCAGCCCCTTGGCCATGGTGGTGATATCGGCGGCAACCCCGTGATGTTCCATCGCAAAGAGCTTGCCGGTGCGGGCAAAGCCGGTCTGCACCTCGTCGGCGATCAGGACGATGCCGTTCTTGTCGGCGATCTCGCGCAGTTTGCGCATGAAGCCCTCGGGCACCGGGTAGAAGCCGCCCTCGCCCTGCACCGGCTCGACGATGATCGCGGCGACGCGGGCGGGTTCGATATCGGCCTTGAACAGACGCTCCAGCGCCGCCACGGCGTCCTCGCCCGTCACGCCATGCAGCGGGCAGGGGAAGGGCAGGTGCCAGACGTCGTTCATCATCGGGCCGAAGCCGGCCTTGTAGGGCTGCACCTTGCCGGTCAGCGTCATGCCCATGAAGGTGCGGCCGTGGAAACCGCCCGCAAAGGCGACGATCCCGGCGCGGCCGGTGTAGTGGCGGGCAATCTTGATCGCGTTTTCAACGGCTTCGGCGCCGGTGGTGGCGAAGATCGTCTTCTTCGCAAAGTCACCGGGCACGGCGGCGTTCAGACGCTCGGCCAGGATGACGTAGTTTTCGTAAGGCACGACCTGATGGCAGGTGTGGGTGAAGGCATCGAGCTGCGCCTTGACCGCCTCGATCACCCGCGGGTGACGGTGGCCGGTGTTCACCACGGCGATGCCCGCGGCGAAGTCGATGTAACGGGTGCCGTTCTTGTCCCAGATTTCCGCGTTCTCGGCGCGTTCGGCATAGATCTGCGTCGTCACGCCAACGCCCTTGGCGATGGCGGCGGCACGGCGGGCGGACAGGTCGGGCGAGGTTTGCACGGTCATGAAGGGGCTCCGATTCGAGATATCTCATCCTCTCACTTTACATTTTTTCTGCAAGAAAATTCTTGGCAAGATCGGTGACAAAGGCCATCCTGCGCCTGTAAGGCAGGGAAAATGACCGAGTCGCATGCAGATACGCCCGAGGAAGAACCGCTGTTTCGGGTGACCGAGGCCGCGCGGGCGGCGGGCGTGGCCTCCTCCACGCTGCGGCTGTGGGAGACGCAGGGGCTGATTGCACCGCAACGCCGGGCCTCGGGGCAGCGGCTGTATTCGGCGGCCGATGTGGCGCGGCTGCAGCGCATCGCCTATCTGCGCCGCGAGGCCGGGCTGAACCCCGCCGCGATCCGCGCGACGCTGGAAGCCGAAAGCGACGCCCCCGCGCCCCCCGCGATCACCAACGAACCGCTGGGCATGGCGCTGCGGGCGCTGCGGCAAAACCGCGGCGAGACGCTGGAGACGGTGGCGCAGGCGCTGGGGGTCTCTGCCTCGGCGCTCTCGACGCTGGAACGCACCGGGGCGGGGGTCAGCTTCAAGACGCTGGCGGATCTGGCGCAATATTACGGCACCACCGTGTCGCGGCTTTCCGGGCAGGAGGAGGTCGGCCAACCCGTGGTGCGCGCGGGCGCGGCGCGGGTCTGGCCGATGCCGGTCGAGGGCGTGCGGGTCGAGGTTCTGGCCGAGGGGCGGCGGCAGATGGATTGCCACCGCTTCATCCTTGCCCCCGGCGCGGCGTCGGAGGGCGGCTATGGCCACGAGGGCGAGGAATTCATCACCGTGCTGGAGGGTCGTTTTCGTCTGACGCTGGACGGCACCGAGCTGCACGAATTGGGCGTCGGCGACAGCATCTATTTCGAAAGCCGCCGCCCGCATGCCTGGGCCAATGCCGCCGACGGGCGCACCGTGGTGATCTGGGTCAACACGCCGCCGACCTTCTGACACCCGACCTTCTGACACCGCCGAAAGCCACACCTTTGCGTGATGCCCTTGCGGGGATCGCGCGCCGCGGTCACTCTGACCGAAACACCGGAGGTCCCATGCGCGTCGCCGTTCTTGCCCTTGCCCTGATCGCCCTTGCCGCCTGCAAGGAGGACGCGACCGCCCCGGCCGATCCGCTGGCCCTGATCGGCACCGGAACCGAATGGACCGTCACCGAAATCGCGGGCACCGCCGTGCCCGCCGCAGTCAAGGTCACCCTGCTGTCCCCCGAGCCGGGGATGCTCGCGGGCACCTCCGGCTGCAACCGCTATGCGGGCCGCATCGAGACCCGCGAGGGCGCGTTGCATGTGGGCGCCCTGGCCGGAACCCGGATGATGTGCCCCCCCGACCAGATGCAGGTGGAACAGGCCTTCCATTCGACCATCGGCACGGTGACGGCCTTGCGGCAGGCCGGTCCGGCGCTGGACTTCACCGATGCGACGGGCAAGGTCGTTCTGCGCGCCACCCGCTAGAGGCTTGACGCAATCCCCGTCTTCGGGAAGGCTGGGCCGATGTTCCCGATCCGCGACCATAACCCCTCGACCCGCACCCCCTGGGTGGTGCGCGGGCTGATCGTGCTGAATGTGCTGATCTATGTGCTGACGGCCGACTGGGGCGGGCGGATGTTCGGGCTGTGGCAATGGGGCGCGCTTTACCCCGGGGCGATCAGCCACGGCGTCTGGCTGCACGGGCTTCTCACCCACATGTTCCTGCATGCCGGGATCATGCACATCCTTGGCAACATGTTGTTTTTATGGGTCTTTGGCGACAATCTGGAAGATCAGCTCGGCCATCTCGGCTTTCTCGTCTTCTACCTGCTGGGCGGGCTCGCGGCGGCGGGCGCACAGATCGCGGGCGATCCGTTCAGCGATGTGCCGATGGTCGGTGCCTCGGGCGCGATCGCCGCGGTGATGGGCGGCTATCTGCTGCTTTTCCCGAAGGCGCGGGTCGACATCCTGTTCATTTTCTTCATCGTCTACAAGATCTTCACCATCCGCGCCTGGATCGTGCTGGGCTTCTGGTTCGCGGTGCAGCTGTTGAATTCGCTCGGCGGCTCGGCCGATGGCGTCGCCTATTGGGCGCATGCGGGCGGCTTCATCGCCGGGCTGGTGCTGATGGCGCCGCATTTCCTGCGCCTCGGCGGGCCGCTCTTCTGGCGCGCGCACGGCGGGCTGCCGCCGAACCCTTCGATCGACTATGTGACCAGCCGCGTGCCAGTGGTGAAACGGCGCCGCTAGCGCCCCCGGATCATCGCAGCCGCGCGTTCGGCGATCATGATGGTGGGCGCATTGGTGTTGCCGCCAATGAGGCTGGGCATGACCGAGGCATCTACGACCCGCAGCCCCTCGATCCCGCGCACCCGAAGTTGCGGATCCACCACCGCTATCGCATCGGTGCCCATGCGGCAGGTGCCGACCGGGTGATAGATCGTGTCGGCGCGCGCGCGGATATCGGCCATCAGCCCGGCCTCTGACCCGTCATGCGGATAAAGCCTGTCGCCCCGCCAGGGCGCCAGGGCCGCCGCGCCCACGATCTCTTCCAGCATCCGCGCCGCCCGCAGCATCAGGGCTTCGTCGCGCGGATCGGCCAGAAAGGCCGGGTCGATCAAGGGCGCCTTGCGCGGGTTCTTCGACGCCAGCCGCACCGTCCCCCGCGATTGCGGCCGCAGCACGCAGATATGCGCCGACCAGCCGTCCGCGACATGCAGCTTGCGCATGTGGGCATCGACAATGCCGACGACGAAATGGATCTGCAGATCGGGCACCGTGACCCCGGGCGCAGAGCGCAAAAACGCCCCCCCCTCGGCCATGGGCGAGGCGAAGAGCCCCTCGCCATGCCGCATCCAGCCGCCCGCGGCCCTGGCCAGCCGCCACAGCCCGCGCGGATTGAGCCCCACGACATCGCGGCGGGGCGAAAAATGCGAAATCGTGTAATCCAGATGGTCCTGCAGGTTTGCCCCCACCCCGGGCAGATCCTGCACGACATCAATGCCCAGATCGCGCAGATGCGCCCCCGGCCCGATACCCGAGAGCATCAGAAGCTGCGGCGAGCCGAAAGCGCCTGCCGAGAGGATCACCTCCCGCGCCGCCTCCAGCCGCAGCCGGTGCCGCCCCTGCCGCACCAGCGCCCCGGTGGCGCGCCCCTCGGAAATCAAGACCTTTTCCGCCCGTGCCCCGGTCAGCACGGTCAGATTGGGCCGGTCCATCACCGGATGCAGATAGGCCGCCGCGGCGGAACAGCGCTCGCCCTTTTTCGGACCATCCCAGAATTGCGTGACCTGAAAGGGCGCGGCCCCCTCCTGACACGCGCCGTTGAAGTCGTCGGTTTCCGGGCAGTCCACCGCGCCGCAGGCCTGCACGAAAGCGCGGGTGATCGGCCGCGGGCGGCGCTGATCGCCCACCTGCAACGGGCCATCGGCCCCATGATGCGCGGACGCCCCGCGCATGTTGCGTTCGGATTTCAGAAACCACGGCTGACAGGCGGCCCAGTCCCAGCCCACAGCCCCCTCGGCCGCCCAACGGTCGTAATCCGAGGGATGACCGCGCACATACAGCATCGCATTGATCGCGGACGAGCCGCCCAGCCCCCTGCCCCGCGGCTGAAACCCCCGCCGCCCGTTCAGCCCGGGCTGCGGAACGGTGTGCAGCGCCCAGTTGTGGGCGTAAAGATACCCGGGCACCAGCGCCGCGACCAAGGCAGGCGCCCGCACCAGAATATCCCGCGCCGCATCGCCCGCCTCGACCAGACAGACGCGCGTGGCCGGATTCTCGCTCAGCCGCGCCGCCAGCACCGACCCGGCCGAGCCGCCGCCGAGAATGACATAGTCGAAATGCATCAGGCTCCCCCGTTTCCGAGAGAGCCTAACCGGTTTTTCACATCCGCAAAGCGTGACTTCAGGTCACTTCCGCTGCACGCCGCCGGTGGCCTTGGTGACCTTTTCGACGACCTTGGCCGAAACCGCCTCGATCTCGGCATCGGTCAGGGTCTTGTCGCGCGGCTGCAGCCGAACGCTCAGCGCGATCGACTTCTTGCCCGCGCCCATCTGCTCCTCGGCCTTGGCGCCGGTGAACTGGTCAAAGACCGAAACCGCCTCGATCAGCGCCTTGTCGGCGCCGTAAGCCGCGTTCACCGCCGTCAGCGCCTCGACACCCGCATCGACGACAAAGGCGAAATCGCGCTCGACCGCCTGCAGATCCGACAGCGCCAGCGCAGGCCGGGTCGGGGTCTTGGCTTTCGGGAAGGGCACGGCTTCGATCCAGACGGTGAAGGCGACCGCTGGCCCCTTCACCCCCATCTCGCGCAGCACCTTGGGGTGAACCTCGCCAAAGCTGGCCAGCGCATTCGGCCCCAGCGCGATGGTGCCCGAGCGGCCCGGATGGAACCAGCCCGCCACCTTGCGGTTGATCTGCACCCGCGCGGGGGCGCCGATGGCGGCCAGCACGGCCTCGACATCGGCCTTGGCGTCATAAAGATCGACCGGACGGCGCGAGGCCCAGGGGTCGCGCGGCGCCGAAGCGCCCACGAGCAGCCCCGCCGCCTGCAATGCCTGATCCCCCGGCTCGCCGCCGCTGAAAGCCGGACCAACCTCGAAGAGCGCCAGATCCGCAAAGCCGCGCGCCTGATTGCGCGCCGCCGCCTGCAGAAGCCCCGGCAGCAGATCCGGGCGCAGATGCGTCATCTCCGACGAGATCGGGTTTTCGATCCGCGTCGCCTCAAGCCCGCCACCGAAGAGCGCCGCCGACTTGGCGTCGATGAAGCTGTAGGTCACGCATTCATTGTAGCCCAGCGCCGCAATCGTGCGCCGCGCGGTGCGTTCGCGGGTCTGGATCGGCGTCAGCACCGGACCGGGAACGCCCGTGGTTTCGCGCGCCATCGGACGGCCGACGAGCTTCGTCAAGGACGCAATCCGCGCCACCTCCTCGACCAGATCGGCCTCGCCCAGCACATCGGGCCGCCAGCTGGGCGGGCAGGCCATGTCGCCCTCGAAGGTGAAACCGAGCGCCGTCAGGGTTTCGCGTTGCGTCGCCTCGGGGATCTCCATCCCGACAAGGCTGATGACCCGGGCGGGGTCGAGCTTGTAGGCGCGTTTGGTATCGGGAACGGCGCCGTCCATCACCACATTGGATGCCTCGCCGCCGCAGAGGTCGAGCACCATCTGCGTCGCCAGTTCCAGCCCCGGCAGGGTGAACTCCGGGTCCACGCCACGCTCGAACCGATAGCGCGCATCCGAGTTGATCTTCAGCGCGCGGCCGGTGGTGGCAATGGTGATCGGGTCCCAATAGGCGCTTTCAAGGAAGACATCGACCGTCTCCTCGGTGCAGCCCGAAAGCTCGCCGCCCATGATCCCGGCAAGGCTTTCCGGCTGCGCATCGTCGCAAATCACCATCTGACCGGGGCGCAGGGTGTAGGTCTTGCCATCGAGCGCCAGCAGTTCCTCGCCGCCCTTGGCAGGGACAATCCGCAGGTTCCCCGCCACCTTCGCCGCATCAAACACGTGCAGCGGGCGGTTCAGGTCATAGGTGAAGAAGTTGGTGATATCGACGAGCGCCGAGATCGGCCGCAGCCCGATCGCCCGCAGCCGCGCTTGCAGCCAGTCGGGGCTCGGCCCGTTCTTGACGCCACGGATCAGACGGCCAGCAAAGAGCGGGCAGCCCTTTTCCTTCAGGGTGGCGTCAATCTCCACCTTGATCGGGCTTTCAAACCCGCCCGGCACGGCCTCGATTTCGAGCGGCTTCAACCGACCCAGACCGCGCGCGGCCAGATCACGGGCCACACCGCGCACGCCCAAAGCGTCGGGGCGGTTCGGGGTGATCTTGATGTGGATCATCGGATCGACGGCCTCGGGGCGGTTTTCCGCCAGCCAGTCGATGAATTTGCAGCCGACCTCGGAATTCAGGCTGTCCTCGGGCAGTTCGATGATGCCGTTATGCTCGTCGGACAGCTCCAGCTCGCGTTCCGAGCACATCATGCCGTGGCTTTCAATGCCGCGGATCTTGCCGATGCCAAGCGTGGTGTCGATGCCCGGCACATAATCGCCCGGTTTCGCCAGCACGACGGTGATCCCCGCCCGCGCATTCGGCGCACCGCAAACGATGACCTTTTCGCCCTCGTCGGTCAGCACGCGGCAGACCCGCAGCTTGTCGGCATCGGGGTGCTTTTCGGCGTGCAGCACCTTGGCGATGGTGAAGGGGGCGAGTTTCGCGCCCGGGTTCACCACCTCCTCGACCTCAAGGCCAAGGTCGGTGAGCGCATCGGCGATCTCGGTGACCGAGGCCTCGGTCTCGAGATGGTCTTTCAGCCAGGAGAGGGTGAATTTCATAGGAGTGCTCCCGATTTCATCGCAAGATTAACAAGCCCAACACACGACACAACGATCAAATTTAATTATCTCCGCAGACCACTTTGTTGTTCGCAGTTAAAAAGACGAAAATCCTTCGAACCCGGCAGCCAAAGGCAGCCCCTTTTGACTTCGAAAAAGACAAGGTACCCGTCGAAGCAAAATAATAGAAAATCGAGAACGCAATCGTCAAATAGTATACATAGTTTCTCCAGTCATCCGGCAGATCAGCGGCAGCACCGGGCGCCATTAACTCAAAGAAATCGCACCAAAGGACACCCGATGACAAAAACGTTGCAACCACAAACAAAAATCTGGCAGCATCGAAAACGGCCCTTCTCTTCTCAACCCGAAGAGCATGACTTTCTAGCAAGCGCGCAGACCACTCCTGATCAGATAAAACTCTTGACCCGAATTTAAAACTATTATCCGGCGTCATCGATGCTATAAATTCAGCTATCGAGGCGCAAATTAAGAATATTAATAAAACCTGAATTACATAACCGTAATGCTGAAAAAAGAAAAACAATGATGGGAGGTAAATTTTCAGACTACTCGCATGCTGAAGCCACGCCACAATTCCTGATGCGCCGAATGCCCCCGCCACCCACGAAAATACTTTTCTTGCCGCACCTTTATTCTCACTCTGAAAATTGCTATAAAGTTTGAAGTAAACATAGTGCGTAACGCTTGCTTCATCGGCGAGCCATTCAGCTAGGTTCTTAGTTCTCTGCATCGAATTCGACTTAGTGTCACTCATTTTCCCTCCAAAAAACTCTTGATACAGCCACAATAAGTAACTCACTTACTCAACCCCCCGAACACCGTCGGCAGGTCCAAGGCCGCGAAACCGTAGTGTTTCAGCCAGCGCAGGTCGCTCTCGAAGAACGCCCGCAGATCCGGGATGCCGTATTTCAGCATCGCGATCCGGTCGATGCCGACGCCGAAGGCGAAGCCCTGATATTCGGTCGGATCGATCCCGCCCGCCGCCAGAACCTTGGGGTGCACCATGCCCGAGCCGAGGATTTCCAGCCAGGAATTGCCCTCGCCGATCTTCAGCTGGCCGCCTTCCCAGGAACAGCGGATATCCACCTCGGCCGAGGGTTCGGTGAAGGGGAAGTGGCTGGCGCGGAAACGGAGTTCGACCGAGGGCACCTCGAAGAAGGTCTTGCAGAATTCCTCCAGCACCCATTTCAGGTTCGCCATCGAAATGTCGCGGCCGATCGCCAGACCCTCGACCTGATGGAACATCGGCGCGTGGGTCTGGTCCATGTCCATGCGGTAGACGCGGCCCGGCGCGATCACGCGGATCGGCGCGCCCTTGGCCTGCATGGCGCGGATCTGCACCGGCGAGGTATGGGTGCGCAGCACATGCGGCGGGCGCGGGTCGGCAGCGTCGCGGGCCATGAAGAACGTGTCATGCTCCTGCCGCGCCGGGTGTTCCGGCGCGATGTTGAGCGCGTCGAAATTGTACCAGTCGCTTTCCACCTGCGGGCCTTCGGCGACGGCAAAGCCCATATCGGCGAAAATCGCGGTGACTTCGTCCATGACCTGGCTGACCGGGTGGATCGTGCCCGCCCGGCGCGGACGGCCGGGCAGCGTCACATCAAGCCATTCCGATTTCAGCCGGGCATCCAGCGCCGCATCGGCCAAAGCCTCTTTCTTCGCGCGCAAAGCGGCGTCGATCTCGTCCTTCAGCCGGTTCAAGGCCGCGCCGGTGGTGGTGCGTTCCTCGGGCGTCATTTGCCCCAGTTCACGCATCTTCAGGCTGATCTCGCCCTTCTTGCCAAGGGCAGCCAGACGCAGCTCCTCAAGGCTCGCCTCATCCGCGGCGGCCGCGATGCCTTCGAGATATTTCGCCTTGAGCACATCGAGCGTGGTCATGAGGTCTCTCCTGCAAGTGGGTGCGTCTTGCTAGCCGCCCCCCGGGGTGATTTCAAGCGCCCGAACGCAAAACCCCCGCGACGGCGGCTGCCGCGCGGGGGTTCCGTTTCCCGTGAGTGGGGAATTACGCGGCCGCGGCGGCTTTGGCCTGGGCAACGATGGCCGCAAAGGCCTCGGGCTCGTGGACGGCCAGATCGGCCAGAACCTTGCGGTCCACCTCGATCCCGGCAAGCGCCAGACCGTTGATGAAACGCGAATAGGTCATTTCCAGATCAATCGCGCGCACGGCGGCGTTGATGCGCTGGATCCACAGCGCGCGGAAGTTGCGCTTGCGCTGCTGGCGGTCGCGCGTGGCGTATTGCATCGCCTTGTCGACAGCCTGGGTGGCGGTGCGGAAGTTGCGCGAACGGGCCGAGTAGTAGCCTTTCGCCTTCTTCAGGACTTTCTTGTGCGAGGCGTGAGTGACCTTGCCGGATTTGACGCGGGACATTGTTCAGGCCTCCAGATCAGCGGTTGTAGGGCATGTATTTCTTGACGATCTTCGCGTCCGCATCGGACAGGATCATCGTGCCCGCGCTGTCGCGGATGAACTTGGTCGAACGCTTGATCATGCCGTGGCGTTTGCCGGCCGGACCCGCGATGACCTTGCCGGTCGCCGTGAATTTGAACCGCTTCTTCGCAGCGGATTTGGTCTTCATCTTGGGCATTTTCATCTCCTTTTCGAGAGTGAACGCACGACTCGGCATGCCACTGTTGGCCGGCCGTGCGGGATAGATGCGGGCAGATAGCCGCGGCGGGGGCGATTGGCAAGCGAAAAGCGGCTAGCGGGCCAGGAAACGCGCGATGATCCGGGCGAAGGTTTCGGGGATCTGGCCGGGCGTGTAGCCGCCCGGCTTCGTCGCCATCGCAAACAGGATCAGCCCGCCGCCGATCATCACCGCCAGGGCCGCCGCCCGCGGCGGACGGCTGTCGGCAAAGGCCGAGATCACCGCGGGAACCGCAAAGGCCGAAACAAGGATCCCCAGCACGAGAAACAGATCGCTGTCGAGCATGGCCCCCCCCGGCAAACCTTTGACGAAGGTTACTCCGGGTCGGTGCGGTAGATCAATCTTTCGTCGCAGGGCGCCACGCGCAGGATGTTCGTCGTCCCCTGCACGTTGAAGGGCACCCCGGCGATGACGATGATCTGATGACTTTCATCGGCGAAACCATAGTCGCGCGCGGCGCGGGCGGCATTGACCACGGCTTCCTTGAAGCGGCTGACCTCGTCGCAGCGCACCGCATGCACGCCCCAGTTCAGGCAAAGCTTGCGCAGGGTCTGGGTGATCGGCGAAAGCGCGATCACCGGCACGCGGGGCCGTTCGCGGCAGACCAGCGCGACGGTTTTCCCCGATTGCGTGTAGCAGCAGATGGCGGAGACATCGGTGGTTTCGGCGATCTCGCGCGCGGCGGCGACGATGCCATCGGCCACGGTCTGCCGCTTGGCCGAGCGCGACGCCTCGATGATGTCGCGATAGGTGGGATCGCTTTCGACCGAGCGGGCGACGGCGTTCATCGTCTGCACTGCCTCGACCGGATAGCGCCCGGCGGCGGATTCGGCCGAGAGCATGATCGCATCGGCGCCCTCGTAGATCGCGGTGGCGACGTCGGAGATTTCGGCCCGCGTCGGCATCGGGCTTTCGATCATGCTTTCCAGCATCTGCGTTGCCACGATGACGGGCTTGGCGGCGGCCCGGCACTTGCGGATCAGCCGCTTCTGGATCGGCGGCACGGATTCGACCGGCAGCTCCACCCCCAGATCGCCGCGGGCGACCATGATCCCGTCCGAGACCTTGAGGATCTCGTCAAAGGCGCGTTCGGCCTGCGGCTTCTCGATCTTCGAGAGCACCTGCGCGCGGCCGCGGGCCAGGGCCTTGGCCTCGATCACGTCCTCGGGGCGCTGCACGAAGCTCAGCGCCAGCCAGTCGGCGCCCAGATCGCAGGCGAATTCCAGATCGTCGCGGTCCTTGGCCGAAAGCGCGGCAAGCGGCAGCACCACATCGGGCACGTTCACGCCCTTGCGGTTCGAAATCGTGCCGCCGACGGTGACGATGCAATCGGCGAAATCCGGGCCGCAGGCGGTGACGCGCAGGCGGATCTTGCCGTCATTGACCAGCAGGCGGGCGCCAACTTCCAGCGCGGCGAAAATCTCGGGATGCGGCAGGCAGACCCGGTGGCCGTCGCCCTCGGTCGGGTCGAGATCGAAGCGGAAGGGCTCGCCCTCTTCCAGATCGGCGGCGCCGGCGGCAAAGGTGCCGACGCGCAGCTTCGGGCCCTGCAGATCGGCCAGCACCGCGACCGGACGGCCGGTGTCGGCCTCGATCTGGCGGATGATGTCGTAGCGGACCTTGTGTTCGGCATGGGTGCCGTGGCTCATGTTCAGGCGGAACACGTCGGCACCGGCCTCGAACAGGGCGCGGATGGTCTTGTAATCGGAAGATGCGGGGCCAAGCGTAGCCACGATCTTGACATTGCGAAGGCGTCTCATGCGTCCTCGGGCGTTGGTGTTGCAGTCATTTCGTGGGCCGATCCCAGCTATGGCGCAAAATGTCGCGCAGGGCAACTGGAACACCGGGCCCCGCTGACGTAAATCTGTTGTGAGCGACAAAGGCAAAGAAAGCATGACCGAAGCCTGTCACATTCATGGCGAAACCCGCCCCGGCCGCTGGCTGGTCACCGTCGATCACGCCACCAACCGGGTGCCCGACTGGGTGGGGGGCGGCAGTCTCGGCATTACCCCCGAGGACATGGCCCGCCACATCGCCTGGGACCCGGGCGCGCTGGAGGTGGCCCGGCATCTGGCAGAGGCGCTCGAGAGCCCGCTGATCTGGTCGGATTTCTCGCGGCTCGTCATCGACCCGAACCGCGGCGAGGATGACCCGACGCTGGTGATGCAGCTTTACGACGGCACGATCATTCCGGCCAACCGCCACCTTTCGCCCCCCGCACTGGCGGAGCGGCTGGACCGGCTGCACCGGCCCTATCACGCGGCGCTGGCGCGGCTGGCGGCGCGGCGCGACGATACGGTGATCTGCGCCATCCATTCCTTTACCCCCTGCCTGCGCGGGCGGCCCCCCCGGCCCTGGCAGGTGGGCGTGCTGCACGCGCCCTGCGACACGAGGCTGGCGCTGCCGCTGATTTCGGGCCTGCGCGCCGCGGGGCTTTGCGTCGGCGACAACGAACCCTATTCCGGCCATCTGCGCGGCGACAGCATCGACCGGCATGCGCTGCAGACCGGGCGGCCCAACGTGCTGATCGAGCTGCGCAACGACCTGATCGCAAACGAATCAGGACAGGCGCATTGGGCCGGGGTGCTGGCACCGATCCTGCGGGACGCCCTGAGGGCGGCCGAAACAGTCGCTCCCTGATCGCACCATTGTTGCCGCCGAAAGCGACAATTCCCCGCGGCTTTGCCACTTTCGTTGCCCCTCCCGGGTGGCGGTGTTAGCCGTTCGTTTACGGATTTTCAAAACCAGATCAGGAGCGCAGTCTTGGGCAGCCTCATTCTTCTTTCGCTTTTCCCGGTCCTTCTTGTGGGGCTGGCCATCAACGGGCAGGATGACGACGAGGACGGAGCCGCCGCCCCCGCGCACAAGATCTTCGGCGACGACGACGCCAACGAGATCGAGGGCACCGACGGCCGGGACTTCATCGACGGCGGTCATGGCCATGACACGATCGATGGCGGGCTGGGCAACGACACGCTGCGCGGCAATCTGGGCGCCGACGAGCTGACCGATTTCTTCGGCGCGAACACGCTGCACGGCGGCTACGGCTATGACCATCTGACCGCGCTGGATGCCAAGGGCGGGGCCTCCGACCTGCTCGACGGCGGCGGCAACAATGACACGCTTCTGGGCGATGACGGCGACACGCTGCTGGGTGGCGACGGCACCGATTACTTCCGCGCCTACTGGACGCCGGGCAGCACCGCCCTGACGCTGAGCGACTTCGATCCGGCCGGCGGCGAGCGTTTCTCGATCGAGATCGATGACGCCGTGACCGAGGAGACGGACTTCCACCTCGAGGCCATCGAAGGCGGGGTGAACCTGATCCTCGACGGCGAGACCGTCGCCTGGTTCGAGGGCGGCGACATCGCGGCGCTGGCCCCCGCGGTGACGCTGACCCAGACCGACAGCGACAGCAGCCTGCACCCGACGATCCCGGGCGAGGACGAGACCGGCACCGAGAATGCGGACGATCTGCAGGGCACGGAGGCCGATGACAGCATCGACGGTCTGGCCGGGAACGACACGCTGGACGGTCTGGCGGGGGCCGACACGCTGTCGGGCGGGGCGGATGACGACAGTCTGGACGGCGGCGCCGACAATGACGCGCTGGCGGGCGATGACGGGGCCGACACGCTCGCGGGCGGCGCGGGTGACGACACGCTGGCGGGCGGGGCAGGCAATGACGCGCTGGCGGGCGATGACGGGACCGACAGCCTTGCGGGCGGCGCGGGCGATGACACGCTGGACGGCGGGGCGGGCAATGACGCGCTGGCGGGCGATGACGGGACCGACAGCCTTGCGGGCAGTGCGGGCAATGACACGCTCGACGGCGGCGCCGGGAATGACGCCCTGACCGGCGGCGACGGAACCGACAGCCTTGCGGGCGGCGCGGGCAATGACACGCTCGACGGCGGCGCCGGGGAAGACAGCCTTGACGGCGGCGCAGGCGACGATGCGCTCGCGGCGGGGTCCGGCGACGTGATGACCGGCGGCGCGGGGCGCGATTCCTACGACATCACCTGGAGCCCGGGCGACGCGCCGCTGACGCTCACCGATTACGGCGACCTCACCGGCGCGGCGGCGGGAAGCTTCGAGACGGTGCTGATCCGCGACGAGGCTTTCACCGCCGACATGGAATTCCGGCTCGACACCGTCGAGGGCGGCGTGGTGGCGATCGTCGATGGCGAGACCGTGGCCCTGTTCCGGGGCGCCGATCTTGCGACCCTGTCCGAACACCTGACGCTGCAGGATGCCGCCGACAACAGCTACACGCCGGATCTGCCCACGCCCACGATCCACGGCACCGATGATCCCGACACCCTGACCGGCACCGAGGCCGACGAGGCGATCTATGCCCATCTGGGCGCCGATACGGTGGTGGCGGGCGCGGGCAATGACACCGTCTCGGGCGGCTATGGCGCCGACAGTCTCAACGGTCAGGACGGCAATGACAGCCTCTTGGGCGGGGCGCAGAATGACAGCCTTGACGGCGGGGCGGGCAACGATTCGCTGCTGGGCGAAGACGGCGACGACCGGCTGAGCGACCTGAGCGGCGCGGATCTGCTGGATGGCGGCGCGGGCGACGATCTTGTGATCGCCACCGACGACCCGACCTCGACGGCGGCCGACACGCTGCTGGGCGGCGCGGGCAATGACACGCTGGTCGGCGACCTGCTCGACACGATGACCGGCGGCGCGGGCACGGATGTCTTCACCACCGGCTTCACCGCGACCGAGACCCCCTCGCCCGAGGTCGTCGTGGTGACCGATTTCACCGTCGGCACCGACCGTCTGGTGCTGGAGGACGTGCCCGCGGATGCGGTGATCAGCATCATCGATCGCGACCTGGGGGCCGTGGTCCGGGTCAATGGCGAAGATGCCTTCCGGCTGCACGGCGTTGCCGCCGCCGACATCACGCTCGACATGATCACCGTCAACACCGCCGCGGCCTGAACGGCCGACCGGGACATGGCGCAAGGCCCCGCTCCGGCGGGGCCTTTTCGCTTTCGTGACGGCACCGGCGCCAATCCCCGTCCTAGCGGCGCATGGTTACCAAAGCGTTGACAGTGCCATGCCGATGCCGCGGCGAATCCCTTGCCGACCCCCGGCCGCGCCGTCATGGTTCCGACAGGAACGGAGGATTTCCCGATGCTGGCGCTGTTCATCGCCGTCTCTGCCGCACTGGCGCTTGTGGTCTGGGCCGAATGGCGCGACCCATCCCTGCCGCGCGCGCAAACCGCCGGACGGCCCGCCACCGCAGGGTCCCCCGTCCCGGCGGCCTTCGCCGGGGATCTGCCCCGGATCATCGGCTTCCGCCCGGGCGACGTGATCGAGCTGGAAATCGAGGGCCCCCTGCCCCGCCCCGAAGAGCTGCACTTCGACCAGATCGGACAGGATGCGCGGCTGGTCCTCGACGGCCTGCCCGCGCTGATCTTCGAAGGCGTTCCGGCCCGCACCCTGCGGCCCGCACAGATCCGTTTCCGCAGTCCGCAGGCGGCCTGACCGGCCCGGCGGACGAAAAAGCCCCGGGCAGGGCTGGCCCGGGGCTTTTTATTTTCCGGCGTGCCGGCGGATCAGATCGCCGCCTTGCGCCCTTCTTCCAGATAGATTTCCCGCAGCCGCTTGGCCACCGGGCCGACGGCACCGCCGTTCAGCGCCACGCCATCCACCTCGACGACCGGCATCACGAAGGCCGAAGCCGAGGTGAAGAACGCCTCGTCGGCGGCCTGGGCTTCGGCGATGGTGAAGGGGCGTTCCTCGATCTCCATCTGCGCCTCGGCGGCGTATTTCAAAAGCGAGGCCCGGGTGATGCCGTGCAGGATGTCGTTCGACAGCTCGCGGGTGATGATCTTGCCACCCTTGACGATATAGGTGTTGTTCGACGAGCCCTCGGTCACGAACCCGTCCTCGACGAACCAGGCGTCATGCTTGCCCGCGGCTTCGGCGGCCATCTTCGCCATCGACGGGTAAAGCAGCTGCACCGTCTTGATGTCGCGGCGATGCCAGCGCAGATCCGGGATCGAGACGACCTTGATGCCGGTCTTCGCCTTCGGATCCTCGGCCAGACCCGGCTTCGACTGGGTGTAAAGCACGATCGTCGGCGGCGTCCCCGCGGGCGGGAAGTGGAAATCGCGGTCGCCCGCATTGCCGCGGCTGACCTGCAGATAGATCATGCCATCGACCAGATTGTTGCGCGCGATCAGCTGGCGGTGGATCTCCAGCCACTCTTCGCGGCTCAGGTTGCCGGTCATCTGCAGCTCCGCCATCGAGCGGGCCAGACGGGCCAGATGGCCTTCGAATTCCAGGATCTTGCCCTCAAGAACCGAGGTCACTTCGTAGACGGCATCGCCCATCACGAAGCCACGGTCAAAGATCGAGACCTTGGCCTCTTCCTCGGGCAGATACTCGCCATTCAGGTAAACGGTGCGGCTCATGCGCGTTCCTCCTCAGCCCCAGAGCCCCGGCTCGGGGGGACAAATCCTTCCGTCCGCATAGCGCAGCGGGCTTTCGCGGTCTTGGGCCAGAAGCAGGGGCCCGTCAAGATCGACATAGGCCGCACCCTGCGCCACAAGGGTCGCGGGCGCCATCGCCAGCGACGATCCGACCATGCAGCCGACCATCACGCCATAGCCTTCGGCCAAGGCCGCTTGGCGCAGGGCCAGCGCCTCGGTCAGCCCGCCGGTCTTGTCGAGCTTGATGTTCACAAGATCGTATTTGCCCTGCAGATGCGACAACGACTTGCGGTCATGGCAGCTTTCATCGGCACAGACCGGCACCGGCCGGGCCAGACCGATCAGCGCCTCGTCATCGATCGCGGGCAAGGGCTGCTCGACCATGGCGACGCCCAGCCGCACCAGATGCGGCGCCAGATCGGCGTAAACCTCCGCCGACCAGCCCTCGTTCGCATCGACGACGATCACCGATTTCGGCGCCCCCGCCCGCACAGCCTCAAGCCGCGGCATGTCATCGGGGGTGCCCAGCTTGATCTTCAGGATCGGCCGATGCGCATTCTTCGCGGCCGCGGCCCGCATCTGCTCGGGCTCGGCCAAGGAGAGCGTGTAACAGGTGACTTCCGGCCCGGGCGCGGAAAGCCCCGCCAGTTCCCAGACCCGTTTCCCCGCGGCTTTCGCCTCCAGATCCCAGAGCGCGCAATCCACCGCATTGCGCGCCGCCCCGGGCGGCAGGGCATCGTAAAGCGCCGCGCGGGTGATCCCCTCGGGCAGGCCCTCGATCTGTGCCGTCACGCTGTCCAGGCTTTCGCCATAGCGCGCGTAGGGCACGCATTCGCCCCAGCCGGTCACGCCCCCGCGCGTGATCCGCACCGTCAGCACCTTCGCCTCGGTCCGCGAGCCGCGCGAGATGGTGAACACCTCGGCCAGCCGGAACGTGTCGGCCGTTACGGAAATCATCTTCCGCCCCTTTATCTTGCCCCAAATATCCTCGCCGGAGGCTCCGCCCCCGGCAGGCAGCGCCAAGCTCTCAGATCGCGGCGAGCGCGTCCACCAGCTTCTCGGCGCCGAAGCGGAAGGGATCGGTGGTGGGCAGGCCCATCTCGGCCTCGACCTTGGCCAGATAGGCGCGGGCCTCGGCCTCGGGCATGTTCTGGGTGTTGATCGAGATGCCCACGACCTTGCAGGCCGGGTTCGCCACCTTCGCCACCTGCAGCGCCAGATCGCGCAGCGCGTCAAGGCCCGGCAGCTGATAGCCCGGCAGGCCGCGCATATGGGCCCGGGTCGGTTCGTGGCACAGCACCAGCGCATCGGGTTGCCCGCCATGCACCAAAGCCATCGTCACGCCGGAATAGCTGACGTGGAAGAGGCTCCCCTGCCCCTCGATCAGATCCCAGTGATCGGCGTCATTGTCGGGCGTCAGCCATTCCACGGCCCCCGCCATGAAGTCCGCAATCACCGCATCAAGCGGCACGCCGTCGCCGGTGATCAGGATCCCGGTCTGCCCGGTGGCCCGGAACGTCGCCTTCATCCCGCGCGCGCGCATCTCTTTTTCCATGCAAAGCGCGGTATACATCTTGCCGACCGAGCAATCGGTGCCCACGGCCAGCATCCGCTTGCCGGTCCGCTTCACGCCGTTGGCGATCGGATAGTCCACCGTCGGCACCCGCACGTCATGCAGCTGCCGCCCGCAGGCCTTCGCCACGGCGACCAGATCTTCCTCGTCACGAAGCAGGTTGTGCAGCCCCGAAGCCAGATCGAAGCCCTCTTCCAGCGCCATGATCAGCACCTTTTTCCAGGCCTGCGAGATCACGCCGCCGCGGTTTGCCACGCCGATCACCAGCGTCTTGCAGCCCGCGGCCTTGGCGGTGGCCAGGTTCATCTCGGGCAGGCCCAGATCGGCCTTGCAGCCCTCCATCCGGTATTGGCCGACGGCATATTCCGGCCGCCAGTCCTTGATGCCCTGCGCGACTTTCGCGGCCAGCTGGTCGGGCGCATCACCCAGGAACAGCAGATAGGGGGTTTCGATCAGCGACATGGGAACCTCGGCAGGTTGGAAAGGGTTTCGCAAGGTATGACGCGAGCAGCGCCGGATTTTCTTGGAAAGATAGCGCAGAACCGACAGAACTCGACACATTTCTTGCGCGACTTGCCGATTTCATCGCAGCTTCTTCCAAGTTTTCCGCGCGCTGCAAAATTCATCACCCTTTTGCCCCGATGCTGCAGGCGCAGAAATTCCTTGCACGCCGCAGCGCAACAATATATCGCAAACGCAACGCATCCCGTAACTTCATTGCCGAGAGACAGATGAGCTTCCGCACCCAGCCCCCTGCCCCCGCCCGCCTCAACCGCTGCCAGCTGTTCGGGCCGGGTTCGCGTCCGGCGATCTTTGAAAAGATGGCGCAATCGGCGGCCGATGTGATCAACCTCGACCTGGAAGACTCGGTGGCGCCCGACGACAAGCCGCAGGCGCGGCGCAACATCATCGAGGCCAGCCACAACATCGACTGGGGCAACAAATATCTGTCGGTGCGGATCAACGGGCTGGATACGCCGTTCTGGTATCGCGACGTGGTCGAGCTGCTGGAAGACGGGTCCGAGCGCATCGACCAGATCATGATCCCGAAAGTGGGCTGCGCCGCCGACGTTTACGCCGTCGATGCGCTGGTCACCGCGATCGAGGCCGCCAAGGGCCGGAAGAAACGCATCTCGCTGGAAGTGATCATCGAATCGGCCGCGGGCATCGCCCATGTCGAGGAAATCGCGGCCGCCTCGCCGCGGCTGCAGGCGATGAGCCTTGGCGCGGCGGATTTCGCGGCCTCCATGGGCATGGCCACCACCGGTATCGGCGGCACGCAGGAAAACTACTACATGCTGCATGCGGGCGTGAAACATTGGTCGGACCCCTGGCACTGGGCGCAGGCCGCCATCGTCGCCGCCTGCCGCACCCATGGCATCCTGCCGGTCGATGGCCCGTTTGGCGATTTCTCCGATGACGAGGGCTTCCGGGCCCAGGCCTTGCGGTCGGCGACGCTCGGCATGGTCGGCAAATGGGCGATCCACCCGAAACAGGTCGCTTTGGCGAACGAGGTCTTCACCCCCTCTGACGCTGCGGTTGCAGAGGCGCGGGAAATTCTGGCGGCGATGGAAAAGGCCAAGGCCGAGGGCGCCGGCGCCACCGTCTACAAGGGGCGGCTGGTCGATATTGCCTCGATCCGGCAGGCGGAAGTGATTGTCAGACAGGCGGAAATGGCTAAGGTCTGAGCATTCTGTAAACGATTCGTGACCGAATCGATTCGGATCCCGGAGCGGCAGGGAGGGGAGGCCCGGCTGCATGAGGGAACAGGGACGCCCCGGACCCGCGCCGGGGCGTTTCCAATTTGACCCCGCCCCCGCGCGGCCCGCTTCCCCGCGGCACTCTGCCCGGTTTTCCCTGCGTCAGTTGCAAATCCCGGCCCGCGCGGTCATATAGGCCACGACTGCGTTACGGAGGCTTCGATGACGACCTATCTCGAGTTCGAAAAGCCGCTCGCCGAGATCGAGGGCAAGGCCGAGGAACTGCGGGCGCTGGCCCGGGCGAATTCGGGGATGGATGTCGAAAAGGAAGCGGCCGCGCTGGACAAGAAGGCGGCGCAACTGCTGACCGACCTTTACAAGGATCTGACGCCCTGGCGGAAATGCCAGGTGGCGCGGCATCCCGACCGGCCGCATTGCCGCGACTACATCTACGAGCTTTTCACCGAATACACGCCGCTGGCGGGCGATCGCAACTTTGCCGATGATCACGCGGTGATGGGCGGCCTTGCGCGGTTCGACGATCAGCCGGTCGTCGTGATCGGCCATGAAAAGGGCCACGACACCGCGTCCCGCATCGTGCACAATTTCGGCATGGCCCGCCCCGAGGGCTATCGCAAGGCGATCCGGCTGATGGACATGGCCGACCGCTTCGGCCTGCCGGTGGTGACGCTTGTCGACACGCCCGGCGCCTATCCCGGCAAGGGCGCCGAGGAACGCGGCCAGGCCGAGGCCATCGCGCGTTCGACCGAAAAATGCCTCTGCCTTGGCGTGCCGCTGATCTCGGTGATCATCGGCGAGGGCGGCTCGGGCGGGGCCGTGGCCTTTGCCACCGCCGACCGCATCGCGATGCTGGAACATTCGGTCTATTCGGTGATCTCGCCCGAGGGCTGCGCCTCGATCCTGTGGAAGGACGCCGAGAAGATGCGCGAAGCCGCCGAGGCTTTGCGGCTGACGGCGCAGGATCTGAAGAAACTGGGCGTGATCGACCGGATCATCGCCGAACCCTTGGGCGGGGCGCAGCGCGACCGCAAGAAGACGATTGCCAGTGTGGGCGCCGAGATCGGCAAGATGCTGGCCGATCTGAAGGGCAAGAAACGCGCCGAGATCCTGGCGGCGCGGCGCAAGAAATTCATCGAGATGGGCTCGAAGGGTCTGGCGGCATAAGGCGCCGACCTTGCGACAGGAAAAAGGGCGGCTCCGGCCGCCCTTTGCTTTTCTGTGGGGGCTGACCCTTCAGCCGATCTTCAGCCCGGCCTCGGCCATCAGCTTGTCGGACGCGGTCTCGATCTGCGCCTCGATCACCTTCATGTACTCGCCCATCGCCATGCCCGGCGCGATCTGCGGCAGGAATTCCACCACGGCCAGCCCGGGCTTGCGCAACACCGCATGGCGCGGCCAGAACACGCCGACATTCGTCGCCGCAGGCACGCAGGGCAGGCCAAGCTCGTTGTAAAGCGCCCCGGCGCCGATCTTGTAGGGCTTCTTCGCCCCGGCCGCGACGCGGGTGCCCTGGGCAAAGATCACCAGCTGACCGCCCGCGAAACGGGCATCCTTGGCCTGTTCCAGCATCCCCTTGATCGCCGCGCCGCGCTTGCCGCGATCAACCGGCACGCAGCCGATCATCCAGGCATACCAGCCGACGAAGGGGGTCCAGACCAGTTCCTTTTTCATGATGAACTTGCCGCGCGGGATCGCCGCATAGATCATCAGGATGTCGAAGAAGCTTTGATGCTTGGCGGCAATCAGCACGTCGCCCGTGGGGATCTCGCCGCGGTATTCGGTCTTGATGCCGACCATCCAGCCCGCGGTCCAGCACACCCATTTGCAATAGCCGCGGCAGACATGGATGGCGGCGGACCGCCCGCCGATCAGCGCATAGGGCAGCCCGACAATCGCATAGACCGCCAGCATCACATACATCTGGGCGATGAACAGAACCGAACGAATGTATTGCCAAACGATCATCAGCGAATTCCCCTGAGCATGCGCAGCGCCGCGGCGCGGGTGGCGCCAAAGGCCACTAGCGCAGCCAGCCCCGGCAATGCAAGCGGCCAAAGCCAGCCCCAGCCGGTGAAGCCAAGTCCGGTCAGGAAGCCGCCCGCCGCATCGGCCGCGGGCAGCGCCGCCACCGCCGCCATGCCCAGCGCCGTGCCCAGCGCCGCCCCGGCCAGCGCGCGTTTGGTGAAGCGGCGCACGAAGGCCCCGGCGATGAAGGCATCCTGCGCCCCCACCAGCCGCAGCGTGCGGATCACCTGACCGTTCGCCGCCAGGGCCGCCTGGGCGGCCAGCGTGATCATCCCCGCCATCGCGCCGCCGATCAGCACCAGCGACAGCCAGCCCAGCAGCCGCAACCGGCTGGCCGCGGCGATCAGCGGCTTGCGCCAGCGGGTGTGGTCATCAAGCACCGCCCCGGGCGCCTCGGCCGCCAGCCGCAGCCGCAGCCCCTCGGCGTCGATGCCCTGCCCGGTCTCGGTCAGCTCGACCAGCTTCGGCAAGGGCAGCGTATCGACCGGCAGATCCGGCCCGAACCAGGGGTCAAGCAGCTTGCGCATCTCGCCCTCGTCCATGGCGCGGTAGCTGGCCACGCCGGGCGTGGTTTCCAGCGCCTCCAGCACGGCGCGCAGCTGCGTTTCCATCTGATCGGGCGGCGCCGAAATCCGGATCGTGGCCGAGCGCGCCAGCGCCTCGGACCAGCGATCGGCCAGCCGCCCCGAGGCCAGCGACAAAGCCAGCGCAAAGACCGCCAGAAAGGCCATCGCCGCCGAGGTCAGCACGGTCAGATTGGCGGTGAAGCCGGTGGGCGGCACCACCCGGTCGGCGGTCGACAATTCAGAGCCGAAAGGATTGAACCGCATCACAGATCCGCCCCCGCCAGTTGCAGCCGCCGGTTCGCGATCCGCAGCACCCGCGCCGAGACCTGCGCCTTGGCCTGCCGGATCAGGTTCAGATCATGCGTCGCGATCAGCACGGTCTTGCCCAGCTTGTTCAGCTCCATCAGCAGCGACAACAGCCGCAGCGACATCTCCCAATCCAGGTTGCCGGTGGGCTCGTCGGCCAGAATCACCTCGGGCGAGGTGATGATCGCCCGCGCCAGCGCCGCCCTTTGCCGCTCGCCGCCCGAAAGCTGCGGCGGCAGCGCGTTCATCTGCGCCTTCAGCCCGACCCAGGCCAGAAGCTCTGCAAGTTCCATGCCATCGATCGGACGCCCCGAAACCGTCAGCGGCAGCGCGACATTTTCCGCCACCGAGAGGTGATCCAGAAACTGGCAGTCCTGATGCACGACGCCGATGCGCTGGCGCATCCGGGCGATGTCATCGCGGCCCATCGTGCGGGCGTCCTGACCGTAAAGCCCCATGAACCCCGAAGAGGGCAGAAGCTCGGCATAGCAGAGCTTCAGGAACGTCGTCTTGCCCGCGCCCGAAGGCCCGGTCAGGAAGTGAAACGACCCCGGCACCAGCTTCAGCGTCATCTCCGCCAGCAGCTCGCTTCCGCCATAGCCGACGGCAACATCCTGCAATTCGATCACTGCGCGGCCCCTCTCCTGTTGCCCCCGTTGCGGGCGGCACCTGCGACACACTCAAACTATTGGAGTTTGTTTCTTTGCTTGCTACAACAAGCTGGTAGAAAAGGCCAGAATGGCAAGCGAGGGGCGAGGCTGGGAACCGGATGCGGCTGATCTGCCCGAGATGCGGTGCGCAATACGAGGTGGATGACGTGGTCATTCCCGCCGCGGGGCGCGATGTGCAATGTTCCGGCTGCGGCCAGACCTGGTTCCAACCCAGCCGCGCGATGCTGGATGCCGCCGCCGGTGACGCCAGCCTGTCCGGGGCGCCGCAGGACCCGGATGCCGCGCCCGAGATCGCCGCAGACCAGATCACCGCCGACCAGATCGTCGCGGATCCGGAGCCCGAGGCCTGGCCCGAACCGCGCCCCGAAGACTGGCCCGAGGTCGATCCCGCGCCCGAACCGGCCGAGCCCGAGCCCGCAGGACCGGAAGACGAAGCCGAGGCCCCGGCGCTTGAAGGGTTGGACTGGGCGGTGCCGCAGGGTCCGAGCGAGCCCGAACCCGAACCGGCCGATCTCGATCCGGCCGAGGTCGAGGCCGATGTGACCCAGGCCATCGCCGAGCTGATGCGGGCCCATCCGCTGTCCCCGCCCGTCGAGCCCGAGGAGAGCCCGGTCCCGACTTTCACGCCGCCCCCCGCGGCTGCGGAGGCTGTGCCGCCCGCCGCTCCGGCCGCCCCGCCGCCCTCCGGCGATCTGGGACCGGCGCCGCGGGCCGGGGCGATTCCGCGCCGCCCGCTGGATGAAAACCTGATGGCGATCCTGCGCGAAGAGGCCGAGCGCGAAGCCGCCGCCCGCCGCGCCGAGGGCACCGGGATCGAGACGCAGGAGGAAATGAACCTTGATCGGGTGCTGGCGCCAGTCGCGCCCGTGCCACCCGCGCCCGTGCCGCCTGTCCCGCCGCCGCCCGCCGCCGTCGCTCCGGTGCAGCCGCAGCGCGTGACCCCGCCGCTGCGGGCCGAACCGCGCCGGGTGCCCGATTTCAGCGATCTGAATTCCAGCGACGCGGACGACCCTCTTGCCGATCCGGCCGAGAGCCCCGATGCCGAAACCGCGGACAGCCCCGGGCGGGCGCCGCGGCGCCAGCGTCTGCCCGACATCGACGAGATCAATTCCAGCCTGCGGGCCAGCGCCGACCGGGCGGGCGACATTGCCGCCCAGGGCCCGCTGCAGGGCCGACAGGAGTCGCGCGCGGGCTTCCGGCTCGGCTTTTCGATGGTGCTGCTGCTCGCGGCGCTGGCGGTGCTGCTTTATGCCTATGCGCCGCAGCTGGCCGGGCGGGTGCCGGCGCTGACGCCGCTTCTGGACAGCTATGTCGCCGCGGTGGATGCGGCGCGGATCTGGCTGGATGCACAGCTGCGCGCGGCGATCGCCGCGATGCAGGCGGGGGCGCCGCAGGGCTGATCCGACCGCTCAGGGCGTGGCGAAACGGTCCAGCAGACGGCGCAGATAGTCGCGTTCGGGCTCGGGGCGGCTCCGCTCGGCGGTGCGACGGCGGATTTCATCCAGCAGATCGCGGGCGCGCCGATAGATGTCGTCGCCCTTCAAAAGATCCGAGTCGGTGCCGATCCGGCTGCCCTCGCCCGTGGCGCGGCCCAGCGGATCGCGCGGCAGCTCGCGTTCGCCATGCCCGCCCGTCGCATCGCCGCGCCGCTCCATTCCCTGCGCGCCCTGCCCGGTCTGACCCTGACCGCCCTCCTCGGCCAGAGCCTCGCCCAGCTGGCGCAAGCCCTCGCGCAGGGCTTCGATCGCATCGGCCTGCCGGTCCAGCGCGCCGCCCAGATCGCCCTCTTTCAGCGCCTGTTCGGCCCCGTCCATCGCTTCCCCGGCGCCGTCCAGCGCCCGTTCGGCCTGCCGCGCCGCCTCGCCGTCGAGCCGCGGCATCAGCCCGCGCTGCCGTTCCAGCTCGCGGCGCAGCGCATGCTGACGCCCGGCCAGGCTTTCGCCCGGATCGCCCTGCGCGCCCTCTCCGGCCTGCGGCTGAGCGTCGGGCTGCATCTGCGGCCCGCCCGGCCCCGGCTGTTCCAGCCCCGGATCGATCCCCTCGGGCTGCGGGCTGCGCTGCATCTGCCGAAAGGCATCGTCGGACAATTTCTGCTGCTCGCGCAGGGTCTGGCCAAGGTCCTTCATCGCCTTGCCCCCGGGGCCGTCGCCCTCGCCGCCCTCGCCCTGGGTGACCTTCATGTTTTCCATCAGCCGCGCCAGCTGATCGAGCAGCTCCTGCGCCTCGGCCATCTTGCCTTCCTCCATCAGACGCTGGATTTCCGCCATCATCTGCTGGATCTGATCGCCGGTGATGCGCTGGCTGTCCTGCTTTTGCCCGAATTGCGGCCCCTCTTCCTGATCGGTGGCGCGTTCGGCCAGCATCTGCAGGTAACGGTCGGTGGCCTCCTTCAGCTCGGCCATCAGCTTGGCGATCTCGTCCTTGGAGGCGCCGTTGCGGATCGCCTCGCTCAGCCGTTCCTGCGCCTGCTGCATGGCGGCCAAAGCATCGGCCAGACCGCCATCCTCCAGCAGTTTCGCCAGATCCCACAACACCTTGGCCACCTCGTCCCGGGCCTCGGGGGTCAGGGATGCCCCCTCCAGACGTTCGATCTGCGCATGCAGCGCCTCGGCCATCTGCGGCGCGGGGAACAGCCCCGCGGGCCGGTTCAGGATCGCCCGCAGCAATTGCGCCGTGCGGGGGGCGTTTTCGCGCGACCACAAAAGATCGCGGCGCAGCTCGATCAAGGCCGCCGCCCGCGGGTCAAAGAACCGCCGCCCGGGCAGATCAAGCGCCTGATCGCCGCTCGTGCCGGTCTGGCCCAGCCCGTCCTCGACCGAGAGCGAGAGCTTCACCGGCAGGTTCGCCCAGGGGTGTTCGGACATGTCCTCGATCAGCGTTTCGGTGAAATCCGCGCGCGAGCCGGTGATCGGCAAGGGCAGATCAAAGGTCAGATCGGGGCGCGGCTCGGGGGCGATGGCCAGCCCGTAACGGCGGTCGACCGCGGCCAGATCGAGGCTGACCCGCGCCTGCCCCCGGACCACGCCGTAATCATCGCGCGCCTGAAAGGGCTGCGCCAGCTTGCCATCGGCGCGCCGTTCGGCCAGCCGCGGCAGGTCGACCACAGGCCCGGAATCGGACAGAAGCGTGACCCGGAAGACCCGCCCCGTCCGCCCGCCAATCTCGATCACGCCCGAGCGCCGGGCCATCAGATCCAGGCTTTGCACCTCTCCGCCCTCGGTCTTTTCGGGCGTGGCCGCGGGGCTTGAGACGGTTTCGCGGAAGGGCACAGACCCGGGCGCACCATAGAAACGGAAGGACAGCTTCGTGCCCTCGGGCAGGACCAGATCTTCGCCCTCGACGCCGTTCAGATAAAGCCCGGGCTTGCCGGTGTAGCGCGGCGGCTCGGCCCAGCCTTCCCAGGCGGGGCCCATCGCGGCCTCGGCGGCGCCGGGGGGCCGGGGATGTTCGGGCGGAGAAAAGATCGCCAGGGGCGCGCCGAAGATCAGCGCCACGGTGACGCCGGTCAGCGCGGAGATCCGCAGGCCATAGGGATCGCGCGGCGCCAGATCGGGCGCGGGCAGGGGCGCACGGGCACCTGCGGCGCGTTCGGCCATGCGGCCGCGGTGCAAGGCCCAAAGCGCGCGCGTCGCCGGATCGGTCTCGCCCAGCGTCAGACTGTCGGTCAGCGCCGCCAGCGGCCGGCCGGGCAGGGTCGCATCCAGCCGGGCAATCGCCTCGGCCCGGGTGGGGATGCGGAACCGGCGCAGCCCGAACGCGGCCAGAACCACTGCCAGAAACCCGAGCGCCCCGGCCAGAACCGGCCATTGCCCCGCGCCCAGATGATCGGGCAGCCGAAAGGCCAAAAGGGTGAAGGTCACGGCCGCCAAGCTCAGCAGTGGCCAGAAGGCGCGCAGCAGCCGTTCGGCCAGCATCGCCGCCCGCGTCAGCGCGATCGGTCGGGCCAGCGGGGCGAGCGGGTCGCCCGGAAGGGGCGGCGGCGGCGGCATCGGTCCTTTCCGGCCCCGACTACGGGATCAGAGCCATTCGGGGATGCTATCGCGGGCCAGCATTTCCTCAAAGCTCGGTCTTTGCCGGATGACGGCGAAGTGATCCCCGCTGACCAGCACCTCGGGGATCAGCGGGCGGGAATTGTATTCGGACGCCATCACCGCGCCGTAAGCCCCGGCCGAGCGGAAGGCGACCAGATCGCCCTCGGCCATCGGCGGCAGCTCGCGGCCCTTGGTGAAGGTGTCGCCCGTCTCGCAGACCGGGCCGACGACATCGAAGGGCTGCGGCGCAAGGCCCGGCGCGGGCTCGATCACCGGGACGATGTCGTGATGCGCGCCATACATCGAGGGCCGGACCAGATCGTTCATCGCCGCATCGACGATCAGGAAGTTCCGCCCCTCGCCTTCCTTCAGATAGATGACCGAGGTCACCATCAGCCCGGCATTGCCGGAAATCAGCCGCCCCGGTTCGATCTCGATCTCGCAGCCCAGATCGCCCAGAACGCGGGTGATCATCGCGCCGTAATCGGTGGGCAGGGGCGGCGCCTCGTTCGAGCGCTGGTGATAGGGGATGCCAAGGCCGCCCCCCAGATCGAGGCGGCGGATCTTGTGGCCATCCTCGCGCAGCGCCAGCGTCAGCTCGCGGACCTTGGTGAAGGCGGCTTCAAACGGCGCCAGATCGGTCAGCTGGCTGCCGATATGGACATCGACGCCGATCACCTCGATCCCGGGCAGTTTCGCGGCCTCGGCATAAACCGCGCGGGCCTTGGCAATCGGAATGCCGAACTTGTTTTCCGACTTGCCGGTGGCGATCTTTTCATGGGTCTTGGCATCGACATCGGGGTTCACCCGCAAGGCAATCGGCGCGGTGACGCCCAGCGCCGTGGCAATTTCCGATATCGCCCGCAGCTCGGGTTCGCTTTCGACGTTGAACTGCCGGATGCCCCCGGTCAGCGCCAGCCGGATTTCGTCGCGCGTCTTGCCGACGCCGGAAAAGACGATGCGGTCGCCCGGCACGCCCGCGGCTTTCGCGCGGCGGTATTCGCCGCCCGAGACCACATCCATCCCCGCGCCCAGATCGCCCAGCAGCTTCAGCACCGCCAGGTTCGAATTCGACTTGATCGCGAAACAGACCAGATGATCGGTGCCCGCCAGCGCGGCATCGAAGAGCTGGAAATGCCGGGTCAGGGTCGCGGCGGAATAGACGTAGAAGGGCGTGCCGACGGCGGCCGCAATCTCGGTCAGGGCCACGTCCTCGGCATGCAGCACGCCATTGCGGTAGAGAAAATGATCCATCGCGCCCTCCGACTGTTCGGGCGTTCTTAGCCGGTCGGGCCGGTCAAGAAAAGCGCTCTCAGAGCCCCATGCCCAGATGCAGCCAGCCCAGCCGCGTGCCAACGGTGCCGCGGCCGTTGCTGTTCACCCCAAGCCGCACCGGGCCGACGCCGGTCGACACCCCGGTCGTCACCTGCCCGGCCGGGTTGGCATGCACATTCGCCCGCGGCCCGGAACAGGCCGCAAGCAGGATCAGCAGCAGCGGCAGCGCGAGCCTCACAGCCTGCCCGCCACGCCCATCCGCGCCTCGCCGGTGATCGAGAGGCCGGGGGTCGTGGATTGCGGCGGCGTCGGCGGGCCGTCGACGCCACAGGCCGCGACGAAGGTCAGAACCGACAGGGCCAGAAGGATACGCATGAAACCTCCGATCTCAGGCCAGAAGCCCCTGCCAGCGCGCCACCTGGGCGCGGACCTGATCGGGGGCAGTGCCACCGTAGGATTGCCGCGAGGCGACCGAATTGTGAACCCCAAGCACGGAATAGACCGCCTCGGTCAGCGCCGGATGGGCGGATTTCAGCTCTTCGAGGCTCAGATCGGGCAGATCGCAGCCCTTCTTCTCCGCCAGCGCGACGAGCGAGCCGGTGACGTGATGGGCGTCGCGGAAGGGCAGACCGGCCTCGCGCACCAGCCAGTCGGCAAGGTCCGTCGCGGTGGAAAAGCCCGACGAGGCCGCGGCTTCCAGTTTCGCGGTGTTCACCGTCAGATCCGACATCATCCCGGTCATCGCCGCCAAGGCCAGCATCAGCGTGTCGGCGGCATCGAAGACCTGTTCCTTGTCTTCCTGCATGTCCTTGGAATAGGCGAGCGGCAGGCCCTTCATCACGGTGAAGAGCGCGACAGCCGCGCCCAGCACCCGGCCGATCTTCGCCCGGATCAGCTCTGCCGCATCGGGGTTGCGCTTTTGCGGCATGATCGAGGAGCCCGTCGACCATTTGTCCGACATCGCCACGAAGCGGAACTGCGCCGAGGACCAGATCACCAGTTCCTCTGCCAGACGGCTGAGGTGGACCGAGCAGATCGCCGCCGCGGACAGGAATTCGAGCGCGAAATCGCGGTCCGACACGCCATCCAGGCTGTTTGCCATCGGCCGGTCAAAGCCCAAAGCCTGCGCCGTCATGTGCCGGTCGATCGGGAAGCCCGTGCCCGCCAGCGCCGCCGAGCCGAGCGGGCATTCGTTCATCCGCTTGCGCGCGTCTTCAAAGCGGCTCCGGTCGCGGGCGAACATCTCGACATAGGCCATCATGTGATGGCCCCAGGTCACCGGCTGCGCCGTCTGCAGATGGGTGAAGCCCGGCATCACCCAATCGGCGCCCTTTTCGGCTTGCGCCACCAGCACCTTCATCAGCGCCGTCAGCGAGGTGATCGCCGCATCGGCCTGATCGCGGACCCAAAGCCGGAAATCGGTCGCCACCTGGTCGTTGCGGCTCCGCGCCGTGTGCAGCCGCCCCGCCGGTTCGCCGATCAGCGCCTTCAGCCGCGCCTCGACATTCATGTGGATGTCCTCAAGCGCGGTCGAAAACGGGAAATCGCCCGCCTCGATCTCTGACAAGACCGTGAGCAACCCTTCCCCGATCGCCTCGGCATCGCTATTCGTGAGAATACCCGTCGCGGCCAGCATCGCCGCATGGGCCCGGCTGCCGCGGATATCCTGTGCGTAAAGCCGCTTGTCGAACGAGATCGAGGCGTTGATCGCCTCCATGATCGCGTCCGGACCGGCGGCAAAGCGCCCGCCCCACATGGCGTTCGAGGAGTTCGTGTCGTCGGTCATCGTCAGGCCCTTCGTCGGAGGCATCATGCTGCGGTTGTTCGTCCTTTATACGGCCCTTGCCCTTTGCGCAAATGCCGCGCCCGCCGCCGACCTGTCGGCGCTGAAACAGGGCGAGATGAAGAAACTCGCCGTCTTCACCGAGCCGCTGGCCCTGCCCGAGATCCCCTTTGTCGATGAAACCGGGACCCGCCACCGGCTGGCCGATTACCGCGGCAAGGTGGTGCTTTTGAACCTTTGGGCGACCTGGTGTGCTCCCTGCCGCAAGGAAATGCCCGATATCGCGGCGCTTCAGGCCGAGATCGGCGGGGATGATTTCACCGTGCTGACGGTGGCCTCCAGCAATCGCGACACCCAGGCGAAGGTGGGCGCGTTCTTCGAAAAGCAGGGCATCACCCAGCTGCCGCGGATGATCGACGAAACCGAACGGCTGCCGCGGGCGCTGGGGGTTCCCGGCCTGCCCGCCTCGTTCCTGATCGACCGTCAGGGGCAGATCGTGGCGCAGCTCTTGGGCCCGGCCGATTGGTCGAGCCCGGAAGCGAAAGCCGTGATCGCCGCGCTGCGCGCCGAGTGATCAGCGCGAATCGGCGCGCATGAACTGGTTCATCGAGGACCCGATCTCCTCCGACAGGCGCATGATCGATTCGAGCCGGTTCTTGATGTCGGCGTGGAAAATGTCGAGCTGATCGATCGTCGCCGAAAGCCCGCCGCTGCTGTCGCGCATCCGCCCGCATTCGACACGGCCCAGCACCCGGATCGTGTCGAGCCCCAGCATCAGGCGGCGAATCTCGGCGCTGGCGCGGAACAGTTCCTCGGCATGGCCGACCGCGCGCATCATCGCGTCGCGCGTGTCGGCATAGGACCGGGCCTCCAGTTCGCGCAGCAGGTTGCGTTCCACGTTCCAGTCGATTCCCTCGACCGCGGCAACATCGCGGAACCCCGCGTTCATTTCCTTCAGCACCCGGTTCGAGCCGAGCAGGAACAGCGCCCGGGCGGCCTGACGGGACACGCGGTCGCACAGGTTGTCGCGACCGGCCACGAAACTGCGCAGCCGTTCGGAAATCACCAGCGACGAGGCCTTGTAATTCTCCGAGATCGCCGAGACCGGACCGCCCGAAGGTTCCAGCCGCGAGGCGACGATGCGCATGTTGTTCGGGATCGACTGCAGCGCCTCGAAGCTGCGCAGAAGCTTTGTCTGTTCCTGCGTCACCCGCTCGAGCGACTTGTTCATGTCGATCAGCCGCTGCGTGCGCGGATCGGCCGGACGGCCAAGCCGCGCATCCCGCGCCGCCAGCTCCTGCCCCAGCGCGAAAGCCATGTAGCTTGTATAGCTGGAAAATCCTTCGGCCAGGGCGAGGGCGCGCAACTCTCCGGCGCTGACCTCGGGATCAAGCCGCTCGGCGCGTTCGCGCGTGCTCAGCTTGACATAGACCTCGCGGAACCGGTCGAAAAGCTGCGTCGAGGGTTTCAGCCGCACCGACAGATAGCCGCCATCGACCGGCATCAGGACGGCGAAGACCCAGTAGATATCGCCGTTGCGGACGCGGTTCTTGACATAGGCGCCCATCGGATGGCCTGCGCCCAGCGCACTCCACAGGATGCGGAACACGCCGCGCGGCGTGTCGGGATGCCGGACGATCTTGTGCGGGGCCCCCAGAAGTTCGGACCAGTCGAATCCGGAAACGCGGTGAAACACCTCGTTGCCGGCGATGATCACCCCGCGCTTGTCGGTGCGGGAGTAAAACAGCTCGTCGAAGCCGAAGGGGGCTTCGTTCTCCTGCGATTTGGAAAGGTCGGTCGGCGCGGTCATGATTACCCTGAAGCTGGACACTGCGGCAACCATAGCGCGTCAGGGTAAGCGAAACGTATACAACCGAAGGTTTATCTGGAAAGGTTCTCATTAACCACCCGGCGCGGAAACTGTGGCGCTTTACCAGTTGTTAGCCGAAATCGCGGAATCTGGCACGGAACCTGATGGAGGGGCCGATGTCGAAAATTCCGCTGTCGCTGCGCGAGTCGCTCGATCCGGCCGAATCCAGTCCGCTGAATTTCGCCGTCGCCCAGCGCGACCGGGAAACCCTGTCGATGGTCACCCGCGCCGTGGAACGCCGCGACGTGGTGCTGGCCTTTCAACCCGTGGTGCAGACCCTGCGCCCCGACCGCCCCGCCTTCTACGAAGGGCTGATCCGGGTGCTGGACGACACCGGCCGGGTGATTCCGGCGCAGGATTTCATCGGCGCCGCCGAAACCACCGAAATCGGCCGCAAGCTGGACTGTCTGGCGCTGGAAATGGGGCTTTTGTCGCTGGCCGAGGATCGCAGCCTGCGGTTGTCGGTGAACATGTCCGCCCGCTCGATCGGCTACCCGGACTGGATGCGCATTCTCAACCGCGGCCTGGCGATGGATGACCGCATCGGCGAAAGGCTGATTCTGGAAATCACCGAATCCTCGGCGATGATGATGCCGGAACTGGTGTCGGTCTTCATGCAGGACATGCAGACGAAGGGCATCTGTTTCGCGCTGGATGATTTCGGCGCGGGCTACACCTCGTTCCGCTATCTGCGCGAATTCTACTTCGACATCCTGAAGATCGACGGCCAGTTCATCACCGGCATCGCCCGCAATCCCGACAACCAGATCCTGACCCAGGCGCTGATGTCGATTTCCCGGCATTTCGACATGTTCACCGTTGCCGAAGCGGTGGAAACGGCCGAGGATGCGGCCTGGCTGACACGTGCGGGCATCGACTGCATGCAGGGCTATTATTTCGGCGCGCCGACGATCATGCCGCCGTGGAAAGCGCCCACGACCCACAAGGCCGGGATCTGACACCCGGCCCGGCCGCCCGATTTCATCGCGCAACAAAATTGCGCGAACGGGAGATAATATTGCCAAATCTGCTTGACCTCTTGCGGCCTTTCGGCATGCTGCACAGCGGCAATGGGCGTCTTTGCGCCCGAAATCCTGTGAGGAGGGAAATTCATGACCAATGTCGTCATCGTCTCGGCGGCCCGGACCGCCGTGGGCAGCTTCAACGGCGCTTTCGCCAACACGCCCGCGCATGAGCTGGGCGCCGCGGCGATCGAGGCCGTGGTGGCGCGGGCGGGCATCGACAAGGCGGAGGTCTCGGAAACCATCCTCGGTCAGGTGCTGACCGCCGGTCAGGGCCAGAACCCGGCGCGTCAGGCGCATATCAAGGCCGGTCTGCCGATCGAATCGGCCGCCTGGGGCATCAACCAGGTTTGCGGCTCGGGCCTGCGCACGGTGGCGCTCGGCGCGCAGCACATCCAGCTTGGCGATGCGGCGATCGTCGTGGCCGGGGGCCAGGAAAGCATGTCGCTGTCCGCCCATGTCGCGCATCTGCGCGCGGGCACCAAGATGGGCGACATGAAGATGATCGATTCGATGATCAAGGACGGGCTTTGGGACGCGTTCAACGGCTATCACATGGGCCAGACCGCGGAAAACGTCGCGGCACAATGGGGCATCACCCGCGAGATGCAGGACGAATTCGCCCTTGCCAGCCAGAACAAGGCCGAAGCCGCGCAAAAGGCGGGCAAGTTCGTCGATGAAATCATCCCCTTCACGGTGAAGACCCGCAAGGGCGACATCGTCGTCGATGCCGATGAATACATCCGTCACGGCGCGACGCTCGAATCGATGCAAAAGCTGAAACCGGCCTTCACCAAGGATGGCACGGTGACCGCGGGCAACGCCTCGGGCATCAATGATGGCGCCGCGGTCGTGCTCTTGATGACCGAGGAAGAGGCGGCGAAACGCGGTCTGACGCCGCTGGCCCGGATCGCGTCCTACGCCACCGCGGGGCTTGACCCGTCGATCATGGGCTGCGGCCCGATCCCGGCCTCGCGCAAGGCGCTGGAAAAGGCGGGCTGGACCGCCGCCGATCTGGACCGGATCGAGGCGAACGAGGCTTTCGCGGCCCAGGCCTGCGCGGTGAACAAGGACATGGGCTGGGACGTGTCGAAGGTGAACGTCAACGGCGGCGCCATCGCCATCGGCCACCCGATCGGCGCCTCGGGCTGCCGGATCCTGAACACGCTTGTCTTTGAAATGAAACGTTCGGGCGCGAAAAAGGGTCTGGCGACGCTGTGCATCGGCGGCGGCATGGGCGTGGCCATGTGCCTGGAAGGGCTCTGAGCCCAGCTTTTTTCTGCAAATGCGAAAAACGGGCGCGCAACAATATTGCGCGCCCACCTAATTTTAGGTAACAGCATTTCAACAAGGATGATCTGAGGAGGAATCATGTCCAGAGTTGCACTCGTCACCGGGGGATCGCGCGGCATTGGCGCCGCGATCTCGATGGCACTGAAGGACGCCGGTTACACCGTCGCCGCGAACTATGCCGGCAATGACGAAGCCGCCGCGAAATTCACCGCCGAGACCGGGATCAAGACCTACAAATGGTCGGTCGCCGATTACGACGCCTGCGCCGCGGGCATCGCCCAGGTCGAGGCCGATCTGGGCCCGGTCGACGTGCTGGTGAACAATGCGGGCATCACCCGCGACGCGCCCTTCCACAAGATGACCCGCGACCAATGGGATCAGGTGATCGGCACCAACCTGAACGGCATCTTCAACATGACGCATCCGCTCTGGAACGGCATGCGCGACCGCAAATTCGGCCGGATCATCAACATTTCCTCGATCAACGGCCAAAAGGGCCAGTTCGCCCAGGCGAACTATTCCGCGGCCAAGGCGGGCGACATCGGCTTCACCAAGGCGCTGGCGCAGGAAGGGGCGCGGGCGGGGATCACCGTCAACGCGATCTGCCCGGGCTATATCGCCACCGAAATGGTGATGGCGGTGCCCGAAAAGGTGCGCGAGCAGATCATCGCGACGATCCCGGTCGGCCGTCTGGGCGAAACCGGCGATATCGCGCGCTGCGTGGTGTTCCTCGCCTCGGATGATGCGGGCTTCATCACCGGCGCGACGCTGACCGCGAACGGCGGCCAATACATGACCTGATTTGCCCTTGGCAAAACGGTTCGGGGCCCGCATCTTGCGGGCCTCTTGCATTTCGGGGGTCAGATGTCGCGCAACCAGGCAACCTTGATCGGCTTTTCCGCCGTGGCGCTTTGGGCGCTTCTGGCGCTGTTCACCGTGGCCTCGGCGCCGGTGCCGCCGCTGCAGCTGAATGCGCTGTGTTTTGCCATCGGCGGCAGCATCGGGCTGATCTGGGTCGCCGCGACCGAGGGCTTTACCGTGCTGCGGCAGGTGTCCTGGAAGGTCTATGCCTTCGGTACCGCGGCGCTTTTTGGCTACCACCTGATCTATTTTTCCGCCCTGCGTCTGGCCCCCCCGGCCGAGGCCAGCCTGATCGCCTATCTCTGGCCGCTGCTGATCGTGGTCTTTTCCGGCCTGCTGCCGGGCGAGCGGCTGAACCGGCTGCATGTTTTCGGGGCAGTGGTCGCCTTTGCCGGGGCGGCGCTGATCGTCGCCCGCGGTGGCATCTCGGCCAGCGCCGAATCGCTGCCCGGCTACGGGCTGGCGTTTCTCTGCGCGCTGACCTGGTCGGGCTATTCGCTGCTCTCGCGCCGGATGGGCAAGGTGCCGACCGCCGCCGTCGCGGTCTATTGCCTGGCCACGGCCGTTCTGTCGGCTATCGCGCATCTGGCGCTGGAAGAGACGCTCTGGCCCGCGGGCGCAACCGGCTGGGGGGCGGTCATCGCGCTGGGCCTTGGCCCGGTGGGGCTGGCCTTTTACACATGGGATGTGGGGGTGAAGCGGGGCGACATCCAGATGTTGGGGACGGCGTCCTATGCGGCTCCCCTTCTGTCAACGCTGGCGCTGATCGGGGCGGGGATCGCGGCAGCGTCACCCGTTCTGGTGCTGGCCGCCGCGATGATTGCTGCAGGTGCCTTTCTGGCCGCTATGGGCAGCAGGCAAGGCTAGGGATCGGCCCGCAGGCCGGTCCGGAACTCAGACCGCCACGCCTTCCAGCCGGGCGATTTCTTCCTTGAGCCGCAGTTTCTGTTTCTTCATCTCCGCGATTTGCAGGTCATCGAAGCTGGGCGTGCGCAGCGCCACTTCGACTTCCGCGGACAGAGCCTGATGTTTCTTGCGAAGTTCAGCGATATGCGAACTCACGGACATGGCAGTCTCCTCTTTCCTTGTTCGGTAGGATGATTGCAGCACGTTTTCGAACGCTTGTCACGCGCTTGTCGTATTGCCGCGCGAAATTATGAGCGCGTTTTACGAAATAATATTGCCACGGAATTAAGGCGTTAGCGGCAGGATTTCGCCGCAGCGCAGCACTGCCTGCGCAGCATGGGTGAGGTCTTCGGCATCGCCCTGATGCGCAGGCAGGGCATGCAGCACGAAGGGCGCCAGAAGCCGCAAGGGCGTCTTGCCCCCCTTGCGCGCGGCCACGATCACCCGGCCCGCCGCCCGCCCCTGCCGCGCCGCGATCGGCAGCACCGTGACCGCGCCCCCCTGCCCCGCCAGCGCCGCCAGAATGTCGCCCAGCCGGTCGGCATTCTGGATCAGCGTCAGCCAGCCGCCCGGCTGCAGCCGCCGCATCCCCGCCCGCACCCAATCGGCAAGCGGCGTCACCTCGCGCTGCGCCCGTTCGCGGCCCGCATCCGCCGCCGCCGTGCCGCCGGAAGCCGCGAAATAGGGCGGATTGGCGATCACATGATCGTAATTGCGCGCCCGCAGCGCGGCGGGCATCCGCGCCAGATCGCCCTCGAACACCTCGAGCGGAACCCCGTTCGCCGCCGCATTGCGCCGCGCCAGATCGGCGTAAGCGGGCTGCAGCTCCAGCCCCGCCTGCACCAGCCCCTTCACCCGCCAGCCCAGGCACAGGCTTGCCACACCGGCGCCACAGCCCAGTTCCAGCACCGATTGCCCCGGTTTTGCCCCGCAAGCGGCCGCCAGAAGCACCGGATCCATCGCCGCGCGATAGCCCTGGCGCGGCTGCGCCACGGTCAGACGACCGTCCAGAAACCGGTCAAAGGTGCAGTCCTCGGGCGGAAACATCACTCTTCCCACAGCCCGTTGTCGCGCAAAATCGCCTGCGCCAGAAACCAGTCCGCATCGGCCACGGCCAGTCTGCGCGGCAAAATGCCGAGGCTGCCGTCCAGAATGCTCATGTGGACGTCCCACTCAAAGGCCGTTATACCCTCGCCCTCAAGAAGGGCCATCGCCATGGCGATCCGAACCGGGTCGGTGGTGCGCAGAAGCTCTTTCATCGCTCGACTTAAGGGCAGCTCTGCCGCGGTGTCGAGACGGAAATTGGGCCGGGAAACTGGGAAGGAAGACCGATGAGCCTCGACGACAAGGCGACGAAACCGCATGACCGTCTGGCGCAGGCGCTGGCCGAGGACATGGCGGCGGTGAATGCGCTGATCCGCGAGCGGATGAGTTCGGAACATGCCCCCCGCATCCCCGAGGTCACGGCGCATCTGATCGAGGCGGGCGGCAAGCGGCTGCGGCCGATGCTGACGCTCGCTGCGGCGCGGCTGGTGGGCTATGGCGGGCCGTTCCATGTGCATCTGGCGGCGACGGTCGAATTCATCCACACCGCGACGCTGTTGCATGATGACGTGGTCGACGAAAGCCGCCAGCGCCGCGGCCGTCCGACGGCGAACCTGCTTTGGGACAACAAATCCTCGGTTCTGGTGGGGGATTATCTGTTTGCCCGCTCCTTCCAGCTGATGACCGACACCGGCAACATGCGGGTGATGGAGATCCTGGCCAACGCTTCGGCCGTGATCGCCGAGGGCGAGGTGCTGCAGCTGACGGCGGCGCAGAATCTGGCGACGACCGAGGACATCTATCTGCGGGTGATCCGCGGCAAGACGGCGGCGCTCTTTTCCGCCGCGACCGAGGTCGGCGGCATCATCGGCGGCGCCCCCGAGGATCAGGTGCAGGCGCTTTTCGATTATGGCGACGCGCTCGGCATCGCCTTCCAGATCGTCGATGACCTGCTGGATTACGGCGGCAAATCGGCCGAGATCGGCAAGAACACCGGCGACGATTTCCGCGAGCGCAAGCTGACGATGCCGGTGATCAAGGCCGTCGCGCTGGCCGATGAGGCGGAACGCGCCTTCTGGAAGCGGGTGATCGAAAAGGGCGACCAGCAGGACGGCGACCTTGAACACGCGATGGCGCTGATGACGAAGCACGGCACGCTGGAAGCGACGCGGCTGGCGGCGATCGGCTGGACCGACACCGCCCGCAAGGCGCTGGCGAAACTGCCGGATCATCCGCTGCGGCAGATGCTGGACGATCTGGCCGATTACGTCGTCGAACGGGTGCGCTGAAGGCACCCGGTCTGGCCAAGGCCATCGCCTTGGCCCTGCGCTCCATTCCCCCCATGACCCCCGAGTGCCCAAAGCACTCGGGCAGCGCCCGCCCCGCCCATGGCGGGCGCTTCTCGCCCGCCGGGACGGGCGCCGCCCTCTGTCGCGCTTGGGAAAACGGTCTTGTCGCAACCGGCTCGAAACGGGCGGGGAAAGGCAGTGCCTTTCCTGTTCCGCCCGCACCCACGATCACGGCCGTTCGGGCCGCAGCAGGATGTAGGTCGCGGTGCGGTGTTCCTCGATCAGCCGCCAGCCCGCCTCCGCAATCGCTTTCACGATCTCGTCGCGGCGCGTTTCGCCGGTGGGGCACAGCGGCACCAGCACATGATCGGCAGCCTCGATCCCCGGCGTGCCGCCGTAATACCAGGGCGCGGCGCCCCGGACCGGCTCGAACGGCCCGAAGAGCCACAGCGACGAAAACAGATCCGCCACCAGCACCCGCGACCGCGCATGGCCCGCCCGCAGCAGATCGGCGGCGACCGTTTCGAACCAGGCGTCATAGCCCTTCAGAAGCTCGCAGGCGGGCAGGGTCTCGCCGTTCAGCACCGCGGGCCGCCCCGGCGTCGCGGCGCTTTCGCCCCGCGTCGCATAGGCGGCAAAGGGCTGCCCCGGCCCATCCGCCGCCAGCCTCTGCTGCGCCCGATAGACCCGCGGCGCCAGCACCCGCAGATCGGCATCCTGCGGCCGCGCCGAAAGCAGCGGCACCATCGCCTCGGTCTCGGCAAAGGCATGGCGCAGCGGGCTGGTGACCAGATTGACCATCGGCCCGGTGGCCAGCGCCAGCGCCGCAACCCCGGTGGCCAGCAGGGCCTCGCGCAGCGGCCAGCCCAGCCCGTTGTCGACCCGGCGCTCCGGGCGCAGCGCCAGCGCGATCAGCCCCACCAGCACCAGCCATTGCGGATCGTTGCCGAAATTCTGATAGGTCACATAGGCAAAGGCGGGCACCAGCCAGAGCAGCGCCAGCCCCTCGGCGCCGCGCCCGGACTGGCGCAGAAAGATCACCGTCATCAGCGCCACCAGCGTCGCCGCCACATGTTTCGGCGCCGCCAGAACCGCGGCCAGACTGTCGCCCGGCGCCGCCCGGGTGGTCGAGCCCGCCACCGTCAGCAGATCCCGCAGATAGCCGCCCCAGAAGCCCGGCCCCAGCAGCGCCGTCACCGCGGCCAGCACCAGAAGCCCGGACAGCACCGCCACCCCCAGCGTGCGCAGATCCCGCCGCGCCAGAAGCGCCACCACCAGCGCCGGCGCAAGCGCCACGACATAGGTCACCTTGACCAGCCCCAGCCCGGCCATCAGCACCCCGATCAACGCCCCGTCCAGCCGCGGGCGGCGCGGCCCGAGCGGCTCCAGCACCGCCAGCACCACCGCCACATAGGCCATCGCCCAGGCCCAGCGGTTGTAATGCATCGAGACCGAAAACAGCGGTTGCGTCTCGCCATGGATCAGCGCCAGCACCATCCCCAGCACATAGGCACCAAAGATCCAGGCCAGCCCCCCCGGCAGCCGCGACTGCGCGGCGCGCAGGATCGGCAGGAACAGCACCGCCGCCACCGCGGCCTGCGCCGCCAGGAAGGCATGGCCCAGCCCCAGCCCCGCCTGCACGAAAGCCGCGATCGGCCACAGCCCGGCAATGCCGAGCGGCGTCATGAAATCGCGATGCGGCATCTGCCCCTTTTCGGCCATGCGCAGCACCAGATCGGCCAGATGCAGCGCGTCGCCCTCGTGCTGGGTGACGGCCAGCGCCCCCGCCAGGAACGGCGCCGCCGCCAGAAGCCCGCCCCAAAGCGCCAGCCCCACCGCCAGAGGCAGCCCCGCCGCCGCGCTTGACCTGCCCGTCATCCCGGCCTCTCCGCATCTTTTCCCATTTTTGGCCACAATAGCCCGGCAGGATGTGGCTGTTAATCCCGAAGCAAAGCCGAAGACGACGAGCCGGAGCAGGACAGATGAACATGATCGCCCCGAGCGTGATCGCTCCCACCCCGCCCCGGACACTCGCCGACACCGGCCTGAACACGGTGCTGATGCGGGACATCCTGCTCAAGACCATGTTTCGCACCAACATGGACACGGTCAGCGGCCTTTCCAGGCTGATCTGCCTGCCGATCGCGCTGACCCAGGAACTGGTGGACATGGGCCGCAGCCAGCGTCTGATCGAGGCGATGGGCACGCTGCACGCCAATTCCGGCGGCGAGATGGGCTATCAGCTGACCGACGGCGGCAAGGCCCGCGCGCTCGATGCGCTGACGCAGTCGGAATATTACGGCGCGATGCCGGTGCCGCTGGCCGATTATTCGGTGCAGATGAAGAAGCAGTCGATTCGCAACATCCAGCTGACCCGGCCGCAGCTGATGGGGGCGATGGGGCATCTGGTGCTGCCGCCGACGCTGATCGACCAGCTTGGACCGGCGGTCTCCTCGGGGCGGTCGATCCTGATGTATGGCCCGCCCGGCAACGGCAAATCCTCGATCTCGAACGGCATCCGCGATGCGATCGGCGACCGGATCTACATTCCGCGCGCGGTCGAATATGCCGGTCAGGTGATCGTCGTCTACGACCCGATCGTGCATACCGCGGCGAGCGAGGAGATCGACGACCCGACCGCGCTGCGCAAATCCGGCAGCCGCTTCGACAGCCGCTATGTCTATTGCGACCGGCCGACGGTGATCACCGGGGGGGAATTGTCGCTCGACATGCTCGACCTCACCTACAACCCGACCGCGCGCACCTATACCGCGCCCTTGCAGATGAAGGCCTCGGGCGGGGTCTTCATCGTCGACGACCTTGGCCGTCAGGCCGAGCCGCCGCAGAAACTGGTCAACCGCTGGATCGTGCCGCTGGAAGAAAGCCGCGACATCCTGGCGCTGCAATCGGGCGAAAAGTTCGAGGTGCCCTTTGACACGCTCGTCATCTTTTCGACGAACTTCCACCCGAACCAGATCTTCGACAAGGCGGCGCTGCGGCGGATCTTCTTCAAGATCAAGATCGACGGGCCGGGCCAGTCCGATTACCTGAAGATCTTCTCGCTCGTCGCGAAAAAGCGCGGCATGCCGCTGGGCGAAGCCGCGCTCGTGCATCTGCTGAAGGTGAAATATCCGACGATCAACAACGTCTATGCGAATTATCAGCCGGTCTTCCTGATCGACCAGATGATCGCGATCTGCGACTTCGAGGGCATCCCCTATCAGATGACCCCCGAGCTGATCGACCGCGCCTGGTCGAACATGTTCGTGCGCGAGGAAGAGATCCTGCACTGAGCCCGGCAGGGGGCTAACGCGCGGCAAGGGCCTGCGGCGCCTCCGGGCCGTTGTCGGCCTGCGGCGGGATCTCTTTCAGGCCAAGCGCCAGAACCGCGGGCGCATTGCCCCGCGATACCGGAACCTGCGTGCCGTCCTGCAGCGCCAGAAGGACCTTGCCCTGCCCCCGCATCACCCCGAGGATCGCCTGCCGCGCCACCCAATGCGAGCGGTGCACCTGCAGCCCCTCGACCCCTTCGGCGGCGCAGATCGCATCCGCCATCCGCAGCAGCACGGTTTCCGATCCGGCCTCGGTAAAGACCTCGACATAATGGTCGCGCATCTGCAGCCGGATCAGGGGCGCCCGCAGCCCGGGCGACAGCCGCGCCATCAGCCGCGCCGCGGCGTCACATCTGGGCGGGATCGGATCGGTCGGCGCGGGCTCTGGCGGAACGGTTCCGGCCCTGCCCTCCGCGGTCATCGGCGTCCCCGTCACCGGCATCCCTGTCACCGCCCCGCCCGTCACCGGCGTCCCGGGCCAGGTCGCCGCCACCGCATGCCGCAGCGTCGAGGTGATGATCGACATGATGAAGATGTAACTCGTCATCTCCATGATCGAGGGCACATTCTGCGCCGGTCCGGCCACGGCCCGGGCCAGCGCCAGAAACAGCGGCGTCAATCCCAGCGTGGCCAGAACGGCGATCAGCGGCGCCTCGGGCCAGAAGCTGCGCAGCCCCCAATAGTCGCGCACGATCACCCGCAACAGCCCCCCGGTCAGCACGCCCAGACCGATGGTGATCGGCCAGAAGGCCAGCAATCCGGTCAGGGGAAACTGCTCGGTGCCAAAGGGACCCGCGACGATTCCGAAGATCGAGGTGACCAGCCAGACCACCGGGATGACGGGCTGCGCCATCGCCCGACCATAGGCGCACAGAAACCTGCGCGTGCGAACAAAAGAGGGCATGGCCCCTCGCCCCATTCAAAAACACAACCATGTCAATATGCTAGCGATGCGGCTACGGCCAGGCAACCGTGATTGTTGTCACAGCTGACCGGCGCGCAGCGCATGGCATGAATTCTGTTGAAAGCCCGGCGGGCGGGCTCAGGCGGTCAGGCCCTCGGGTTCGGCCAGACCATGCGCCCGGCAGCAGGCGGTCAGCGTATTGGCCAGAAGACAGGCGATGGTCATCGGCCCGACCCCGCCCGGAACCGGGGTGATCGCGCCCGCAACCTGAACGGCGCTGTCGAAATGCACGTCGCCCACCAGCTTGCCCTTGCCGTCGCGCTCGATGCGGTTGATGCCCACGTCGATCACCGTCGCCCCCGGTTTCACCCAATCGCCCGGGATCATCTCGGGGCGCCCCACGGCGGCAACCAGAATGTCGGCGCGTCGGCACACCTCGGCCAGATCCTTGGTGCGCGAATGCGCGATGGTGACGGTGCAGCTGTCGGCCAGCAGCAGTTGCGCCATCGGCTTGCCGACGATGTTCGAACGCCCGACGACGACCGCAGTCAGCCCCGCAAGCGATCCGTGATGGTCGCGCAGCATCATCAGGCAGCCCAAGGGCGTGCAGGGCACCATCGCCTTTTGCCCGGTGCCCAGAAGCCCGACGTTCGAGATGTGGAACCCGTCCACGTCCTTGGCCGGATCGATGGCATTGATCACCAGATCGGCATCCAGATGTTTCGGCAGCGGCAGCTGCACCAGAATGCCATGCACCGCCGGATCGGCATTCAGCCGCGCGATCAGCGCCAGCAGATCGGCTTCCGAAGTGTCCGCCGACAGCTTGTGCTCATAGGAGTTCATCCCGACTTCGCGGGTCTGGATGCCCTTGTTCTTCACATAAACCTGGCTCGCCGGGTCTTCGCCCACCAGCACCACGGCCAGACCCGGGGTCAGGCCCTGCGTCTCCTGCAGCCGCGCCACATGCGTTGCGACCTCGGCCCGCACCCTGGCCGCGAACGCCTTGCCGTCGATGATCTTCGCGCTCAAATTCCGTCTCCCTTGCCCAGAACCCGCTCTTCGCGGGCGATCGACCATTCCACCATCATCCGCCACATCGCCTCGATCAGCTCGGGGTCCATCCCCCGCGCCTCGGCGGCGCTGCGCGCATTGCTCACCACTTCCTCGACCCGCGCCTTGATCCGCGCGGGCATGCCCTCGGCGGGCTTGAGTTCGGCGGCACGGTCGATGAACCGCGCCCGATCGGCCAGCAGCGCCACGAGGCGCAGATCCAGCGCGTCGATCTCGGCCCGCAGTTCGGCCATCGAGGTGATTTCGGAGGGCTCTTTCATTCGGCAAGTTCCGCTTTTATGCCCTGCTCCTATCGCACCTTGTCGCCCGCTTCTCAACCCCGCCTCAGAACAACCCCTGAATCTCGCCTGCGGCATCAAGGCGGATCGTCTCTGCCGCCGGATGCCGGGGCAGGCCCGGCATCGTCATGATCTCGCCGCAGATCGCCACTACGAAGCCCGCGCCCGCCGCCAGCCGCACCTCGCGCAGCGGGATCACATGCCCCGTGGGGGCACCGCGCAGCGCGGGATCGGCGGAAAAGGAATATTGCGTCTTCGCCATGCAGATCGGCAGCGAACCATGCCCCGCCGCCTCCCAGGCGGCGAGCTGCGCCAGCACGGCCTTGTCCGCGGTCACCGCTTCGGCATGATAGATGCGCCGCGCGATCGTCTCGATCTTGTCGAAAAGCCCGATGTCGTCGGGGTAAAGCGGTGCAAAACGGCTGTCCGTATCGCACAGCTCCACCACCTTGCGCGCCAGATCGGCAGCCCCCGGCCCGCCCTCGGACCAGTGCCGACAGGGGATCGCGGAAACGCCAAGACCCGCGGCCGCATCGACAATCGCCGCGACCTCGGCCGGGGTATCGGCGTCAAAGGCATTGATCGCCACCACCACCGGCACGCCGAAGCCGCGGGTATTGGCGATGTGACGGGCCAGGTTGGCACAGCCGCGCTGCACCGCGCCCACATCCTCGCGGCCCAGATCCTCGCGCGCGACACCGCCATGCATCTTCATCGCCCGCACCGTGGCCACGATCACCGCCGCGGCGGGCGCCAACCCGGCCTTGCGGCATTTGATGTCGAAGAACTTCTCCGCCCCCAGATCGGCGCCAAACCCCGCCTCGGTCACCACGTAATCGGCCAGCCGCAGCGCGGTCTTCGTGGCGATGACCGAATTGCAGCCATGCGCGATATTGGCAAAGGGCCCGCCATGCACGAAGGCGGGCGTGTGGGCGATCGTCTGCACGAGGTTCGGCTGCAACGCATCCTTCAGCAGCACCACCATCGCGCCATCCGCGCCAAGCTCTCGGCAGGTCACCGCGGTCTTGTCGGCCCGGTAGGCGACGACGATCCGGCCCAGACGGTCCTGCAGATCGGCCAGATCCTCGGCCAGACACAGACAGGCCATGACCTCCGACGCCACCGTGATGTCGAAGCCGGTCTGGCGCGGAACCCCGTTCGCGGCCCCGCCCAGCCCCACCACCACCTCGCGCAGGGCGCGGTCGTTCATGTCCATCACCCGCCGCCAGACGATGCGGCGCGGGTCGATCTGCAGCGCATTGCCCCAATGGAGGTGGTTGTCGATCATCGCCGCCAACAGATTGTGCGCCGCGGTGATGGCGTGGAAATCGCCGGTGAAATGCAGGTTGATGTCTTCCATCGGCAGCACCTGCGACAGCCCGCCCCCCGCCGCGCCGCCCTTCATGCCGAAATTCGGACCCAGCGAGGCCTCGCGCAGGCAGATCGCCGCCCGGTGGCCCAGATGCGCCAGCGCATCGCCAAGGCCCACCGTGGTCGTCGTCTTGCCCTCGCCCGCGGGGGTCGGGTTGACGGCCGTCACCAGAATCAGCCGCCCCATCGGCCGGTCGCGCAGCCCGGCCAGGAAATCGGCCTCGATCTTGGCCTTGTCGCGGCCATGGGGGATCAGCGCCGCCTCGGGGATGTCCAGCTTGGCGGCGATCTCGGGGATCGGCCGCTTTTCCGCCGCCCGGGCGATCTCGATATCGGTTCTGACGGCCATGCGATCCTCTCCTTTCGTGGCTTCGCACGCGGCGCCCGCCCTGCCTCGGCAAGCTAGCCGCTGCGTCCCCGGGGGCAGTCCGCATTTGCGACGCCGCAATGCCCGAATCCGCCCCGCCTGCGCAAGATGGCACCATTTCCCCGTGGCCCTGAAAGGCCGCGGAAATTAAGCTTGCCCGGCAACCGCAGATTGACAAGGTTGCGCCTCATCTTGCGACCAACAAACAGGCAGGGCCGGAATGACGGACAATATTTATTATGTCGAAGATCTTGTCAGCGGCGGGAAAACCGTCACGCTGAGCGATGACGGCACGGGGCTTGACTGGCTGATGCTGCGCAATTCCCATGATGGCGCCGCGATCAGCCTCTCGTGGTGGTCGGTGCGCGGTCTCAGCACCGAGGCCGAATCGATCTTTGTCGACAATGACATCGCCGCAGAGCTGATCGTGCTCGGGCGGATCGAGAATGCCCGCGGCGCCGGGGGCGATGACTGGATCCGCGGCAACGAACTCGGCAACCAGCTTCTCGGCGACGAGAACACCTATGGCCTGGGCGGCGCGGACACGCTGGACGGGGCCGAGGGCGACGATTCCATCTATGGCGGCAGCGGCAACGACGAGATCCTGGGCGATACCGGCAACGACCTGCTGTTCGGCAATGCGGACAATGACACGATCCTGGGCGGCAGCGGCCGGGACACGATCACCGGCGGCACCGGCGCCGATGTACTGGACGGGGGCGCGAATGCGGGCGACCTGCTCAGCTACGCGCAATCCTCCGCCGGGGTTCGGGTGGTCCTGAGCTACGGCGCCACGACACGCGGCACCGGCGGGGATGCCGAGGGCGATCGCATCACCGGCTTCTTCGACATCGTCGGCAGCGCCAATGATGACAAGCTGTTCGACTCGGTGGTCACCGATCTGGCGCAGGGGGGCAACGCCAATTTCTTTGACGGCGGGCTGGGCAACGACCTGCTGTCGATGGGCGGCGGCAACGACACCGCGCTGGGCGGACGGGGCGATGACACGCTGCAGGGCGGCAATGGCAACGACCTTCTGGATGGCGGCATCGGCCGCGATGTGATCCAGGCGGGCAACGGCAATGACACCGTGACCGGCGGTCTTGGCACCGACCGGATCAACGGCAACAGCGGCAATGACCGGATCGACGGCGGCGACGGCAACGACACGCTGGCGGGGGATGCGGGCGATGACGTGCTGATCTCGGGGCGCGGCTCCGATCTGCTGACCGGCGGCTTCGGCGCCGATCGGTTCGTCTTCGCCACCGTCTCCGACAGCGGCGCCGGGGCGGGCTTTGACAAGATCACCGATTTCAAGGGCGCCGAGGGCGACCGGATCGATCTTTCCGGCATCGACGCGAACCGCAATGCGCCGGGGGATGCCGCCTTCACCTTCCTCGGCACCAAGGCCTTCACCGGCGCAGGGGCGGAATTGCGCGTCGTCGGCGGCGCAGACGGGTGGCGGGCGCTGGCCGATCTCGACGGCGACCGGGTGGCCGATTTCGCCCTGACCCTGTCGGGCAGCGATCTGCCGATGCCCGTGGCGGACAACTTCCTGCTTTGATCGCAGAAAAAACCTGCGCCGGTTCCCCGGCGCAGGCCTGATGGTCGGATCTGTCGCGAACGCCTCAGGCGTTCGGTTCAGGCATTCGGTTCGGGCGCGATGCCGGGCTTGGCCACGGGTTTCGTGCGCGGCAACGAGGTCACCGTGGGCAGGCTGCCCGAGGGCCGGTCGTCATCGCCGCCCAGCGTCTCGCCCGCCATCACCTTGCGGATCTCGTCGCCGGTCAGGGTTTCATATTCCAGAAGACCCTGCGCCAGCCGTTCCCATTCCTCGATGTTTTCCTCAAGGATGCGCCGCGCCTCGATATAGCCGTTCTCGATCAGGATGCGGACCTCTTCCTCGATCAGCTCCTTGGTCTTGGTCGAGACCGAGAAGCCCGCGGTATTGCCCTGATAGCCCTCATGCGCTTCGGAATAGTCGATATTGCCGACCTTGTCCGACATCCCCCAGCGCATCACCATCGCCCGCGCGATCGCGCTGGCTTGCATGATGTCGCCCGCCGGACCGTTCGAGACGGCCTCTTCGCCCCATTTCAGGATCTCGGCCGCCTTGCCCGCCATGGTCATGGCGATCTTCTGCTTGGCCTCGTCCTTGTGGTAGTTCAGCCGGTCCATCTCGGGCAGGCTGACCACCATCCCCAGCGCCTGACCGCGCGGAATGATCGTCGCCTTGTAGACCGGGTCGCATTTCGGCAGCTTCATGCCGACGACGGCATGCCCGGCCTCGTGATAGGCGGTCATTTCCTTCTGCTCGGGGGTCAGCACCATCGAGCGCCGCTCGACCCCCATCATCACCTTGTCCTTGGCGTTTTCGAAATCTTCCATCGTCACGAAGCGACGCCCAACCCGCGCGGCCATCAGCGCGGCCTCGTTCACCAGGTTCGCCAGATCGGCACCCGAGAAACCGGGGGTGCCGCGGGCGATGGTGCGCAGATCGACATCCGGCCCGCGCGGGATCTTGTTCGCGTGCACCGACAGGATCTTTTCGCGGCCCTTGATATCGGGGTTCGGCACATGGATCTGCCGGTCGAAGCGGCCCGGACGCAGCAGCGCCGGATCAAGCACGTCCTTGCGGTTCGTCGCCGCGACGATGATGATCCCCTCGTTCGCCTCGAACCCGTCCATCTCGACCAGAAGCTGGTTCAGCGTCTGCTCGCGTTCGTCGTTGCCGCCGCCGATGCCGACGCCGCGGGCCCGGCCCACGGCGTCGATCTCGTCGATGAAGACGATGCAGGGCGCGTTCTTCTTCGCCTGATCGAACATGTCACGGACACGGCTGGCGCCGACACCCACGAACATCTCGACGAAATCAGAGCCCGAGATGGTGAAGAAGGGCACACCGGCTTCCCCGGCAATCGCGCGGGCCAGCAGGGTTTTCCCGGTGCCGGGCGGGCCAACGAGCAGCGCGCCTTTCGGGATCTTGCCGCCCAGACGGCTGAATTTCTGCGGGTTGCGCAGGAATTCGACGATTTCCTCAAGCTCTTCCTTGGCCTCGTCGATGCCCGCGACATCGTCAAAGGTCACCCGGCCGTGCTTTTCGGTCAAAAGCTTGGCCTTGGACTTGCCAAAGCCCATCGCGCCGCCTTTGCCGCCGCCCTGCATCCGGTTCATGAAGAAGACCCAAAGCCCGATCATGACAAGGAAGGGCAGCCAGACGCCCAGGATCGACATCAGACCCGATTGCTGCTGCTTGACCACATTGACGGTGATGCCCTTGGCCACCAGCTTGTCGGCGATGGCGTCGGTGCCTTCCTTTGTGGTCGAGTAATTGTCGCCCTTGCTGTCCTGGTAGCGCACATCCTCGCCATCCAGTTGCACCTGCTTCACGTCGCCCTTGTCCACGGCGGCGATGAAGTCGGAATAGGACACTTGCCGGGCATTGAGCGGACCCTGCCCGCTGCCGAGCAGGTTGAACAGCACCAGGATGAGCACGAACAGCAGGGCCCAGAAGGCGATGTTGCGCAGATTGCCCAAGAGAAACCTCCGAAGAATGACAGGGCACCGCATGGGGTGCGGTGCCTTTGGTGTGAAAATAGGGATTAAGTGCGCAGGTTCAACGTCTGATTAGTGCGGATGTGAAGCTTGGCCGCACCAAACGCGCCTCATAGCCGTTTTTCCAGCCCGCAACCGGCGCGGCCAGCAGCGTTTCGCCCTGCCAGACCGCGGGCGAGGCCAGCAGGCTGGCGCGCGGGCGGGCACGGCTGCAGCCCTCGCCCAGCTGGCGCAGCCCCTCGGCGCCAAGGGCCGCCAGCATCAGCCCCGGCCGGTCCGGCCCCTCGATCCGCCAGCCGTCCCAGACCTGACCGAAGGGCAGGCGCAGCGCCGCCACCGCCCGCGCCTCGCGGGTGATGCGGATCGCCTCGTCGCCAACCAGAATGCGGCAGCCATGCAGCGTGCGGTCGCGCCGGGTGCGCCAGGTCGTCAGAACATCGATCACCTGCACCGCCCGCGGCGGATAATAGCTTCCCGACACCCAGACCAGCGCCGCATTCAGCAGCCGCCGCCCGGTCTCGGGGTCGAAGGCATCGCGAAACCCCTGCGCGTCGATCACCACATCGCCGGCGTCAAAGCGCACATGCGCCGCGATCAGATGGTCAAGCGACCACAGCACCGATTGCTCGGCCATCGCCAGATGCCCCACCACCGTCGACAGCTTGCCCGCGGTGATGCCCAGCGGCGCCAGCGCCGCCAGCGCCTTGCGCGCCTTGACCCGGTCGAACCGGTCGTTCTCGTTCGAGGGATCCTCGATCCAGCCGATCCCCTGCCGCTGCAGATGGCCGCGCAATTCCGCCCGGGTCTGGCTCAGGAACGGCCGGAACCACAGCACCCCCTCGCTTTCGAAACTTTCGCGCATGCCCGAGAGCCCCTCGAGCCCGGCCTCGCGCGCAAGCCGCATCAGGAAGGTCTCGGCCTGGTCGTCGCCGGTGTGACCCAGCGCCACCGCGCCGATGCCGCGGTCCTGCGCCCAGGCCCCGATCAGCCGCAGCCGCGCCCGACGGGCCGCATCCATCAGATTGCCCCTGGCCCCGCGGCCATCCCAACGCAAGATGCTGTGGTCAATGCCGCGTTCGGCACAAAACTGCCCGACGACTTCGGCTTCGGCGGCAGCTTCGGGGCGCAGGCCGTGATCCACCGTCACCGCCGCGACCGGATGCAGCGCCGACAAGAGCACCAGCGTCGCCAGCGAATCCGATCCGCCCGAGACCGCCACCGCCAGCCGCGGCGCCGTCATCCGGGTGCGGACAGTCTCGACCGCCGCCTCTGCGGCCCACAGCAAAAGCCCGTCCTCGGGCGGGACCTCCCCGCGCAGCAAGGCCGCGCGCAGAGCGTCAGGGTCGGTCACGGGCAGCCAAGCGACGCCTGCGCCGCAGCCACCTTGCCCCGCGCTTCCGAGCCGGGAAACCGCGCCGGAACCTCGGTCAGGGTCGCGCAGGCCTCGGTCTTCCGACCCAGCGTGCCAAGCGCCTTGCCCAGTTCCAGCAGGTCATCGGCCGCCCGCTTGCCCTCGGGTTCGGCCGAGAAGCCGTCCAGCCAGGCCCGGGGTGCGCCCGGAACATCGCCCGCCTTCATCAGCGCCTCGCCGCGAAGATAGCCCGCGTCGCCGGTCAGGGGGCCGCCCGGGTAGGTTTCGGCAAAGGTCTTAAAGAGGTCCGCAGCGGCGCGAAAGTCACCTTGATCGAGCACCCCCTTGGCCCGATCGAAGTCCGCTTGTTCGTTCATCGCCATGGTGCCGCCCGTCGAGGCCGCCCCGCCCGAAGCCGCCGGAGCGGCGGCCGCCGCCGCCGGGGCCGCCCCCCCCAGCGGTTGCGCCTGCCCGACGCTGGAGGGGTCGCAGCCCTCTTCCAGTTCGCAGACGCGGAATTCCAGATCGCCCACCCGGTTGGTGCCGTCCTTGACGACCTTGTCCACCCGGTCCTTGAGCTGTTCGGTCATCGCGGTCAGGCGGGTCAGCTCCGCCTCCATCGTGTCCATGCGCTGCAGCGCCGAAGCCCCGCCCGCCGCCTGCAGGCCGCTCGCCCCCGAGGCGACCAGCTCGCTGCGCAGCTCCTGCAGCTGCGCCGACACCTGCGCGAGTTCCGCGCGGATATCGGCCAGCGTCTGTTTGTCGGCAGCAAAGGCGGGCGCGGCCAGCGCCAGCACCAGTGCCGTCCCCAGCATCACCCGCCGCATCTGCCTCAGCTCCCGGCGCCGACCGAGATCACGGTGACCGCGCGACGGTTCTGCGAGAAGCAGCTTTCCGAGGCGCAGGTGGCGATCGGGCGTTCCTTGCCATAGGACACGGTGCGCAGCCGGGTCGCGGGCACGCCCTGCGAGATCAGATATTGCTGCACCGAGCTGGCGCGACGGGCGCCAAGGGCGAGGTTGTATTCGCGCGTGCCCTGTTCGTCGGCATGGCCTTCGATGATCGCGGCATAGTTGCCGTGGCTGTTGAGCCATTGCGCCTGCCCCGAAAGCGTCGCGCGGGCCTCGTCGGTCAGGGTCGACTGGTCGACGACGAAGCGCACGGTGTCGCCCACCTTGCCCGAGAAATAGGCCGGGGAATTCGGGTCGTTGATCGAGCCCTGCGAGACGCCGCCCGCGTCGCCATAGGCGCCGCCCGGATCGACAACGCCATTCGCGCCGTTCTTCGAGGGGTTGTTGCAGGCCGCGAGCGCGATCATCGCCAGACCGAATGCCGCTTTGGTTGCAAGATGCATGTTGTACCGCCTTTTGTTGGTTATGCCCTTTGGGCACACAGTATCAGGTTTGGCTGCGCTTGGGAATCAGGGCAGAAGCGGGCCCCAGGTCGGGTCCGACGCCCCGCCCACCCCGGCAACCGCCTTCAGGTTGCGCCCGGTGATGTCGACCGTGAACATCTTCGCCCCCCCGGCCGCGCCGGGGCTTTCGCGGGTGAACATCAGCACGCGGCCGTTCGGCGCCCAGGTCGGGCCCTCGTCCAGATAAGAGGCCGTCAGGTCGCGTTCCTCCGAGCCGTCGGTGCGCATCACGCCGATGAAGAAACGCCCGCCCGATTGCTTGGTGAAGGCGATCAGATCGCCGCGCGGCGACCAGACCGGCGTGCCGTAGCGGCCGTCGCCGTTCGAGATCCGCACCGGCTCGCCGCCGCTGGCCGACATCACATAGATCTGCTGCGTCCCCGACCGGTCGCTTTCAAAGACGATCTGGCTGCCGTCCGGGCTGTAGGAGGGCGCGGTTTCGATCGCGGGGGAATTCGTCAGCCGCTCGACGCTGCCGCCCGAAACCGACATCCGGTAGAGGTCGGTGTTGCCGTTCTGCTCCAGCGAATAGACGATCGAGCCGCCATCGGGCGAGAACCGCGGCGAAAACGTCATCGTGCCCGGCACTTCGGGCAGAAGCTTGCCCGCGGCATTGCCGACCGACATCATCTTGATGCGCGGAAAGCCGGTCTCGAAGGTGGTGTAAAGGATGCGATCGCCCTGCGGCGAGAACCGGGGCGCCAGCACGATGGTCGAGCTGTCGGTCAGGTAATTCACGTTCTCGCCGTCGTAATCCATGATCGCCAGCCGCTTCTGCCGCTGGTCCTTCGGCCCGGTTTCCGAGACATAGACGACGCGGCTGTCGAAATAGCCGCTTTCGCCGGTGATGCGCGCATAGATCACGTCGGCGACCTTGTGCGCCAGCCGCCGCCAGCTTTGGGGGCTGGCCGCCAGCTGCTGGCCGTCGCCCAGCTGGGTGTTGCCGTAAACGTCATGGAGGCGGAATTTCACCACCACCTTGCCGCCCGACATGCCGACCGAGCCGTTGATCAGCGCCTGCGCGTTGATCGCCTGCCAGTCGGCATAGCTGACCGGCGTGTCGAAGCTGCCGAAGCGCTGGATATGCGCGGCCTCGGGGATTTCGCGGAACAGGCCAGTGCCCGACAGGTCGTCGGCGATCACCCGGGTGATCTGGCTGGCCAGACTGCCCGCGCCCTCGTCCACGAAAGTGGGCAAGGCATAGGGAAGGGGCTCGATCACGCCCTCGTCCAGTTCGATGCGCAGCGGGCCCTGCTGGGCCGCCGCCATTCCCGTTGTCAGCATCAGTGCCGCCGTCGCGGCCAAAATCCAACGCACCATGTTCCGTCCTCGTCCGGGCCTTGCGCCCTGTTCTATCCGTGTTTTCAGCCGCCCGTCATCACAAGCGCCTGACCGCCCCGCGGTTGCCCGCTATTTCATTCGCATCTTCGTCGGGTTGAAGACGATCTCGATCTGCTGCCACCAGCCGAATTTCTCGGCCGGAAGCGGGAAGCCATCCGAACCGCAGCGCACGATCGCCCGCCGCGCCGCTTCAAAGGCCTGCCGCGCCGCCGCATCGGACCCGCCCGTGGCCTCGATCATCTTGATCGAGCTGACCACCGGCTTGCCGTTCTCCTGCATGTCGACCCGCACCGTGACCGTGGTCCGCATCGCCTCCGACGAGAGCGCACCGACGTTCCAGCAGGCCTTCACATCGACGATCAGCGCCTCTTTCTCGCCCGCCGTCACCGGGGGGCCGTTCTTCGCGATGCCCAGCCCGCCGGTGCCGGTGTCGGCGCCGCTGTCGCTTTCCGCGCCCATCGCCTCGGCCAAGGCATCCGCCACCGCATCCGCGCCGGCAGGTTTCGACGCGGCAGGCTTGGCCGGTTTCGCGGGCTTGTCCGACTTCGGCTTCGCCGGTTTCTCGGCCGGTTTGTCCGCCGGTTTCTCGGCAGCCTTCTCGGCCGGTTTCTCGGCAGGCGTGTCTTCCGCCTCGGCGGTCTCGATCTTTTCAGGCGGCTTCACCGCGGGCTTCGCCGGTTTCTTCGGCGGCCGCGGCGAGGATTTCGGCGCCGAGGTCGTCTCTTCCTCGACCGGCTTCGCCTCCTCGGGCACGATCTCGGTCGCGGCCTCGGGCGGGGCAGCCTGTTCCTTCGGCTTTTCGGCCGGTTTCTCGGGCTCCGGCTGTTCCTCGGGCCTGGTTTCCGGCTCGGCCGTTTCCGAGACTTTCACCTCGGGCGCGGGGGCCTCGGCCGGTTTCGGCGCCACGCGCTGCGCCGGTTTCGGCTGCGGCCGCGGCGAGAAATCGGGCGCGTCGGTCTCTTGCGGTTCCTCGACCGGCGGCATCATCGAGGGCGGCACCTCGGTCACCTCGGCGGGCGGCGTCGGCGGCTCCACGTCGGAGAGATCCGGCGGCGGCTCGGGTTTGGGTTCGGGCGGCACCGGCCGGACGGGCTCGGCCTCGGGGGTCGGCGCCTCTTCGGCCGGGGGTTCCTCGGGGGCGGGCTCTGCCGCCGGTTCCTCGGGCTGCGCGGGGGCGGGCTCTGCGGCCGCTGCCCCGCCCGCCTTCGGCGCCGCCGCCTGCATCGCGGCAAATTCGGCCTCGGAGATCATCCCGGCCGGTTTGATTTCGACCGGCTCGTTCGGTTCGGGCTTGAACCATGCCGTGCCGATGATCGCCCAGAGGATCACCGCGACATGCAGTGCCGCCGAGACCCCCGTGCCGATCCGTTCCGCCCGATCCATGCGCATGGCGCGCCTCAGTTCCCTGTCTTGGCCGCCGCGCCCGGCTGTGCCGTGGCGCCGGTCAGCGTCGGCCCGCCCGGGTCGGTCACCAGGATGATGTTGGCAAAGCCCCCGGCGTTCAGCGCGCCCATGATCTCGACGACGCGGGCATAGGGAATGCCGCCATCGGCGCGCAGGAAGACCTTGTCGCTTTCCCGCTCGGCCGAAACCGCGCGCAGCCGGGTCACCAGATCCTCCTCGGGGACGGGTTCGTTCATCAGCGAGATCGTGCCGTCAATCTGCAGCGAGATCGCCAGCGGCTCTTCCTGTTCCGTCGGCACCGCCTTGGCGGCGGTCTTCGGCAGCTCGAGCGGCACCCCAACGGTCATCATCGGCGCCGCGACCATGAAGATGATCAGCAGCACCAGCATCACGTCGACCATCGGCGTGACGTTGATTTCGGCCATGACGGCATGTTTGCCCTTGCCGCCGCGGCGGCGTCGGCTGCCGCCTCCGCCCTTTTTCATCACCCCCGCGCCCATCGCTTACGCGTCCAGCTGGCGCGACGGGATGGTCGAGAATTCGTCGGCGAAGGCCTCGTAGCCCGAGGTGATCTCGTCGGCGTCGGACGAGAGCTTGTTGTAGGCGATGACCGCCGGGATCGCGGCGACAAGGCCGATCGCCGTGGCCACCAGCGCCTCGGAGATCCCCGGCGCGACGACGGCAAGCGAGGTGTTTTGCGAAATCGCGATTTCTTCGAAGGCGACCTTGATCCCCCAGACCGTGCCGAAGAGCCCGACAAAGGGCGCGGTCGAGCCGACGGTGGCAAGGAAGGACAGGCCCGAATTCAGCGCCTCGCCTTCCTTCGCGATCGCCACATCCATCGAGCGTTCGATGCGCGCCTGCGCCCCGGTGATCAGCTCGCCGTCATGGCGGTGGCTGCGCCGCCATTCCAGCATGCCCGCGGCAAAGATGCGCTGGGAGGCGCCATCCGGGGCCGGGCCGATCTGGTCGAAAAGTTCGTCAAGCGGCTCGCCCGACCAGAAGGCGCGGTCGAAGGCATCGGCCTCGGCGCGGGCGGCGCGGAACGAGATATACTTGCGGATCATGATCGACCAGGACCAGAAACTGGCCAGGGTAAGCAAGATCATCACGAGTTTCACGGTCAACGAGGCGCGCACGAAAAGCGCAAGCAAGGAGAAATCCATCTCCGGCGCCGCTGCCGCCATGGCAAGGGTTTGCTGGTCCATTGGTCACTGCTCTCATACGGGGCCTGTTTCTCGGGCCTCTTAGCAGTGATTCTACCGGATATTGAGGGGTAAAGCCATAACAACTGCGTCATTGTTGTGGCCTGATTGCTGCCTTGCAGCGAAATCAGTGCAGTTTTGGGGCGATCTTCGCCCGGATTTCGGCCGGAAGCCGCGCTGCGGCGCCGGTTTCGGTCAGACAGACCAGCGTGACCATCGCGGTAAAAAGCTTGTCATTGCCCCGCCAGACCGCCTGATCCAGCACGATCCGCGCCCCGGTTTCGGCGATCAGCTCGGTCGTGACCCGCAATTCGTCATCATATTTCGCCGGTTTCAGATAATCCGCCTCGACCCGGCGCACGGCAAAGACCAGCCCGTGAGCGCGTTTCAGCGCCAGCTGATCGACGCCCAGACTGCGCACCCATTCGCTGCGGCCGCGTTCGATGAATTTCAGATAATTGGCGTAATAGACGATGCCCGCCAGATCGGTGTCTTCGTAATAGACGCGCAGGGTGAAATCGTGGCTCATGCCGCCCCCCCAAGGCCGATCCGCGCCGCCAGCCGCAACGCATGGCTGGCATCCGTCGCGACAGCGGGCAGCACCGGATCATAGGCGGCGCGGATCACCGCCGCGATCTCCGGGCGGATCACCGCCACGCCCTTCGCCTCGGCCAGCGGCGGATGGGCGGCAAAGGCACGCTCGCCCCAGGTCAGGATCATCTGCACCGCCTGATTGAGCGCGATGGTTTCGGCCGGAACCTCATCGAGCGCGGCATCCATGCGGATGAAGGAAAAACAGGCGCGGATGGCGCCCGCCTCGTCAAAGCGGAAGGTGCGGAACTGGTTCGCCCCGGCATCATCGAGCCGCGCGACGATATCGGACAGCCCGTCGATCATCTGATCCAGGTTCGGAACTTCCAGCAATTCCTGCCAGTCGCGAAAGAAGAAGATCATCAGATTGGCGCCGATCTCGGCATCGGTCTCGGCCATCTTGGCATTGGCGAGCACCACCACCGCCTCGGTCGCGCCCTTGACGATGGCAAGCGTCGCCGCATCGACGCCAAAGACCACCGGCACGATCGGCCGCCCCCAGCGCGCAAAGCGGTAGCCCGCGGCCCCGGTGAACAGCGCCGCGATCTGCTCGGCGTCCGGCATCGTGCTTGTGTCACTCATCTCCACCCCCTGTCGCTGCGCGGCAGCGTAACCGCCGCGACGGGGCTTGCCAAGGCTCAGACCGCGAGCGTCGCCGCCACCGCGCGCTGCCAGCGGGCCAGTTTCCGTGCCCGCTCCGTCTCGGCCATCGCGGGGGTGAAGCGGCGGTCAAGCGCCCACTGCGCCGCGAACTCCGCAGGCGGCGGGCAGATCCCGGCGCCAAGCCCCGCCAGATAGGCCGCGCCGAGCGCCGTGGTTTCGGTGATGACCGGGCGATCAACCGGCGCGCCCAGAATGTCGGCCAGATATTGCATCGTCCAGTCGCTCGCCGCCATGCCGCCATCGACGCGCAGCACGTTTTGCCCCGCCGCGCCCCAATCGGCCCGCATCGCCTCGAGCAGGTCGCGCGTCTGCAGCCCGACGCTTTCAAGCGCCGCCCGGGCAAATTCGGCAGGCCCGGTGTTGCGGGTCAGCCCATAGATGGCGCCGCGACAATCGGGGGCCCAGTAAGGCGCCCCCAGCCCGGTAAAGGCGGGCACGATCACCAGATCCTGCGCCGGATCGGCGGCCTCGGCCAGATCTTGCGTCTCTGCCGCCCGCGCGATCAGGCCCAGCCCGTCGCGCAGCCATTGCACCACCGCCCCGGCAATGAAGATCGAGCCTTCCAGCGCATAGGTGGTCTCTCCGTTCAGACGATAGGCGATGGTGGTCAGAAGCCGGTTTTGCGACACGACCCGCGCAGCCCCGGTGTTCAAAAGCGCAAAACAGCCGGTGCCATAGGTCGATTTCAGCATGCCGGGGGCGAAACAGGCCTGCCCCACCGTCGCCGCCTGCTGATCGCCCGCCACCCCGGTGATCGGGATCGCGGCCCCGAACAGCGCCGGATCCGTCACCCCGAAATCATCGGCGCAATCCTTCACCTCGGGCAAAAGCGCCATGGGTACGCCCAGAAGCGCGCAGATTTCCGCGTCCCAGGCATTGCGGCCGATGTCGTAAAGCAGCGTCCGCGCGGCATTCGTCGCATCGGTCGCATGCACCCGGCCGCCGGTCAGCCGCCAGATCAGGAAACTGTCGATGGTGCCAAAGGCCAGTTCCCCGCGCTCGGCCCGTTCCCGCGCGCCGGGGATCGTGTCGAGCAGCCATTTCACCTTGGTCCCCGAGAAATACGGGTCAAGCAGCAGGCCGGTTTTCGCCGTCATCCTCGCCTCAAGGCCCGCCGCGCGCAGATCGGCGCAAATCTCGGCGGTGCGGCGGTCCTGCCAGACGATGGCATTGTGGAGCGGCACCCCCGTTGCCCGGTCCCAGATCACCGTGGTCTCGCGCTGGTTGGTCAGGCCCAGCGCCGCCACCGGACCGGCCTGCGCCAAGGCCTCGCGGATCGTGGAAAGCACGGTGGCCCAGATCGCCTCCGGGTCATGTTCGACCCAGCCGGGCGCCGGAAAGATCTGCGGAAATTCGCGGCTTGCCGTGGCCAGCGGGCGCAGGCCCGCATCAAAGACAATCGCCCGGGTCGAGGTCGTGCCCTGATCCAGCGCCAGAATCCGTGTCATCGCGCCCCCCGTTCCAGCATGAAGCGGTCAAGCACCGCAATCTGATCGGCGCTCAGCCGCAGGCCCAGTTTCGTGCGCCTCCAGACCACATCCTCGGCCCGGCGCGCCCATTCGCGGTCCATCAGCCAGATCACCTCGGCCTCGGAGAGGCCTGCGCCGAAATCGCGGCCCAGATCGGCACGGGTCTTCGCCTCGCCCAGAATGGCGAAAGCCTCGGTGCCATAAGCCCGCACCATCCGCCCCGCCCCCGCCTGCCCCAGAAAGGCATAGCGCACCCGCAACCGCTCGATCAGCGCCTTGACCCCGGTCTGAAAGAAATCCCCCCCGGGCAAGGGCACGCGGGCGGTCCAGTCCGGGCCAAGACCGGGGAAATGCGGCGCCAGCTTCGCCAGGGCCGCCTCGGCCAGACGGCGATAGGTGGTGATCTTGCCGCCAAAGACATTGAGCAGAACCGGCCCCCCGGCCTGCAGATCCAGCACATAATCGCGCGAGGCCGCGGTGGCGGAACTCGCCCCATCGTCATAAAGCGGCCGCACCCCGGCATAGGACCAGACGACATCCCGGGCGGTGACGGGCTTGGCCAGATATTGCGAGACGAAGGCCAGCAGGTAATCGCGCTCGGCCGCCGAACAGGCCGCGGCCTCGGGGGCGGCCTCATGCGCGGCCTCGGTGGTGCCGATCAGGGAAAAATCCTGCTCATAGGGAATGATGAAGATGATCCGCCCGTCCGATCCCTGCAGGAACAGCGCCCGCGGATCGTCGTGCAGCCTGCGGGTGACGATATGACTGCCGCGCACCAGCCGCACCTGCGCCGCGGGTTTCGGCCCTTCGATCAGCCCCAGAACCTGCCCGACCCAGGGCCCGGCGGCATTGACCAGACCGCGGGCCAGATGCACGGCCTTGCCCGCGGGCCCCTCGGTCTCGATGCGCCACAGATCACCCTGCCGCGCCGCCGCGGTGACACGGGTGCCCACCAGCACATTGGCCCCCCGCGCCTGCGCATCGCGGGCATTCAGCACCACAAGCCGCGCATCATCGACCCAGCAATCGGAATATTCCCAGGCCAGCCCCATCCCCGGCTTCAGCGCCCGGCCGATCTTGTCGCGCGTCAGATCCAGCTTGCGCGTGCCCGGCAGGATCTTGCGCCCGCCCATGCTGTCATAAAGAAAAAGCCCCAGCCGCAGCAGCCACGCCGGACGCCGCCCCTTCATCCACGGGAACATCAGGTTCAACAGTCGGCTTGTGGGCGTTGTCGTGTCGAACCGGATCCCCGCATGCACCGGCAGCACGAAGCGCAAGGGCCAGGAAATATGCGGCATCGCGACCAGAAGCGTCTCGCGTTCCTCCAGCGCCTCGCGCACCAGACGGAATTCGAAGAATTCGAGATAGCGCAGCCCGCCATGAAACAGCTTGGTCGAGGCCGAGGAGGTCCCCTGCGCCAGATCCCCCTGTTCGGCCAAGGTCACGGAAAGCCCCCGCCCCGCCGCGTCGCGGGCGATGCCGCAGCCGTTCACCCCCCCGCCGATGATGAAAAGATCGACGACCCCGGGTTGATCGCTCACGTCTGCCTCCTGCGCAATTGATCCGATGATGGCTTTTTCCCGCGGTTTGGCAAGCGATGACGCAGCCGTCGCGCGGCCTTCGCGCTTGCCCGCCCCCGACGCCGCGCCTATAACGCCGCCATGACCGGGCTTTGCTTCATACATCGAATTACCGGCCCGGCGCTCTGACGCGTCAGGGTTGCCGGGAGACAGTTGCAAAGCCCCGGGCACGGAGGTGCCCAGATCAGATGCGGGCGCGTTGCGCCCTTTCAGCCCGATATGGATACGAGATGAGCGCCGACACGCCCGAAACACCCGTCGATTACCGCGACACCGTCTTTCTGCCCGAAACCGACTTTCCGATGCGCGCGAACCTTCCGGGCCGCGAACCCGACTGGCTGGCCCGCTGGGCGCGGATCGGCGTCTATGACCGCCTGCGCGAAAAGACCGGCCGGGCGCCGTTTGTCCTGCATGACGGCCCGCCCTATGCGAACGGGCATCTGCACATCGGCCATGCGCTGAACAAGATCCTGAAAGACTTCATCGTGCGCAGCCAGCAGATGATGGGCCGCGACGCGCGTTATGTGCCGGGCTGGGATTGCCACGGCCTGCCGATCGAGTGGAAGATCGAGGAGCAATACCGCGCCAAGGGCCTGAACAAGGACGACGTGGACACCGTCTCCTTCCGTCAGGAATGCCGCCGCTTCGCCGAGGGCTGGATCGACATCCAGCGCGAGGAATTCAAGCGTCTGGGCGTCACCGGCAAATGGGAACGCCCCTATCTGACGATGGATTACCACGCCGAAGCCGTGATCGCCGAGGAGTTCATGAAACTCCTGATGAACGGCTCGCTTTATCAGGGCTCGAAGCCGGTGATGTGGTCGCCGGTCGAAAAGACCGCCCTCGCAGAAGCCGAGGTCGAGTATCACGACCACACCAGCCACACGATCTGGGTGCGGTTCAAGGTCACCAACCACACTGGCGCCGCCTTGGACAACTCGCCGGGCGCCGAGGCGCCCAAAGACTTGCTCGACGCAAATGCCTCGGTGGTGATCTGGACCACGACGCCCTGGACGATCCCGCAAAACCGCGCCGTCGCCTACGGTCCGGGCATTGCCTACGGACTTTACCGCATCGATGCGGCGGCCGAGAACGCCACCGCGGTCGTCGGTGAAACGCTGGTGCTGGCCGATGTGCTGGCGCAGGGCGTGATGACCTCGGCCAAGGTCGAGGGCTTCACCCGTCTGCGCGACGTGGCGACCTCGGAATTCGAGGGCGTGATCCTGCGCCACCCCTATGCGGGCATCGAAAACGGCAACGGCGAATGGGATTACTCCGTGCCGATGCTGCCGGGCGATCACGTCACCGACGATGCCGGGACCGGTTTCGTGCACACCGCGCCCAGCCACGGCGATGACGACTATCAACTGGGCCTCAAGTTCGGCCTGCCGATGACTTATAACGTCGAGCCGGACGGAACCTACCGGACCTCGCTGCCGGTCTTCGGCGGCCAGCCGATCATCCTGCCCGATGGCAAGGAAGGCCCGGCGAATGTCAGCAACATCAAGGCGCTGCATGCGCAGGGCGCGCTGCTGGCCAAGGGCAAGCTCAAGCACTCCTACCCGCATTCCTGGCGCTCGAAGGCGCCGCTGATCTTCCGCAACACGCCGCAATGGTTCGCCGCCATCGACGTGAAGCTGGAAGACGGCATGGGCACCTATGGTGACACGATCCGAGAGCGGGCGCTGACCTCGATCGACCAGCTTGTGCAATGGACCCCGCCCACCGGGCGCAACCGGCTTTACTCGATGATCGAGGCGCGGCCCGACTGGGTGCTGTCGCGGCAACGCGCCTGGGGCGTGCCGCTCACTTGCTTCACCAAAAAGGGCGCGCAACCGACCGACCCGGATTTCCTGCTGCGCAACGCCGAGGTGAACGCCCGCATCAGCGCGGCCTTCGAGGCCGAGGGCGCCGATGTCTGGTATACCGACGGTTTCAAGGAGCGGATGCTGGGCAACATCGTCAACCCCGACGATTACAACCAGGTCTTCGACGTGCTGGATGTGTGGTTCGATAGCGGCTCGACCCATGCCTTCGTGCTGCGCGACCGCGAGGACGGCACGGCGGACGGCATCGCGGACCTTTACCTCGAGGGCACCGACCAGCACCGCGGCTGGTTCCATTCCTCGATGCTGCAGGCCTGCGCCACCAAGGGCCGCGCCCCTTATCGCGGCGTGCTGACCCATGGCTTCACGCTCGACGAAAAGGGCATGAAGATGTCGAAATCGCTGGGCAACACCGTCGCGCCCGCCGATGTGATCAAGGATTACGGCGCCGACATCCTGCGGCTCTGGGTGGCGCAATCGGATTACACCGTCGATCTGCGGATCGGGAAAGAGATCCTGAAAGGCACCGCCGACAGCTACCGCCGGTTGCGCAACACATTGCGCTTCATGCTGGGCGCGCTTGCGGGCTTTGCCGAGGAAGAACGCGTCAGCCCGGCCGAGATGCCGGAGCTGGAACGGTGGGTGCTGCACCGTCTGGCCGAACTCGACACGGTGGTGCGCGAGGGCTATGCGGCTTACGACTTCCAGGGCGTATTCCAGACCCTCTTCACCTTCTGCACCGTCGATCTTTCCGCCTTCTGGTTCGACATCCGCAAGGACGCGCTTTATTGCGACGCGCCCAGCAGCCTGCGCCGCCGCGCCGCGCGCACGGTGATGGACGCGCTCTTCCAGCGGCTGACGAAATGGCTGGCGCCGATGCTGCCCTTCACCATGGAAGACGTCTGGCTGAGCCGCTTCCCGGGCGAGGCGAATTCGGTCCATCTGGAGGATTTCGACCCCACCCCCGCCGCGTGGCTGAACCCGGATCTCGCCGCGAAATGGGACGGCATCCGCCGCGCCCGGCGCGTGGTGACAGCAGCCTTGGAAGTGCAACGCACCGCCAAGGTGATCGGCGCCAGCCTTGAAGCCGCCCCGGTGGTGCATGTCGAGGACACCGCGCTGGAAGCCGCGCTGAAATCGGTCGAGTTTGCCGATATCTGCATCACCTCGGACCTGAGCCTGAGCGCCGACCCGGCCCCCGCCGAGGCGTTCCGGCTGCCCGAACTGCCCGGCATCGCCGTCGTCTTCGAAGCCGCGGAAGGCGAAAAATGCGAGCGCTGCTGGAAGATCCTGCCCGATGTGGGCAGCCACAAGCACCCCTGCACCTGCGCGCGCTGCAATTCGGTTCTGGGCTGACACGAACCGGCGCCGGGGGCTTCGCGCCCCCGGACCCCCGCGGGATATTTGAGGCAAGATGAAAGGCAGACAGGCTTTGCTTTCATCTTGCTCCAAATATCCCGGGGGGAGTCCGCTTGCGGACGGGGGGCAGCGCCCCCCTTGCCCCGCCTGCCATCCCTCGTTACCGATGTGACGATTGCATGACAGCCGGAGGCCGCGGCGATGAGCCTGTCCATTCTTCTCGCGGTTCTGGCCGCCGCCTTCCTGCATGCGCTCTGGAATGCGCTGTTGCGCTTTGGCGGATCAAAGATCCGCGCCATGGTGATGCTGAGCTACATGGAGGCCGCCGTCGGCCTTGCCATCGCGCTGTCCCGCCCCTTGCCCGAGGTCGCCGCCTGGAAATGGGTCGCCGCGGCAAGCTGCGTGCATTTCTTTTACAAGTATTTCCTCGCCCATGCCTATGAACAGGGCGACCTGAGCCGGGTTTACCCCATTGCCCGCGGCACCGCGCCGATGATGGTGGCGATCGTCTCGGCGCTTTTCGCGCTCGATACGATCGCGCCCTTGGGCTATGTCGGCATCGGCGTTCTGGGGCTGGGGATCCTCTTCATGGCGCGCGGCGTTTTCACCGATGGCGAAAGCCGCAAGCTTTTGCCCTTTGCCTTCGGTTCCGCCTGCGCCACCGCCACCTATACGCTGACCGATGGGCTGGGTGCCCGCGTCGCGGGGGATGCGGCGGGTTATGTCGGCTGGCTGATGGTGGGGGGCGGGCTGCTGTTCGGTCTGGTGATGACCTTTTCCCGGCCGAAGGGCTTCATCACCGTCGCGCCCCTGAAGGATTGGGGCATGGCCGCGGCCGGGGCGGCGGCCTCTTACGGCGCCTATGCGATCTCGATCTGGGCGATGACCCAGGCGCCGATCGCGCTGGTTGCCGCGACACGGGAAACCGCGATCCTGTTCGCCGTGCTGATCGGCTGGCTGGCCTTCGGCGAAAGGATGACCCGGTCGAAGGCCACGGCGGCCGGTCTGATCGTCGCGGGGGTGGTGCTGACCCGGCTTTAATCGGGATGACGCGAGGGCAGGATCTGCTGCGCGATCCCCGCGAACATCAGGTAAACCGAGGTCACGACAAGGCCCCAATGCGCCCAGCTGCCTTCGTCGAAATTCACCCAGGCGGCGCGGGCGGCAAAGGCCGTCCACAAAAGCGCCATCGTCAGCGACAGCGGCCGCCAGCGCCGGGTCCGGGTCGGGTGGATGAATTTCAGCGGAAAGAACATCGCCACCGCCAGCGCCAGAACAACCCCCAGCGTCACCCAGTAAGACGGCCAGATCGCGAAAAGCACCAGCACCACCATGTTCCAGCAGGCTGGAAAGCCGGAAAAGGAGCAATCCTTGGTCTTCATCCGCGTATCGGCGAAATAGATCACCGAAGCATAGGTGATCGCGATGATGGCGAGCCAGCCGGTCCAGCCCGGCAAAAGCCCCGACTTGAACAGCGCATAGGCCGGGATGAAGACATAGGTCAGGTAATCGACGATCAGATCCATCAGCACGCCGTCATGCGTCGGCCAGTTGTGCTTGGTGTCGAACCGCCGCGCCAAGGGGCCATCGACGCCGTCGACGATCAGCGCCACCACCAGCCACAGGAACATCAGCGACCATTTTTCCTCGACCGCAGCCAGCATCGCCAGCATCGAGAGCACTGCGCCGGTGGCGGTCAGCAGGTGAACGGAGAGGGCCTTGAAACGAATGTCCATGCGCCCTTCCTGCCCGAAACCGCTCAGGCGTGCAAGACGGGCCGAGGGCGTAGCCCGGCCCGTCCCGTGGTCACGATGTCGCTTACGCGACCGCCTTGAGCAGCGACAGGAACTGGTTGGCCGTGTCGCGGTCGATCGTCACCGCCTCCGAAGACCCGCTTTCCGAGGTCATCGCGGTGAAAAGCGATTCGTAAAGCGATTGCGCGGAGGTGGTGCTGCCCGAGCTGGTCGTGTCCTCCTCGCTTTCCGAGCTGCTTTCGGAACCCGGCGGCGGGCCCGAGGGCGGCGGGCCGGGGGGCGGACCCGACATGCCCTGCATGCCGCCCGCCCCGCCCGCTTTCATCGCGTCTTCTGCCGCGGTGAATTCGGCCTCGGTCAAAAGCCCGTCGCTGTCGGTGTCGATCGACCCGAACTGCGAGGACAGCAGATCGGCCACCGGGCTCGCGTCGATTTCCGCCTGCGACAGGGCGCCGTCGCCATCGGCATCGTCATTGGCCGCCAGCGCCTCGAACAGCGACTGGCTGTCGGCCCCGCCCGAGGCCGAGGCCGGCGGCGGAGGGGGCGGGGGCGGCGCACCGCCGGTGGCAAAGCTCGCCGCGCTGGACGAGGAGGTCTTGGACGAGGAACTGCCCGAGGTTTGCTGCAGCAGCGACAACGCGCTGCTGCTCGCGTATCCGGACAGCGAAGTCAGGGAAGTCACGCTCATCATACGATCCTTTCTGGATGACAACGTGCCCCGACGCTGGCCCCAGATGATGAACGAAACCTTGCTTTCGGCCTAAACCTTGGTTTGAAACCGCTTGGATTGTAGCGGGTTAGCAGGGTTTATGGCGCGATTTCGGCTCAGGCGCGCGGATGGGCCGCCTGATAGACCTGCATGAGTCGCGCCTGATCGACGGCGGTATAGACCTGCGTGGTCGCAAGGCTGGCATGGCCCAGCAATTCCTGGATCGCGCGCAGATCGCCGCCTTCGGCCAGCAGATGCGTGGCAAAACTGTGCCTGAGCGCATGCGGGGTCGCCGTCGCGGGCAGGCCAAGGCCGAGCCGCGCCCGTTCCATCGACTTCGCCACCAGCCGCGGATTGAGCGGACCGCCGCGGGCGCCGCGGAACAGCGGCTCATAGCGCGACATCGGGAAGGGGCAGAGCCGCAGGTAATCGGCCACCGCCTTGCGCGCCGCGGGCAGAACCGGCACCAGCCGCTCCTTGTCGCCCTTGCCGCGGATGCGCAGCACCTCGGGCAGGGGCGCATCCGAGCCCTTCAGCGCCAAAGCCTCGGAGACCCGCAGCCCGCAGCCATACATCAGCGTCATCACCGCCGAATCGCGCGCCGCGATCCAGGGCTCCTGCGCCTGCACCTCGACCTGTTCCAGCACCTCGGCCGCGGCCTCGACGCTGAGCGGACGGGGCAGCTTGCGCTGATATTTCGGCGCCTTGGCCGAAAGCACATGGGTGGCGTCAAAGCCTTCGCGCGCCGCCAGCCAGCGGATGAAATTCTTCACCGCCGAAAGCGCCCGCGCCAGCGAGCGGCCCGACAGGCCGCGGTTGCGTTCATGCGCCATCCAGGCCCGCATGTCGGATTGGCCCAGCCCGGCCAGCTGCGCCAGACCAAGGCTTTCGCCGCGGTGGCGGTGGAGGAAGGCCAGGAACCCGGCCACATCGGAACTATAGGCCGTCAGCGTGTGACTGGCCGCCCCGTCGATCGCCCGCAAGTGACTGATCCACAGGGCCATCGCCGTCCGTGCGGCGGGCGAGACCCCCACCGACATCAGCTCAGCCAGCGCCGCATGCCGCGCTCGAACACGCCTGCGAAGAAGGCCAGCAGGTCGGTGCCCTGCGAGGGCTTGAATTGATGCGGGTCTTCGGCGCCCATCACCAGCATGCCGGGCAGACGCCCCTCGCCCAGATCGAGACGCATCAGCGCCTCGGAGCGGATCCAGCTGGCCGCTTCGCCATAGATCGCCTCGGAATGCGGCAGGGTCTGGCGCAGCACCACCGGGCGCACCTGCCCGCCACGACCGGCGCGCATGTATTCCTGGATGAAGCCGGGCTCGGCCACGCACAGAACATCGCCCAGACGGCGCAGCGCCGGATCGCTGTCATCTTGCAGCGTTTCCAGCACCAGCTTGACGCTGTCCACCCGCAGGATCTCGGCGACTTCGGTGCCGAGGCTTTTGAGGAAGCTCTCGAAATCGACCGGATCAAGCATGCGCAGCACGGCGCGGTGGATCTGGTTCGTCCCCGAGAGATTCTCGTAGGCGGCCGCGATCACCGAACGGTGCGTGTCCTCGAGCCGGTCCAGGCGGCGTTCCAGCCGCTCCATCGCCACACCGCGCAGGTCGACGATATTGGCGCCCATGGCGCGTTCATTCGCGGTGATCAGCGCCCGCATCAGGTCGCGATCCTCAAGGATCACGTCGGGATCGGAGATGATCTTTTCGCGCAGTTCAGGTGCAAAAGCCGTGTCGGTCATGCCAGCCTCTCGTAAGCGGGTTGCACGCAAATTGACACAGATTCTGGTTAAATGCAGGTTAAATTTGTTAACAATAATAAGAGGCCCGCCGAAATCGGCGGGCCGTCGCGTCAGGAACACAGATTTCAGACGATCTTCTGGCCGGTTTTCGCCCAGTCTTTCAGGAACTGCTCCAGCCCCTTGTCGGTCAGCGGGTGGTTCGCCATCGCCTTGATCACCGAGGGCGGCGCGGTGATGACATCGGCGCCGATGCGGGCGACGTCGGTGATGTGGTTGACCGAGCGGATCGAGGCAGCAAGGATCTCGGTCTTGAAGCCGTAATTGTCATAGATGGTGCGGATGTCCTCGATCAGCTGCACACCATCGAGGTTGATGTCATCGAGACGACCGATAAAGGGGCTGATGAAGGTGGCGCCCGCCTTGGCCGCGAGGATCGCCTGCGCGGCCGAGAAGCACAGAGTGACGTTGACCATGTGGCCTTCGGATGCGAAAGCCTTGCAAGCCGTCAGGCCCGCCCAGGTCAGCGGCACCTTGATGGCGATGTTGGAGGCGATCTTGGCCAGTTTCAGCCCTTCGGCGATCATGTCGGCCGCTTCGGTCGCCACCACCTCGGCCGAGACCGGGCCCGAGACCATGTCGCAGATTTCCTTCGTCACCTCGAGGATGTCGCGGCCCGATTTCAGGATCAGCGACGGGTTGGTGGTGACACCATCGACCATGCCGAGATCGTTCAGCTCCTTGATGGCTGCCACATCGGCGGTATCGACGAAGAATTTCATGAAGGGCCTCCTGCGCTCTGTCTGGCCGCGATTTAGCGCAAACAGCCGGAAATGGCGAGAGCGGAATCGGGCGCAAGGGGGGGCTTGCCGCCCCCCTCGGCCTGACGGCCTCTCCCCCCGCGCGTATTTCGGCCAAGAAGAAACCCCGCCGTTTCTTCTTGGTGCAAATACGCCCGCCGGAGGCGTTGCCGGGCGCGGGGCCGGGCATGTCTGAGCCGGGCTTCTTTCCCGAAGGCGCCCGCGTCTCGGTCCTGACCGCCGAGCCGATCGGCAAGCCTCTGGATTACCTTGCGCCCGAGGGCGGTTGTTTTCCCGGCGCCTTCGTCGAGGTGCCTCTGGGGCCGCGCCGGGTCGTCGGCGTCATCTGGGGCGCGGGCGACGGCCGGTTCGAGGCGGGCAAGCTGCGGCCGGTTTCGCGGGTGCTGGACGTGCCGCCGATGCGGACGGAGCTGCAGGAGTTCCTGATCCGCATGGGCAGCTACACGATGACCTCCTTGCCCGCGGTGCTGCGGCTGGCCACGCGCACGCCGGGGCTCTTTGACCCACCCGGCGCGCGGCGGATCTATCGGCTGGGGGCCACCGCGCCGGGCAAGCTGACCGAGGCGCGGGAAAAGGTTCTGGCCGTGCTGCGCGATCACGGCGGCGCGGGGTTTTATCTGACGGAACTCGCGCAGCTTGCGGGCGTCACGCCGCAGGTGGTGAAGGGGCTGGTGAAGCTCGGCGCGATTGAGGAGACAGAACAGCCGCGGGATCTGCCCTTGGCCCGGCTCGATTTCACCCTGCCGGGCAAGGTTCTGTCCGAAGATCAGGCGACGGCGGCCGCCGCGCTGAAGGGCGAGGGTTTCGGGGTGACGCTTTTGAAAGGCGTGACCGGCTCGGGCAAGACGGAAGTGTATCTCGAGGCCGTGGCGGACTGTCTGCGCCGCGGGCGGCAGGCTTTGGTGCTGCTGCCGGAAATCGCCCTGACCTCGGAATTCCTGTCCCGGGTCGAGGCCCGCTTCGGCGCCCGTCCCGGCGAGTGGCATTCCGGCGTCACCCAATCCGAGCGGCGCAGGCTCTGGCGGATGGTGGCGACGGGGGGCGCACAGATGGTCGTCGGCGCGCGTTCGGCGCTGTTCCTGCCGTTTCAGGACCTTGGGCTGATCGTCGTCGACGAGGAACACGACACCTCCTACAAGCAGGAGGAAGGCGCGCTTTACAACGCCCGCGACATGGCCGTGCTGCGCGCCTCGCTTGCCGGATCGCAGGTGGTGCTGGCCTCGGCCACGCCCAGCCTTGAAAGCTGGGTCAATGCGGCTTCGGGGAAATACCGCCGCATCGATCTGGCCGCGCGCTTCGGCGCCTCGGAACTGCCCGAGATGCGCACCATCGACATGCGCGAGGAACGCATTGAATCGGTGCACTGGATCTCGCCCAGCCTCGTCGGCGCGGTGCAGGCGACACTCTCGCGCGGGGAACAGGCGATGCTGTTCCTGAACCGGCGCGGCTATGCCCCGGTCACGCTCTGCCGCGCCTGCGGGCAGCAGATCGGCTGCGATCATTGCGACGCGCGGATGGTCGAGCATCGGTTCCTCAAGCGCCTTGTCTGCCATCAATGCGGCGAGACGAAACCCATTCCCACCGCCTGCCCCGCCTGCGGCGTCGAGGGCAAGCTGGCCCCCGTCGGCCCCGGGGTCGAGCGGCTGGCCGAGGAGGTGGCGGAACGCTTTCCCACGGCGCGCGTCGCCGTGCTGTCCTCGGACCTTTTCGGCTCGGCCCGGGCGCTGAAGGAGGCGGTGGAAAACATCGCGCAAGGCGGCGCCGACATCCTCATCGGCACGCAGATCGTCGCCAAGGGGCACAATTTCCCGCTGCTGACGCTGGTCGGCGTGATCGACGCCGATCTGGGCCTGCAGGGCTCCGACCTGCGGGCGGCGGAGCGCACCTTTCAACTGATGCGGCAGGTGGCGGGCCGGGCGGGGCGGGCGGAAAAACCCGGGCTGGCGCTTTTGCAGACCTATCAGCCCGAACATCCGGTGATCCGCGCCATTCTTGGCGGTGACGAGGAGGCGTTCTGGAAGGCCGAGGCCGAGGGGCGCCGGGCGGCGAACGTGCCGCCCTTTGGCCGGATGGCGGGGATCATCCTCTCGGGTGCCGAGATCGAGCCGCTTTTCGCCTATGGCAATGCGCTGGCGCAGCATGACGGGCCCTTGCGCCGCATCGGCGCGCAGCTTTACGGCCCCGCCCCCGCCCCCATCGCCCGGATCCGCGGCCGCCACCGGGTCCGGCTTCTGATCCGCGCCGACAAGACCGCGCCGCTGCAACAGGCGATCCGGGCCTGGCTGCGCGGGGTGAAACAGCCCAATTCCGTCCGCCTGGCCATCGACATCGACCCGCAAAGCTTCCTGTAGCCTTGTTTCGATTGACCCCCCGCCCCTTTCGCGCCATTGGGGGCAAAACCAACGGAGCCCGCCCATGACCACCTTTACCGCCTTTGCCGTCCTGCCCGAGCGCGACCTTGCCGAGGATCTGGCCGAGCGGCTGGAAGATCTGGACCCCGGCCCCTATGGTGTCGGCGTCTTCGAGATCGAGGATGGCTCGGGCAATTACGAGGTCGGCGCCTATTTTCTGGACCGGCCCGATGACATCGTGCTCGATCTGCTTGCCGCGGCCTATGGGGCGACGGGCTTCGTGATTTCGGAACTGCCGGAAACCGACTGGGTGGCGCATGTGAAACGCGAACTGGCCCCGGTCGTGGCCGGGCGCTTCTTCGTGCATGGCAGCCATGATGCCGACAAGGTCCCCGAAGGGGCGATCCCGCTGGTGATCGACGCGGCCATGGCTTTCGGCACCGGCCATCACGGCACCACGCTCGGCTGTCTGACCGCGCTCGACCGGCTGGCGGCCGAGGGGGTCCACCCGCGCAACAGTGTCGACATCGGCTGCGGCACCGCCGTTCTGGCGATGGCCGCCGCGAAACTCTGGCCCGAGACGGTGCTGGCCTCGGACATCGACCCCGTCGCGGTCGAGACCGCCGCGGCGAATGTCACCGGCAATGATCTGGCGGGCCGGGTGATCTGTCTGCAGGCGGCCGGCTTCGCCCATCCCGATCTGCAGGCCGCCGCGCCCTTCGACCTGATCTTTGCCAATATCCTGAAAGGCCCGTTGATCGCGCTGGCCCCCGACATGGGGCGGTTCTGTGCCGAATCGGGCCTTGTCATCCTCTCCGGGATCCTGATCGACCAGGGCGACGAGGTGATCGCGGCCTATCAGGCGCAGGGCTTCCGTCTTGTTTCGCGCGACAATCACGGCGATTGGACGACATTGGTTCTCTCCCGGACCTGATTTCGGCAAAGCCATCTCGCCGGATCGGCGAAATTCGGGCATAGTTTTAATCAGTCGTTAGGCATGTTGCCTGCGACCGGTTTTGAGTGGAGCCCGTCATGCGTCGTTCGATCAATGCGGATTTCGAGGACCGCCTTGCGCGGATCGACCGGATTCACGCGGCTGGCGGCGCCTTCGAGGCCTCGGGGGCGCTTGGCCGCGCCTATTTCGACAGCCACCGTCCGAAAGAGCGCCGGCGCTTTCCCTGGCGGGCCGTGGCGATGCTGCTTTTGGGGATGCTGCTGTTCAAGGGCGCGATCCTGGCGCAGGTCGGGCCGGAAACCTATGCCCGCCGGGTCGAGGTCCTGCGGCAGGGCTCGGCGCTGGAACAGGCGGGGGCCTGGGTGCTGCAGGCCGATGCGCCGACGCGGTTCATCGCCAACCAGCTGCGCGCGCTGCTGTTCTGACCGCGATTTCGGCATGAAAAAGCCGCGCAGGGCGCTGCGCGGCCTTTGGTCATTCCCGCGGCTTCAGCGGCCGATGCCGTCGATATCGTAGCGCGTCAGGCCGATATCATTCAGTTCCCGGTCGCTCAGCCGCGCAAGCGCCCGCCGCGTCAGCCGGGCGTCGTTCCACAGCGTCATCGCGTCGATCAGGCGTGCAAACATCCCGGCCCGGCCGTGGCGGGCGGAAAGGGCGAGGGTGTCGAGGGCGGACATGATGCGGTTCCTTTATATTCTGCCGTTTTGTTGGGCGTCTCTTTGTTGATTGGGCAGTTAATCAAGGCAGCTTGCGAAAACAAGCGCCCCCCCGGGCAGCCCCGCCATGCAGTATTTGCATGGCTTTTCGGATGGTTAACGGCTTCGTGCGCGGCCCCGGCATTTTGCTGCCCCGTGTCGTCATTTTGCTGGCGCATTCGGCTGCGAAGCGTCGCTTTGCGTCGATTGCCGACAGTTTCGCCGCCCGCCCCCCTGTCGGCCGGACCTGCTTTGCGCTTTCCGATGTTCTGCTTTTGTGCTAGATGCGGAAAAAATGCCACAGGCAAAAGGGCAGTCACATGCGGGTGATCGGGATCGATCCGGGGTTACGCAACCTCGGCTGGGGGGTGATCGAGGTCGATGGCGCCCGTCTGCGGCACATCGCGAATGGAATCATCCATTCCGAGGGGACCGATCTGGCCAAGCGCCTTGTGGTGCTGCATGCGGGCCTGACCGCGGTGATCGCGACGCATCGCCCCGAAGCCGCGGCGGTGGAACAGACCTTCGTCAACAAGGATGCGGTGGCGACCTTGAAGCTGGGTCAGGCGCGGGGGATTGCGCTTCTGGTGCCCGCGCAGGCCGGGCTCGAGATCGGGGAATATGCGCCCAATGCGGTGAAAAAGGCGGTCGTCGGCGTCGGTCATGCCGACAAGGGACAGGTGCAGCACATGGTCCGCCACCAGCTGCCGGGCGTCGTCTTTGACGGGCCCGATGCGGCGGATGCGCTGGCGATTGCGATCTGTCACGCCCATCATCTGCAATCGGCCCGCCGCGCCTCGGCGGCGATGCTGGGCCGCGGCGCGCTTGAAATCACCGCGGGGCAGGCCCGGATCCGGAGGGCGGGGGCATGATCGGACGCATCGCCGGGGTGATCTTGCACCGCGCCATGGACCATGTGCTGATCGACGTGCGCGGGGTGGGCTACATCGTCCATGTTTCCTCCCGCACCGCCGCGAACCTGCCCCCGGTGGGCGAGGCCTGCGCGCTATATACCGAGCTTCTGGTGCGCGAGGACCTGTTGCAGCTTTTCGGCTTCCCGACGCTGATCGAAAAGGAATGGCACCGGCTGCTGACCTCGGTGCAGGGGATCGGCGCCAAGGCTTCGCTGGCGATCCTTGGCACGCTGGGCCCCGAGGGCGTCAGCCGGGCCCTGGCCTTGGGCGACTGGAACGCGATCAAGGCCGCCCCCGGCGTCGGCCCGAAACTGGCGCAGCGCGTGGTGATGGAACTCAAGGACAAGGCGCCGACGGTGATGGCGATGGGCGGCACGCTGACCGTCGACACCGCCCCCTCGGACGCGCTGATCGAGACCGCGCCGAAACCGGTCAAACGCCCCGCCCCCGCCGCCACAAGGCAGGTGAACTTCACCGCCGAGGCGCTGAGCGCCCTGACCAACCTCGGTTATTCCCCCTCGGACGCCGCCACCGCCGTCGCCCGGGCCAGCGAGAACCCCGAGGCCACCGATACCGCAAAACTGATCCGCACCGCCCTGCGCCTCCTCGCCCCAAAGGACTAGCCTTTTCATCTTGCCTTAAATATCCCGGGGTGCGGGGCAGAGCCCCGCTCCGACGCTGAAAGCCAAGCATGACCGAACCCGATCCGACCCTCCGCCCCGACCGCCTGCCCGAGGACGCCGACCGCGCCCTGCGCCCGCAGGTGCTGGAGGAGTTCATCGGTCAGGCCGAGGCCCGGGCGAACCTGCGCGTCTTCATCGAAAGCGCGAAGATGCGCGGTCAGGCGATGGATCACACGCTGTTTCACGGCCCGCCCGGTCTGGGCAAGACCACGCTGGCGCAGATCATGGCGCGGGAACTGGGGGTGAATTTCAAGATGACCTCCGGCCCGGTTCTGGCGCGGGCGGGCGATCTGGCGGCGATCCTGACCAACCTTGAAAACCGCGACGTCCTTTTCATCGACGAGATCCACCGGATGAACCCGGCGGTCGAGGAGGTGCTTTACCCCGCGATGGAGGATTTCGAGCTCGATCTGGTGATCGGTGAAGGCCCGGCCGCGCGCACCGTGCGCATCGAGCTGCAGCCCTTCACCCTGGTCGGCGCCACGACGCGGCTGGGCCTGCTCACCACGCCGCTGCGCGACCGCTTCGGCATTCCGACCCGGCTGCAATTTTACACCGAGGACGAGCTGGACCTGATCGTCAGCCGCGGCGCCCGGCTTCTGGGCATTCCCGCCGATCCGGATGGCACGCGCGAGATCGCCAAGCGCGCCCGCGGCACGCCGCGGATTGCCGGGCGGCTTTTGCGCCGCGTCGTCGATTTCGCGCTGGTCGAGGGCGACGGGCGGCTCACCCGCAAACTGGCCGACAATGCGCTGACGCGGCTGGGCGTCGATCATCTGGGGCTCGATGGCGCCGACCGGCGCTACATGATGCTGATGGCGGAACATTACGGCGGCGGGCCGGTGGGGGTGGAGACGCTGTCCGCCGCGCTGTCGGAAAGCCGCGATGCGCTGGAAGAGGTGATCGAGCCTTACCTTTTACAGCAGGGTCTCATTCAGCGCACCCCGCGCGGGCGGATGCTGGGGCATCGGGCCTGGCGGCATCTGGGGCTCGAGGCGCCGCAGACGCAAGTTCCGGTCCAGACCGACCTTTTCGACGCGGGCTGACTGGACGTGCCGCGGTGGCGGTGTATCCTTGGCCCATGTCCACGCCCCTGCCCCCCCGTTTTCCCGTCACCGAGGCCCAGATCGAGGCCGTGGTGGCCGAGTTCTATGCCCGCGTCCGCGCCCATCCCGAACTTGCGCCGATCTTTGCCGCGCATGTGACCGACTGGGCGCATCACGAGGCGAAGATCGCCCGGTTCTGGAAGGGCTCGATCCTGCACATGCAGGGCTACGAGGGCAGCCCGATGATCTCGCATCGCCGCGCGGGGGATGTCGAGGGGGCGCATTTCCCGCTGTGGCTGGCGACCTTTGATGCGGTGCTGCACGATCTGCTGGACCCGCAGGCGGCGGCGGGCTGGTCGGCCTTGGCGCATCGGATCGGCAAGGGGCTGCGAATGGGGGTCGAGGATGTGGGGCGCCCGCCCGATGCGGTGCCCAATCTGCGCTGAGGCCCCCTGCCCGGCCGGGGAAAGGGCGTATTTGGACCAAGAAAAAGCCGAAAGCTCAGTCTTCGTCTTTCGATCTGGTGAAGACGCCTTTCAGCGCGCCGCCGGTCAGTTGCGTGACTTTCGGGCGGGGCAGGGCCGCGAAGGGCATCGGCCGGCAGACCTCCATCGCGGCAATGCCGACGCGGGCGGTCAGCGCGCCGTTGATCACGCCTTCCCCGAAGCGGCGCGAGATTTTCGCGGCCAGATGGCCCCCGGTCATCGTCTCGATCAGATCATCGCCCGCCGAGACCGCGCCGGTGGCGATCACATGCGTCATCACCGTGCGGGCGAGCCGCAGCGCGCCAAGGCTGCCCGCGCGGCCGCCGTAAATCTCGGCGACGCCGCGGATCATCCGCAGGTTCGCAATCAGCGCGGTGGCCACATCGGCGAGCGCCAGCGGCACCAGCGCCGTCACCGTCGCCACCGTGCGCGCGGCCGCCTCGATCTCCAGCCTTGCGGCGGCATCGAGCGGCGCCATGAGTTCCGTTTCGGTCAGCCGCAGCAGGGTTTGCGTGTCAAGCTGCTCGGGCGCGCGCTCGCGCAGGCGGGCAAGCGACCATTTCATCTCGGGCCGGGCGGAATAGAGCTTCGCCATCCGGTCCACCGCCTTGCGCGCGGCGCGCAGATCGTCGCGATGGCCCGCCTCGATCACCTCCTGATGCAGCTTGTCGAGACGGCCAAGCTTGGCGAAGGCCGTCAGCTCGCGCAGACCGACCAGAGCGCAGGCGATCAGGAACAGGATCAAAAGCCCCGTCGCCACCCAGCCCAGCATGGGATTGGCGGCGAAGAGCCCGGTGACAAAGTTCCAAAGCGCGACCGTGATCAGAAAGCCCACCAGCGCCCCGGTCGCCTGCCAGAAGAACCGTGTCAGGCGGGACCGCGGTCTTGCGGCCAGTTTCGCCGCGATCTGCATGGCGCGGCCCTGCGGCGGCGCATCGAAGGCGGGTTGGTCGATCACCGGCGGCGCCTCGGCGGGCGAGGCGGGCGGGGCGTCCAGTTCCAGAATGACAGGTCGTTTCACAGCTTGTCCCCGATCAGGAATTCGGCGGCGCGGTCGATGCGGATATGCGGCGGGCCCTCGCCCGGGCGCAGCACGCCGGGCGCGGGCGCAAAGTTCATCAGGCCGAAATCGGCATCCAGCCACTCCTCGGCGCCGTCGCGGGCGGGGGTGAGGAGTTCCGCGGGATCGGCGGGCAGCTCGCCCGGATACAGCGCGACCGAGCGGCCATCGGCGAGCCGCCCCCGCACCGCGGGCAGGTCTTCGCCGGAATGGGGAATGATGTCTTCGGTCGTCGTGCGCAAGCTGGCCAGCGACATCGCCGCGGTTTCCGCCCCGGCAAAACTGGCCCGGTCCTTGGCCTCGCGCAAAAGCGCCTCGGTGATCGCGGTCAGTTTCGCATGCTGGATGTGGTGCAGATGGTCGGCCTTGGTCGCGGCAAAAAGGATGCGTTCCACCCGTTTCGCGCCCAAAAGCGTCAAGAGGAACCCGGGCACGCCGGGGCGGAAGGCCGTCAGGATCGCCGCCATCGACTGGCGCAGATCTTCCAGCGCGGCAGGCCCGGCATGGATGGCGCCCAAGACATCGACCAGCACCACCTGCCGGTCGATCCGAGCGAAGTGGTCGCGAAAGAAGGGCTTCACCACCTCGCGCTTGTAGGCGTCAAAGCGGCGTTCCATCTCGCGCCCCAAAGAGTCGCGCGGATAGCTGGCGGGCGGGATCGGCGCGAAGGTCAGAACGGGCGAGCCCGCCATTTCCCCCGGCAACAGGAACCGCCCCGGCGAGCAATCGGAAAACCCCGCCTCGCGCGCGGCGATCAGATGCTCGGTGAAGCTCTCCGCCAGCGCCTTGGCCGCGGTTTCCGAAAACCTTGCGTAAAGGTCGATCTCGTCCAGCGTTTGCAGGAAGGCATCCGAGCCCGGGCGGCCGGGCAGACGGTCAAGGACGCCCGCCGACCAGTCCTCGAAGCTTTTCTCGATCAGGCCAAGGTCCAGCAGCCATTCGCCGGGATAATCCACGATATCCAGATGCACGGTGCGGGGCTTGTAAAGCGCACCCAGCATCCCCGAGGGCTGCAGCCGGAAGCTGAGCCGCAGTTCGGAAACCGCCCGCGTGCCCTCGGGCCAGGCGGGCGCGGGGCCGGTCATGCAGGCGAGATGGTGTTCGTAATCGAACCGCGGCACGGTGTCGTCGGGCTGCGGCTTGAGATAGGCGGCGCGGATCCGCCCGGCCCCGGTCAGCGCGGGCATCCGGCCGCGGTCGAGCAGATTGGCGACCAGCGAGGTGATGAAAACCGTCTTGCCCGCCCGCGAAAGCCCGGTGACCCCAAGCCGGATCACCGGCTCGAACAGGGCTTCGGAAACCGAGGAGCCAAGCCCCTCGATGCTGCGGCCGATGTCCTCGGCAAGGTCGGTGATGCCCACTGCGCTGCCTTTCCCGGTCATTCTTGTCATGGCGAAGATAGGCATAGCGGCCGCCGATTCACAGAGGGGAAAGCAGCGCACCCCCGGGGGCATTGCGCAAAGCCAAAAGCCGCGCTATCGCCGGGACATGCCCAGATTTGCCTTCAGGATCGAATATGACGGCGGCCCCTTTGCCGGGTGGCAAAGGCAGGCCGTCCTGCCCTCGGTGCAGGGCGCGGTGGAGGCGGCGCTGGCCCGGCTTGAACCCGGAGAGCACACGATTGCCGCGGCCGGGCGGACCGATGCCGGGGTGCATGCGACGGCGCAGGTCGCCCATGCCGATCTGGCGAAGGACTGGGACCCGTTCCGGCTCTCCGAGGCGCTCAACCACCATCTGCGTCCCGATCCGGTGGCGATCGTGGCCTGTGCCCGCGTCGGCGACGATTTCCACGCAAGGTTTTCCGCGCGCGAGCGGCGCTATCTGTTCCGGCTGGTCAGCCGCCGCGCCCCCGTGGTGCATGACCGCGGCAAGGTCTGGCAGGTGCAGAACCCGCTTGATGTCGCGGCGATGCGCGAAGGGGCGGCGCAGCTGATCGGGCTGCATGATTTCACCACCTTCCGCGCCGCGATGTGTCAGGCGAAATCGCCGGTGAAGACGCTCGACGAGATCACGATCGAGGAGATCGCCCTGCCGAGCGGGCGGGAATATCGCTTCCATCTGCGGGCGCGCAGCTTCCTGCACAATCAGGTGCGCTCGATCGTCGGCACGCTGGAACGGGTGGGGGCTGGCGCCTGGGCGCCCGAGGATGTCGGCCGGGCACTGGCCGCGCGCGACCGGGCGGCTTGCGGGCCGGTCTGTCCGCCGCAGGGGCTTTACCTGTGCGGCGTCGGATACCCCGAGGATCCGTTCGCCTGAATCATTCGGCGGGCAGGTCCGCCGCCTGCTCGGTGCGTTGCGCCTGCACGACCTGGCATTGCAGCGCCGAAGCGGGCAGGCTTTGCGGCGCATATTCCGGCACCGCCCGCGCCACCACCGCGATCACGTCGGTATCCGAGCCGCGGTCGATCGCCTCGCGCAGATCGCGCAGCGCCGCCGCCGTGGCCAGTTCCGACAGGTGATCTTCCCGCACCGAGATGATCTTCGGATGCGCCGTCGTCTGCGCGCCCTTGCGCACCATCAGTTCCTCGTGCAGCTTTTCACCCGGACGCAGCCCGGTGGTGACGATCTCGATATCGCCCTCGGGGTTGCGCGCGTCGCGCACGGTGAAGCCCGAAGTCTCGATCAGCCGCCGCGCCAGATCGATGATCTTCACCGGCCTGCCCATGTCCAGCACGAAGACCTCGCCGCCCTCGGCAAAGGAGCCCGCCAGCAGCACCAGCCGCGAGGCCTCCTGGATCGTCATGAAATAGCGCGTCACCCGTTCGTCGGTCAGCGTCACCGGACCGCCGCGGGCGATCTGTTCCTGAAACAGCGGCACGACCGAACCCGAAGAGCCCAGCACATTGCCGAACCGCACGATCGAGAACACCGTCCGCGCCGGCCGCGCCGCCAGATCCTGCACGATCAGCTCCGCCAGCCGCTTCGAGGCGCCCATCAGATTGCCCGGCCGCACCGCCTTGTCGGTGGAGACCAGAACGAAGCGCTTGACCTGCGCATCCCGCGCCGCCCGCGCCAGCACGGCCGTGCCCAGCACGTTGTTCGCCATGCCCGCCCGGGCGTTGATCTCGACCAGCGGCACATGCTTGTAGGCGGCAGCATGCAGCACGATGTCGATGCCGTAGCGTTCCAGCACCTGCATCACCTGCACCCGGTCGGCGACCGAACCCAGAACCGCCACGATCTCGACCCCGGTCGCCTCGGCCAGAAGCCGCATCTCGGCCTCGGCATTGTAAAGCGCCAGCTCGGACAGTTCGTAAAGCACCAACGTCTTCGGACGGCAGGCGACGACCTGACGGCACAGTTCCAGCCCGATCGAGCCGCCGGCGCCGGAAATCAGCACATTGGCATCGCGATAGGCATTGCGGCCCGCGGTCAGCTCGTGGTTGAGCGGGTCACGGCACAACAGCGCCGCGGCGCCGACCGGGCGCATCAGGTCAAGCAGCTCCTGACCGCCGTGGATCTGCGTGAAGGCGGGCAGGCTGTGCACCTGCAGCCCCAGCTTTTCCAGCCGCTGCGACAGGAAGGTCTGCTTGTCGGTCGACACCGAGGGCATCGCCAGAATGACCTGATTGATCTTGTATTGCTCGATCACCCGGGCGGCATGGACGCCGGAATGGATCGGCACGCCGTTCATCGTCATGCCCGCCAGCGTCGCGTTGTCGTCCAGAAAGGCGCAGACGACGAAATCGTCGCTGTCGCGCAATTCCCGCGCCAGGGCCATGCCGGTGCGGCCCGCGCCATAGATCGCCACCCGCGACAGGGTGCGGGAATTGCGATAGATCGCGGTCAGGATCTGCGTCAGCGTCAGCCGGGTGAAGAAGAAGACGGTGAAGTAAAGCAGCCCGAAGACCACATGCAGCCCCGGCGACTGCTCGACCGCGGCCAGGTTCGATTGCACCGCCGAGGTGATCGCCAGCACCGAGGCGAGGACCGCCGAACGCCCCACCGCCTCGCCCTGATATTCGCGCAGCTTGATCCGCGACAGGCCCAGAAGGCTGCTCAGCACCCCGGCTTCGGCGATCAGCAGCGGCTGCTCGAGCACATGCGCCCGCAGAAGCGGCAAAAGGGCGGTGCCCTCGTTCAGCAGCACCAGCGCAAGGCAAAAGCTCAGCGGCACCAGCAGAAGATCGATCGCCATCAGGATCGAGGACTTCTGCCTGCGGCTGAGCGAGATAATGGACTTCAAGAGCACCGCCAGCCCCGCTCCGAGATATGTATTGCGAGTGCAGCATAGCCGGTGCCCGGTTTCGGTCAACGGGATGCATCCAAAATCAGCGGCTTGTCGCTAAACCATTGCAAAAAGGACGCGCCATCGGCGGCAATCAGCTTATCATCCGTGCAATGGTGCGCCCGATCAGCCGCAAATCGAGGCAGACAGAGGCGTGACGCGCATAAATCAGGTCAAGCTTCGCCTTGGCCGGGATGCAGATGCGGCAATAGAGGCGGTCGGTCTCGGCGGCGCTGCGCGAACGCGCCAGCAGCCATTCCTCGTGCCGGTGGTAGTGGATCGAGGCAAGCCCGGTCACGCCGGGACGCGATTTCAGCACCTCGGCATAGATCTCCGGGAAGCGCTCGACATAGGAGCGCAGCGGCGGACGCGGCCCGACAAAGCTGATGTCGCCGCGCAGGATGTTCCACAGCTGCGGCAGCTCGTCGAGCCGGAAGCGGCGCAGCACCCGGCCGACCGGGGTGATCCGCCCGGCCTTGTCGCCGCCCGAGACGCCCGCATCGGTGGCGACCACGGTCATGGTGCGGAACTTCCACAGCCGAAAGGCGGTGTCGGGCGTCTTCATCCGCTCGGCGGCGTAGAAATAGGGGCGGCCCTGGGTCAGCGCCAGCGCCGCCAGCACCACCGCCGCGATCAGCGCGATCACCGGCAGGATCAGCAGCGCGAAGCCGATGTCGAAAAGCCGTTTCGTCAAGGTCATGCCCGTCCCTCCTCCAGCCGCAGATCGGCGATCAGCCCCGCCGCGGTGACCGGCAGATCGGGCACCAGATCCAGCGCCAGCGCCCGCGCGACCGCCAGCTCCACCGTGGCGATCGCCCCGGGGGGCGCGGGATCGGCCTGCCAGCTTTCCCCCGCCGCGCGCAAGAGCGCCTCCATCCCCACCACCCCGGGCAGCGCCAGATTGATCACCCCGGGCAGGGCCGCGCCGCTGGCCGCCAGCCGCACCAGCCGCGCCAGCCCCCGCGCCAGCGCCTGCGGCCCGATATAGCTGCGCCGCGGCGCAAGACCGTCGGGGAAAACATGCAGCCGCCGCCCGCCCGGCGGCGCGGGCTGCCCCAAAAGCGCATCCGCCCCCGCGACATTGCCGATCCGCAGCACCACCGCGCCGGGCCGCCCGGCGGCCACCGCCTCCATCGCCACCTTGGCGCGGCCATAGTCCGAAACCGGCGCGGGCGCGTCTTCCTCGGCACAAAGCGGACCGGCGGGCCGTCCGTAGACCGCCGCCGAGGAGGCCAGCAGGACCGGCCGCCCCCCGGCGCAGTCCAGAACCGCCGCCGCCAGATCGCGATGCGCCGCCATCTCTGCCGCCGTGCCCCGGGTCGGACCGGCCAGCAGCAGCACCGCCTCTGCCGCCCGCACCGCGCGCACAAGGGCCTCGGGCGCGGCCAGCGGATCGAAGACCACCGTCGGCCCGCCGAAAGCGGCGAAGTCCCCGGGCCTGCGGGCCTGCCACACCAGAGGCGGCGCGGCGGTGCCGGGCAGGCTCCAGACCCGCCGCAACAGCCCGCCCAACCGCCCGGATCCGCCCAGAACGAGCAGGCGCGGAAACTCTGGCTTGAGGTTTGATGTGAATGACCGCATAGACTTGGCTGCCGTGGATCTGCTGACTCGTCGTTGCAGCGAGCCTTAGCACCCGATGCGCGGCGCGGAAACGGGGGAACGTGAATGGCTTCGAAACCGGGACTCATCGTCGCCGTGATGCTGGCTGTGGCCGCTTCGGGCTGCACCTTGCCACGCGGCGCGGCGATGCAAAGCGAGATCCTGAAGAACGCCTCCGACAAGACCCCGGAATTTTCGCATTATCCCGTCGATTCAAAGCTGCTCGCCGATCTGCCGCGCTGGCCCGCGGGCAAGGTCGCGTCGCACCGGCGCGCCTGGGTCAAGGGCGGCACAGGCGGCGCCGGGCAGGTTCTGGCGGCGGGCGACACCGTGTCCCTGGCGATCTGGGAAGGCGGGCAGAACAAGCTTCTGACCAGCGAGGGCGCCCCCACCACGCAGATCGCCCCCACCACCGTCTCGAACAGCGGCCAGATCTTCGTGCCCTATGTCGGCGCGGTGAAGGTCTCGGGCCTCAGCGTCGAGGCCGCGCGCGAAAAGGTGCAGCAATCGGTCACCGCGCTGATCCCCGAGGCGCAGGTGCAGCTGGCCGCGACGCCCGGCAAGGGCAATGCCGTCTCGCTGATCGGCGGCGTGTCGAACCCGGGCACGATCCCGCTGATCGACCGCTCGCTGACCGTGCTGGGCGCGATTTCCGAAGCCGGCGGCGTGCAGGGCGCGATCGAGAACCCGCAGCTGCGGCTTTACCGCGGCGGCAAGGTCTATGAAACCTCGTTGCAACGCGTGCTGGACGATCCGGCGCTTGATACCGGGCTGCGGCCGGGCGACAAGCTGATGGTGCTCAAGGACGATCGCAGCTTTCTGGCGCTCGGCGCCTCGGGGGTGGAGAAGATCATCCCCTTCCCCAAGGATCACGTGAACGCGCTTGAGGCCGTGACGCTGGCGGGCGGCATCAGCGACACCCGCGCCAATCCCAAGGGCGTGCTGATCTTGCGCGAATATCCGGCCAGCGCCGTGCGCAGCGACGCGACGCAGGGGCCGCAGAATGCCCGGGTGGTGTTCTCGATGGATCTGACCTCTTCCGAGGGGCTGTTCTCGGCGCAGAATTTCGAGGTGCAGGCGAACGATCTCGTGCTGGCCACCGAAAGCCCGCTGGTCAACACCCGGACGATCCTGGGTCTCTTCGGCTCGACGCTGGGTCTGGCGCGGACGGCGGACACGATCACGAACTGATCCCCTGTCCCCGATACAATCCGGTCTCTGGACCTTTGGGCGCGGCTGTGGCTAGGGTCGCGGCCGACAAAGGAGACCGTCATGGCATTCGGAACGAATATCCGCACCTGGTTCGAGGGACGCTGGCACGAGGGCGACGTCGCCGTCATGCGCGCGGCCGATCACGGCATCTGGCAGGGCTCGTCGGTTTTCGACGGCGCGCGGCTGTTCGACGGGCTTGTGCCGGATCTTGACCTGCATTGCGCGCGGGTGAACCGGTCTGCCACGGCGCTGATGATCACGCCGACGATCGATCCCGCGGAGATGGTCGGGATCGCCCGCGAAGGCCTGCGCAAATATGCGAAAGGCGCCGCGGTCTATATCCGGCCGATGTATTGGGCGCTTGACGGCTCCGATCTGGGCGTGGCCCCGCAGGAGGGCGCGACGGGCTTTGCGCTCTGTCTGGAAGAGGTGCCGATGCCGCCCGCCGACAGAACGACAACCCTGACGACGACGCAATTCCGCCGCCCGGTGCTGGCGGACAACGTCTGCAACGCCAAGGCGGGCTGTCTTTATCCGAACAACGCCCGGATGCTGGTCGAGGCGAAGCGCAAGGGCTTCGGCAATGCGCTGGTGCAGGACGCCATGGGCAATGTCGCGGAATCGGCGACGGCGAACGTCTTCATCGTGAAGGACGGCGTCGTGCTGACGCCCATCGCGAATGGCACCTTCCTTGCGGGCATCACTCGCGCCCGGCACATGGCGAACCTGCGCGCCGCCGGGGTCGAGGTGCGCGAAGCCGTGCTGACGCTCGAGGACGTGCGGGCGGCCGATGAGGTGTTCCTCTCGGGCAACTTCGGCAAGGTGACGCCGGTGACGGGCTTTGACGACGTGACCTATGCCCATGGCCCGATGACGAAACGCATCCGCGAGATCTACATGGACTGGGCGCTGTCGTCGCCGCTTTGAGCCAGTTGCCAAAGGGTCCGGTTCCGGTCCATGATGCCCGCAATCCGGAGGACAGGATGCGCAAGTTTCTCGTGGTGCTGGACCAGACCCGCGAATGTCTGAATGCGATGCGTTATGCCGCGATGCGGGCGGCGCATACGGGCGGGGGGGTCACCATCCTGTCGGTGATCCCGCCCGACGATTACCAGCACTGGATCGGCGTCGCGGAAATCATGCGCGCCGAGGCCCGGGAAACCATCACCGCGCATTTCGAGGTCTTCGCGAAATGGATGCGCGACAAGCAGGGGGTGAACCCCGATCTGGTGATCCGCGAGGGCGATCCGGTGACCGAAATCATGGGGCTGGTGCGCGAAGATCCGGAAATCGGCGTGCTGGTGCTGGGCGCGGGCACCGAAAAATCCGGCCCGGGGCCACTGGTGACGCAGCTCTCGCGCAGTTCCGGCAGCCTGCCCATTCCGCTCACCATCGTTCCGGGCGACATGTCCAAGGAACGGCTGGAATCGATAACCTGAGGCGCCAATCTTGACGGTTTCGGTCGGCGCGCGCATATAAGCCGCAAGCCAAGGCGGCATCCGATGTTCATCCAGACCGAGACCACGCCGAACCCCGCCACGCTGAAATTCCTGCCGGGCCTTGACGTGATGCCCGAGGGCGTGGCCGATTTCACCTCTGTCGAAGCGGCGCAGGTCTCGCCGCTGGCGGGGCGGATCTTCCGCGTTGCGGGCGTCAAGGCGGTGTTTCTGGGCGCCGATTTCGTCACCGTGACCAAGGACGAGGCCACCGAATGGGCCCATGCCCGCCCCGCGATCATGGGGGCGATCATGGAACATTACCAATCGGGCCAGCCGGTGCTGATGGGCGCGGCGGCGGGCGGCCACACGACGGGCGGCGCCGACACCGGCGAAGACGGGGCGATCATCAGCCAGATCAAGGAATTGCTCGACACAAGGGTGCGGCCTGCGGTGGCCCGCGACGGCGGCGACATCACCTTCCACGGCTTTGAAAAGGGCGTCGTCTATCTGCACATGCAGGGCGCCTGCGCGGGCTGCCCCTCCTCCACCTACACGCTGAAGATGGGGATCGAGAACCTGCTGCGCCACTACATCCCGGAAGTGAGCGAGGTCCGCGCCGTTGCGCAGTGAGCCGCTGGTTCTGGGCTTTGACACTTCGGCCGCGCATTGCGCGGCCGCTTTGGTTCGGGGCGGCACCGTTCTGGCCGCCCGCGCCGAGGACATGGCCAAGGGGCAGGCCGAACGGCTGATGCCGCTTCTGGAAGAGCTGCTGGCCGAGGCGGGCCTTGGTTGGCACGATCTGGACGCGCTTGGCGTCGGCACCGGGCCCGGCAATTTCACCGGCGTGCGGATTTCCGTCGCCGCCGCCCGCGGTCTGGCGCTGGGGCTGGGCATCCCGGCGGTGGGCGTTTCCGTCTTCGAGGCGCTGGCCCAGGATGCCCCCCGCCCGGTCGCGGTGGCGCTTGATGCGCGGCGCGACGAGGCCTATGCGCAGCTTTTCACCGCGACGGGCGCCGAGGCCCCGACCCTGACCCCCGCCGCCGATCTGGCGCAGGCTCTGGCCGGGGTCCAGGTGATCGGCCTCGCGCTGCCGCACTCGGCGCCGCTTGCCCCCCGCCATCCGCTGGCCGTGGCGGTGGCGCTGGTCGCAGCCTTTAAATGCGGCACGCCGCAGCCCCGCCCGGCGCCGCTTTACCTGCGCGGTGCCGATGCCGCGCCGCCCTCGGACCCGCCGCCGGTGATTCTCGACTGATGACGCCCGACGCCCTCGCCGCCCTGCATGCCCGCTGCTTCACCACGCCCCGGCCGTGGAACGCCCCGGAATTTGCCGATTTTCTGGGCTCTCGCTTCTGTTTCCTGCTGACCGAACCGGCAGGCTTCCTGCTTGGCCGGGTGATCGCCGACGAGGCCGAACTGCTGACCGTCGCCGTCGATCCGGCGGCGCGGCGGCAGGGCATGGGGGCGCGGCTGCTGACCGGCTTTGCCACCGCCGCAAGGGCCCGCGGCGCCACGACCGCCTTTCTGGAAGTCGCCGCCGGAAACGCCCCGGCGCAGGCGCTTTACCGGCAGGCGGGCTGGGTCGAGACCGGCCGCCGCCGCGGCTATTACCACGCCCCCGACGGCACCGCGGAAGACGCGCTTTTGCTGGGCTGCGACCTGTCGCGCGGCTGAGGCCGTGCCGCGAAGTCCCCCTTGACCCCCTGCCCCGGTTCTGGCCCTATCGGCGGCGGGTTGCCCCCTCGCCGGGCGGACCGAAACGGACAGAGGCCGCCAGAACCGGCGGCCATAGTCGACAGGAGAGATGTCATGAAGAACGTTTTGCTGGGAACCGTCGCTTTCCTCGCGGTGGCTGCGGTCGGTGGGTATGTCCTCGTCCTCAAGCCCGGAGCGTCTTCCGCCCCGCAACCCACCCCCGCCGCCGAACCCGCCCCCGCGGCCGCCACCCCGGCTGCCCCGGCGGCCGATGCCACCGCCGCGGCAGGTCCGGCGCTGATCTTCGATCTGGGCGGCAAATTCGACAAATCCTTCAACGAAGCCGCCTTCAACGGCGCGCAGAAATGGGCGGCCGAGACCGGCGCGACCTTCAAGGAACTGGAAATGCAGTCGGAAGCCCAGCGCGAACAGGCGCTGCGCCGCTTCGCCGAGGCGGGCGCGAACCCGATCGCGATGACCGGCTTCGCCTTTGGCGACGTGCTCAACACCGTCGCCCCGGACTATCCGAACACGAAATTCGTCATCGTCGATGCGGTCGTCGATCAGCCGAATGTGCGCTCGGTGGTGTTCCAGGAGGAACAGGGCTCCTATCTGGTCGGCATGATGGCGGCGATGGCCTCGAAGACCGGCACCGTGGGCTTTGTCGGCGGCATGGACATTCCGCTGATCCGCAAGTTCGAATGCGGCTATGCGCAGGGCGCGAAAGCGGCGAAACCGGATATCAAGGTCGTCTACAACATGACCGGCACCACCCCCGCGGCCTGGAACGACCCGGTGAAGGGCTCGGAGCTGACCAAGGCGCAGATCGCCCAGGGCGCCGATGTGGTCTTTGCCGCCGCGGGCTCGACCGGGCTTGGCATCCTGCAGACCGCCGCGGATGAAAACATCCTCGGCATCGGCGTCGACAGCAACCAGAACTTCCTGCATCCGGGCAAGATCCTGACCTCGATGATCAAGCGCGTCGATGTCACGATCTATGACGCCTTCAAGGAAGGCGCCGACATGAAGACCGGCAAGGTCATCGCCGGGCTGAAGGACGACGGCATCGGCTATGCGCTGGATGACAACAACGCCAAGCTGGTGACGCCGGAAATGAAGGCCGCGGTCGATGCCGCCGCCGAAAAGATCAAGTCGGGCGAGATCCAGGTGCACGACTACATGACGGACAACACCTGCCCGGTGAACTGATGGCATCGGCAACCGACACGGGGCGGCAGGCAACTGCCGCCCTCGCCGCAAGACCGCCTGCGATCGAGCTGCGGGGGATTTCGAAATCCTTCGGCGCGGTGCAGGCGAACAAGGATATTTCGATCCGCGTGATGCCGGGCACGATCCACGGCATCGTCGGCGAGAACGGCGCGGGCAAATCGACGCTGATGTCGATCCTTTACGGCTTTTACCGCGCCGATGCGGGCGACATCCTGATCGACGGCCGCCCCACCGTCATTCCCGACAGTCAGGCCGCGATCCGCGCGGGCATCGGGATGGTGTTCCAGCATTTCAAGCTGGTGCCGAATTTCTCGGTTCTGGAAAACGTGATCCTCGGTGCCGAAGAGGGCGCGCTGTTGCGCCCCTCGCTTTCCAAGGCGCGGAAAACGCTGGCCGATCTGGCGCGGGACTACGAACTTGACGTCGATCCCGACGCCCTTGTCGAAGACCTTTCCGTGGGCCATCAGCAGCGCGTCGAGATTCTCAAGGCGCTTTATCGCCACGCCGACATTCTCATTCTGGACGAGCCGACCGGGGTTCTGACCCCGGACGAGGCCGACCATCTGTTTCGCATCCTGCGCGGGCTGAAGGCGCAGGGCAAGACGATCCTCCTGATCACCCACAAGCTGCGCGAGATCATGGAGATCACCGATGCCGTCTCGGTGATGCGCCGCGGCGAGATGGTGGCGACCGTCACCACCGCCGAAACCAGCCCCGAACAGCTGGCCGAGCTGATGGTGGGCCGCAAGGTGCTGTTGCATGTGCCCAAGGGCCCCGCCAACCCGGGGCGCGAGGTGCTGCGAATTGACGATCTGCGCGTCACCGATGCGCAGGGCGTGGCGCGGCTCAAGGGCATCAGCCTGACGATCCGCGCGGGCGAGATCCTCGGCATCGCGGGCGTCGCGGGCAACGGCCAGTCGGAGCTGTTGCAGGTGCTGGGCGGCTTCGCCAAGGGCAAGGTCAGCGGCACAATCGCGGTCGAGGGCGTGCAGATCCCCGCCGCGGGCAAGGGCGCGACCGGCCAGACGCGGCGGCAGATCGGGATCGCGCATGTGCCCGAGGATCGCCACCACCTCGGCCTGATCCTGGATTTCGCGGCCTGGGAAAACATCGCTTTCGGCTATCATTCCGCGCCGGACTATCAGGCGAATGCCCTTTTCATGGACAATGACGCCATCCTGCGCGACACCAAGGGCAAGATGGAGCGGTTTGACGTGCGCCCGCCCGATCCGTCCCTGCCCGCGAAAAGCTTTTCCGGCGGCAATCAGCAGAAAATCGTGCTGGCGCGGGAAATCGAGCGCAATCCGGTGCTGCTGCTCGTCGGTCAGCCGACGCGCGGGGTCGATATCGGCGCCATCGAATTCATCCACCGCCGCATCGTCGAATTGCGCGACGCGGGGGCGGCGGTGCTGCTGGTCTCGGTCGAACTGGATGAAATCCTGTCGCTTTCGGACCGCATCGCGGTGATGTTCGACGGCCAGATCATGGGCGAGCGTCTGCCCGCCGAGACGAACGAACGCGAGCTGGGCCTTTTGATGGCCGGGGTCGCCAGCACCGCGGGGGCGGCGTGATGGAGAAACTTCCGGCTTGGGCCGATCTGGTGCTGGTGCCGCTGATTTCGCTTTTGCTGGCGGCGCTGATCTCGGCGCTTGTCGTGCTGGGCATCGGCGGCGACCCGATCGAGGCGGTCTCGGTGATGGTCAAGGGCGCGCTTGGTTCCGCTTACGGCTGGGGCTACACGCTTTACTACACCACCTCCTTCATCTTCACCGGGCTTGCGGTCACCGTTGCCTATCACGCCAGCCAGTTCAACATCGGCGGCGAGGGACAGGCGCAGCTGGGCGGCCTTGGCGTCGCGCTGGTGCTTTTGGCCTTTGACTGGCCGCATTGGTCGGTGGCGCTGATCGCCGCCAGCCTGGGCGCGGCGGCTTTCGGCGCGGCCTGGGCGGCGATTCCGGCCTGGCTGCAGGCGAAACGCGGCAGCCATATCGTCATCACCACGATCATGTTCAACTATATCGCCGCGGCGCTGATCGTCTATCTTCTGGTCGAGGTGCTGCGCCCGGTGGGTCAGATGGACCCGGCCACGGCGCGGTTCCCGGCGGCAACGCATCTGCCAAGCTTCGGCGAAATCCCGGGCCTGTCGCTGATCTTCTCGAAACAGGTGCCGGCGAATGTCTCGTTCTTTCTGGCCATTGCCGCCTGTGTCGCGGTCTGGGCGCTCTTGTGGCGGACCCGGCTGGGCTATGAGATCCGCGCCTTCGGCAAATCCGAAAGCGCCGCCGTCTATGCCGGGATCTCGCCCACCCGCGTCATCCTTGTCTCGATGCTGATTTCGGGCGGGCTGGCCGGGCTGATGGCGGTGAACAACGTCATGGGCGAGGCCGAACGGCTGATGCAGAACGCGTCCGAAGGGGCGGGTTTCATCGGCATCGCGGTCGCGCTGATGGGGCGCAACCATCCGCTGGGCGTCTTCCTCGCCGCGCTGCTCTTTGGCTTCCTCTATCAGGGCGGGGCGGAAATGGGGCTTTGGACCACCATCCCGATCGAGCTGCGCACGCTTCTGCAGGGCCTCGTGATCCTGTTCACCGGGGCGCTTGATACGATGGTGCGGATGATGCTGGCGCCCGCCTTCCGGCTGGTCGCGGCGAAGCGCATCGGGGGGGCGGCGTGATGGATTACATGACGCTGATCGAGATCCTCGGCTCGACCCTGCGGCTGGGCACGCCGCTTCTCTTGGCCTGCATCGCCGGGCTTTATTCCGAGCGCGCGGGCATTTTCGACATCGGGCTTGAGGGCAAGATGCTGATGGCCGCCATGGCCTCGGGCGCGGTGGCGGCACTGAGCGGCTCGGCCTGGATCGGGCTGGGCGCGGGCATCCTTGCGTCGCTTCTCTTCGCGGCGATCCACGGGCTTGCCTCGATCACCTTTCGCGGCAATCAGCTGATTTCCGGGGTGGCGCTGAACTTCGTCGCCTCGGGGGCGACGATCCTGATCGCGCAGACGGCTTTCGGACAGGGCGGCCGCACGCCGCCGCTGATGGGTGAGGCCCGGTTTCAGGGCATCACCCTGCCCTTTGCCGAGGCGCTCTCGGGGGTGCCGTTCCTTGGCCCCTTCTACGCCAAGGTGATCTCGGGGCAATCGCTGCTGGTCTATCTGGCGCTGGCCATCGTGCCGCTGACCTGGTGGCTGCTTTACCGCACCCGCTTCGGGCTGCGGCTGCGGGCAGTGGGCGAGAACCCGGAATCGGTCGATACCGCGGGGGTTTCGGTGGTGCGGCTGCGCTATACCGCCGTCGCGCTGACCGGGGTTTTGTGCGGCATCGCCGGGGCCTATATGGCGACCTCGCTGCAGGCGGGTTTCGGCCGCGAGATGACGGCGGGGCGCGGCTACATCGCCTTGGCCGCGCTGATCTTCGCGAAATGGCGGCCCTGGCAGGCGCTTTGGGCAACGATGCTCTTTGGCTTCCTGCAGGCGCTGGCGCTACGCCCCGACGTGATCGAGGCGATGTCGCCGGGCAGCCTGACCATCCCGGTCTCCTTCCTCGATGCGCTGCCCTATCTTCTGACCGTGATCGTGCTGGCGGGCTTCGTCGGCCGCGCCATCCCCCCCCGTGCCGGAGGCCAACCCTATGTCAAAGAGCGCTGAACTTGCCGATCTGATCCGCGCCCGCGCCGGGGCGGAACCGCCCGCGATCGGGCTGATCCTTGGCTCGGGCCTTGGCCATATCGCCGAAGAGGTGGAGGGCTGCGGCATCGATTACGCCGAGCTGCCCGGCTTTCCCCATGCCGGGGTGTCCGGGCACAATCCGAAACTGGTGATCGGCCAGCTGGAAGGGGTGCGGGTCGCGGTTTTCGGCGGGCGGGCGCATTACTACGAACGCGGAAACCCGGCCGAGATGCGGCTGCCCTTGGAAATCCTGCGCGATCTGGGCTGTTCGGAGCTTCTGTTGACCAATGCCGCCGGGTCTTTGCGCGACGATATCGGCCCGGGCGATCTGATGGCGCTCTGCGATCACATCAACTTCGCCGGGGCGAACCCGCTTGTCGGCGAGCCGCGCGACGCCCGCTTCGTGCCGATGACCGAAGCTTACGATCCGCAGATCCGCGCCGCGCTGCAAACCGCCGCCGCGGCCGAGGGGATCGCCCTGCCCGAGGGCGTCTATTGCTGGTTCTCCGGTCCCTCGTTCGAAACCCCGGCCGAAATCCGCGCCGCGAAAATCCTCGGCGCCGATGCGGTCGGCATGTCGACCGTGCCCGAGGTGATCCTGGCCCGCTTCCTCGGCCTGCGGGTCGCCGCCGTCTCGGTCGTCACCAACATGGGCGCGGGGCTGTCCTCCGAGGCGATCAGCCACGACCACACCAAGGCGATGGCCCCCCTGGGTGCTGCGAAATTCGAGCGGATCCTGCGACGGTTCCTGCGGTCTCGGTAACGTTACGGAAAGCCCCCCTTGCTACGCTATGACGCACGGGGCATGGTGGGGCAACCAAGCCGTCGGACACCCATGCAGATCTACCTCCCCATTGCCGAGGTATCGGTCAACATCTTCCTGTTGCTGGGTCTGGGCGGCCTTGTCGGGCTGCTTTCAGGCCTTTTCGGCGTGGGCGGCGGCTTCATTATCACGCCGCTTCTGTTCTTCATCGGCATTCCGCCCACCGTCGCCGTGGCCACCGGCGCCAATCAGGTCGTCGCCTCCTCGGTCTCGGGGGTGCTGGCGCAGTTTCGCCGCAAGGCGGTCGATGTGCCGATGGGGATGGTGCTGCAGGCGGGCGGCCTTCTTGGTTCGGGGCTGGGCATCCTCGTCTTCAACTGGCTGACCCGGCTCGGTCAGGTCGATCTGGCGGTGCAGCTGGCCTATGTCGTGTTTCTGGGCGGCATCGGCGCGATGATGCTGCAGGAATCGATCCGTGCGCTGCGCCGCGCCAACCGCCCCGGGGCGGTGCGGCCCCGCGATCAAAGCCGCAAGCTGGTGCACCGGCTGCCCTTCAAGATGCGGTTTCGCACCTCGGGGCTTTACATCTCGGTCATCCCGCCCTTCGTCATCGGCATGGCGGTGGGCGTTCTGGCCGCGGTGATGGGGGTGGGCGGCGGCTTCATCATGGTCCCCGCGATGATCTACCTGCTCGGCATGCCGACCAAGGTGGTGATCGGCACCTCGCTGTTTCAGATCCTGATCGTCTCGGCCTTCACCACGCTCCTGCATGCGATCACCAACCAGTCGGTCGATGTGATGCTGGCGCTTTTGCTGATCGTCGGCGGCGTCGTGGGCGCGCAGATCGGCACCCGCCTTGGCGCGAAGCTGAGGGCCGAACAGCTGCGCATCCTGCTGGCCCTGCTGGTTCTGGCCGTCGCGCTGAAACTGGGGCTGGATCTGGTCTTGCCGCCTTCCGAGCTTTACAGCCTGCAGACGGGGGCTTCGCGATGATCCTGCGCCTGCTTCTGCTGCTGCTCCTGACCGCCCTGCCCGCCCGGGCCGAACGGGTCGTGGCGGGCATCAGCGCCGACAATATCGGCATCACCGCGGCTTTCGACGGCTCCTCGGTGCTGATCTTCGGCGCGGTCAAACGCGATGCCCCCGAACCCGAGGGGCAGCTGGGCGTCATCGTCACGCTGGAAGGCCCGCAGCAAAAGGTCACCGTGCGGCGCAAGACCCGGGAAATGGGGATCTGGGTCAACAGCGACAAGATGGTGATTTCCTCGGTGCCCAGCTTTTACGCCGTCGCCTCCTCGGCGCCGCTGGACCGGATCCTGTCGCCCGAGACCGATGCGGCGGAACGCATTTCCGTGCCCGTCGCGGTCGAGGCCTATGCCGGGCCGCTCGGCCGCAGCGACGGCCGCCCCTTCGCCGAGGCGCTGTTGCGGCTGCGTGAGGGCACGGGGGCCTATTCGGTGTCCGAACGCGCGGTGACGCTGGCGGCCGACACGCTGTTTCGCGCCGATTTCGATCTGCCCGCGAACCTGATCGAGGGCGATTACACCGCGCGGATGTATCTTCTGCGCGAGGGCAAGGTGATCGACCAGACCCATGCCTCGATCAAGGTGCGCCGGATCGGGCTGGAACGCTTCACCTATGCGCTGTCGCGCGAACAGCCGCTGCTTTACGGGCTCTTGTCGCTGGGTCTGGCGATCTTCGCGGGCTGGGCGGCGGCGGCGGCGTTCCGGCTGATCCGCAATTCCTGACAGCTTCAGAACGCCCGAAAGGTCATCGTCGTCAGGGTGCGGGCGATGCCCTCGATGCCGAACAGGGTCTCGTTCAGCCAATGGCCGACATCGGCCTCTTCGGGGATGTAGACCTTGGCGATCAGGTCATATTCGCCCGAGGTGGAATAAAGCTCGCTCACCACCTCGCGTTCATAGATGGCATCGGCCACGGCATAGGTCTTGCCGGGCTGGCAACGGAACTGGACGAAAACGCAACGCATCGCGGGCCTCCTCGGGGCGGGGCAGATTGGGGTTGTCGCCAGATTAGGCGGCGGCAACGAAAAGGAAAAGCCTCACTCTTCCTCGGGGGCAAGCGTCAGCGCCGCGGTGCCCGCGGGCAGATCGTCGATGCCGAGCGGCGCCGAGGGCCGCGCCAGCATCGCCTTGGTGATCCACAAGAGCCGGTGTTCGGCGCGGGTGATCGCCACATAGGCGAGCCGCTTCCACAGCGGAATCCCGGCTTCCGAGCGCCCGGTGCGGAAGGCGGCATAGATGTCGGGGGCAAAGACCTGCACATCGGGCCATTGGCTGCCCTGCGCCTTGTGGATGGTGACGGCGGCGCCATGCAGGAAGGTCGCCCCCATCCGCGCCGCAAAGGGGATGAAGGGCTCTTCCTCGTCCGGCATCTCGATCTTGACGATCGAGGCGGCGGACAGCCGCGGGTCCTCGGCGCCGATCACATGCAGCCGCGAAAAGCCGGGCTTGCGGCCGGGACCCAGATAGATCACCTGCGCCCCCTTGATCAGGCCGCGGGCCTCAAGGTCGATGCGCTTCTTGCGGTGCTTGAGCGGCAATTCGATGCCGTCGCAGATCAAGGGCTCGCCGGGCAAAAGCGCATCGGCGGGGGCGCCATGGGCATTGCGAAACGCCTGAATGAGCCGGATCCGGGTCGCATTGCGCCAGACCAGAACCGGCGAGCGCGCCATCAGATCGCTTTCCACCCGCTCGGCCCGCACCACGCGCGGGTCACGCCGGGCGGCCTCTTCCACCATCCGTTCAAACGCATAGAAATCAAGGCTCTCATCGGCGAGGGCATGCGCCAGATCAAGGATCGGGTTGTCATCGGCCTGACGGTGGATGCGGTGCAGCGCATGCACCGAGGCCTCGGGCAGGCGCTCGAAGCTCATGTGGCCGGACTGGTTCACCGGCGCGAGCTGCGCCGGATCGCCGAACAAGACCAGCGTCGGGAAGATTTCCTTCAGATCGTCGAACTGGCGCTCGTCCAGCATCGAGGCCTCGTCGACAAAACCGATGTCGAGCGGGTCTTCGCGCCGCTTCCAGCCGGAAATGAAATCCGACCCGCGCAGCCCCGCCGCAGCCAAAGCCCCGGGGATCGACTTGTTCGTCTCGTAGAACGCTTTTGCGCGGTCGAGCGCCAGATCGGTCAGCCCCTCGATGCGCAGAAGGTCAAGGTTCGGCCGCTCGCCCTGCCCCGCCAGCCATTCCGCGATCGCCTCATATTCCGGGTGATAGACCGGGGTATAAAGGATGCGGTGAATGGTGGTCGCAGGCACCCCGCGCGAGCGCAGCACCGAAGCCGCCTTGTTCGTCGGCGCGAGGATCGCCAGCGTGCGCCGGTCCTTGCGCCGCTTGCCCTCCCAATCGCCCGAAACCAGCTCGACGCCCGCGGCCTCCAGCGCCTTGTAAAGCTCGGCCAGAAGCAGGGTCTTGCCCGAGCCAGCCTTGCCGATCACCGCCATCACCGAGGGCTCCCCGCCCTCGGGCATCACCGTGCCGTCAAGCAGATCGACCCCCGCGCGCTCCAGCGCGGCGGCGACGGCATCCCAGGCTTCGGCCTGATCTTCGGAGAAAGTGACGGTGGCAGGCAGGCTCATGGCGGCGACCCTACACGGCGCGACCAGCTTTCGAAAGACAGGAATTCGGCCTGCGGCCGATGCCTCCGGCGGGGATATTTGGGGCAAGATAAAGGGGCTTTGCTTTTATCTTTCCCCAAATATCCCGGGGGTGCGGGGGCAGAGCCCCCGCGCCGCCACGGTTCACGCCGCGACCGTCTCCGGGGTCGCCAGCGCGACGATATCCATCATGATCCGGTTCAGCTCGAAATCCTTCGGCGTATAGACCCGGGCCACGCCCATCGCCTTCAGCTTTACCGCATCTTCCTCGGGGATGATGCCGCCGACGCAGACCGGAATATGGTCCAGCCCCACCGCGCGCATCCGCTCCATCACCTCGGAGATCAGCGGCAGATGCGAGCCCGACAGGATCGACAGGCCGATCACATGCACCTCTTCGGCGGCGGCCTGGGTCACGATCTGCTCGGGCGTCAGGCGGATGCCCTCATAGGTGATGTCCATGCCGCAATCGCGGGCGCGGAAGGCGATCTGTTCGGCGCCGTTGCTATGCCCGTCCAGCCCCGGCTTGCCGACGAGGAATTTCAGCCGCCGCCCCAGTTTCGACGACACCGCATCGACCGCGGCGCGGATATCCTCCAGCCCCTCGGTCCGGTTCGACGGGCTGCGCGAGACCCCGGTGGGGCCGCGATATTCGCCATGGACGGCGCGCATCACCCCCGCCCATTCGCCGGTCGTCGCCCCCGCCTTCGCCGCCGCGATCGAGGCCGGCATGATGTTCTTGCCCGCCGCCGCATCGGCGCGGAGTTGCTCCAGCGCCACTGCCACCGCCACCGCATCGCGCGACGCCCGCCAGGCCTGCAGCCGGGCGATCTGATCGGCCTCCACCGCCGGATCGACGGTCATGATGCCGCCATCCGAGCCGACCAGCGGCGAGGGCTCCGCCTCGGTCCAGCGGTTCACGCCGACGATCGTGGTCTCGCCGGTCTCGATATTGCCGACGCGGGCGGCGTTGCTGTCGACCAGACGCGCCTTCATGTAGTCGATCGCCGCAATCGCGCCGCCCATCGCGTCGAGGGTTTCCAGCTCCTGCCGGGCCCCCGCCTTCAGGCTTTCGACCTTGGCCGTCACCACCGGGTTGCCGTCGAAAAGATCGCCATATTCCAGCAGGTCGGTTTCATAGGCCATGATCTGCTGCATGCGCAGCGACCATTGCTGATCCCAGGGCCGCGGCAGGCCCAGCGCCTCGTTCCAGGCCGGAAGCTGCACCGCCCGCGCGCGCGCATTCTTCGACAGCGTCACCGCCAGCATCTCGATGAGAATCCGATAGACGTTGTTTTCCGGCTGCTGCTCGGTCAGACCAAGGCTGTTCACCTGCACGCCATAGCGGAAGCGGCGGTATTTTTCCTCGGCGATGCCGTAACGCTCGCGGCAGATTTCGTCCCACAGCTCGGTGAAGGCGCGCATCTTGCACATTTCGGTGACGAAGCGGATCCCCGCATTCACGAAAAACGAAATCCGCCCCACCATCGCCGGGAATTCCGCCGCCGGAACCTTGCCCTTGAGGTCATCCAGAACCGCAATGCCGGTGGCCAGCGCAAAGGCCAGCTCCTGCTCCGGCGTCGCCCCCGCTTCCTGCAGGTGATAGGAACAGACGTTCATCGGGTTCCATTTCGGCAGGTTCTGCGCCGTATAGGCCGCGACATCGGTGATCATCGTCAGGGACGGTTTCGGCGGGCAGATATAGGTTCCGCGCGACAGATATTCCTTGACCAGATCGTTCTGCACCGTGCCCTGCAGCTTCGAGATATCGGCGCCCTGTTCCTCGGCCACGGCGATGTAAAGCGACAAAAGCCACGGCGCGGGCGCGTTGATCGTCATCGAGGTGTTCATCTGCTCGAGCGGGATCTGGTCGAACAGCGTGCGCATGTCGCCCAGATGGCAGACCGGCACGCCGACCTTGCCCACCTCGCCACGCGCCAGAACGTGGTCGCTGTCATAGCCCGTCTGCGTCGGCAGATCGAAGGCCACCGACAGACCCGTCTGCCCCTTGGCCAGGTTGGTGCGGTAAAGCGCGTTCGATTTCGCCGCCGTCGAGTGACCCGCATAGGTGCGGAACAGCCAGGGGTGATCCTTCTTGGGCTTGGTCGTCTCGGTCATGGCGGCCTCCGGCGTCGATTCTGATTTCGCAAGAATGTTGCTTTGATTGCCCTGATATGCGAAAGAATGTGTCCCTGTCAATTCGCCGCAGTGCGGCAAGACGGCAAGGGAAAATCTGCGCGGCCTTGCAACACGGCGCTTGCCGCCCATCACGTTTCTGTCATCCTTGCGGCGATGGCGCGCGACGCCATCCACACAGGGGGAAGAACATGTTCCACAAAAGACTTGTGACTGCGCTGGCCTTTGCGGCCATCGTGGGGTCGATTGCCTCGCCGGGTTGGGCGCTGAACCGTCACGTGACGGTCGTGAACAACACCGGGTTCACCATGGTGAAATTCTACGGCTCGAACACCGGCTCCGAAAATTGGGAGGAAGACATTCTCGGCGAAGACGTGCTGCCCTCGGGCTCGTCGGTCGACATCAATTTCGACGACGACTCGGGCTATTGCAAGTTCGACTTCAAGGCCGTCTTCGAAGATGGCGACGAACTGGTGCGCCAGAACGTCAACGTCTGCGAAGTCGCCACCTTCACCTACAACTGAGCCCCCGGGGCTTTGACGGCCGCGCCTGGGGTGCGGCCGTCTGTCCCGGAAATGCTGCATTCGCTCGGTCATAAAATTTCAAAAACCCAACGTCACCAATTGCATTGTTGCGCAGCCAAGTTTAATTACTCCTCGGAGCCCGGTTGATTCTGCACCGCGGCGAGAACAGGAGACGCTGATGGCCCTCGATCAGAACACCGGCATCGCGCCTTATGAGGCGCCCGAGAAAGACCTTTACGAAATCGGCGAGATGCCGCCCTTGGGCTATGTGCCCAAGAACATGTACGCTTGGGCAATCCGCCGCGAGCGTCACGGCGAGCCCGAACAGTCGTTTCAGGTCGAGGTGGTGCCGACCTGGGAGATCGACAGCCACGAGGTTCTGGTGCTGGTGATGGCCGCGGGCGTGAACTACAATGGCGTCTGGGCGGGTCTGGGCGTGCCGATCTCGCCCTTTGACGGCCACAAGCAGCCCTATCACATCGCGGGCTCGGATGCGTCCGGCATCGTCTGGAAGGTGGGGTCGAAGGTCAAGGGCTGGAAGGTCGGCGACGAGGTGGTGATCCACTGCAACCAGGACGATGGCGACGACGAGGAATGCAACGGCGGCGATCCGATGTTCTCGCCCAGCCAGCGGATCTGGGGCTACGAGACGAACGACGGCAGCTTCGCGCAATTCACCCGGGTGCAGGCGCAGCAGCTGATGCGGCGTCCGCCGCATCTGACCTGGGAGGAATCGGCCTGCTACACGCTGACCTTGGCCACCGCCTATCGGATGCTGTTCGGCCATCCGCCGCATGACCTGCAGCCCGGTCAGAACGTGCTGGTCTGGGGCGCCTCGGGCGGGCTTGGCAGCTTCGCCATCCAGCTGATCAACGCGGCGGGCGGCAATGCGATCGGCGTGATCTCGGACGAGGACAAGCGCGACTTCGTCATGGGGCTGGGCGCCAAGGGCGTGATCAACCGCAAGGATTTCAAGTGCTGGGGCCAGCTGCCCAAGGTCAACACGCCGGAATACAACGACTGGCTGAAAGAGGCCCGCAAGTTCGGCAAGGCGATCTGGGACATCACCGGCAAGGGCGTGAACGTCGACATGGTGTTCGAGCATCCGGGCGAAGCGACCTTCCCGGTCAGCTCGCTGGTGTGCAAAAAGGGCGGCATGGTGGTGATCTGCGCCGGCACCTCGGGGTTCAACTGCACCTTTGACGTGCGCTACATGTGGATGCACCAGAAGCGCCTGCAGGGCAGCCACTTCGCGCATCTGAAACAGGCGGCCTCGGCGAACCGGCTGATGCTGGAACGGCGGCTGGACCCCTGCATGTCCGAGGTCTTCCCCTGGGCGGAAATCCCGAAAGCGCATACGAAAATGCTGCGCAACCAGCACAAGCCGGGCAACATGGCGGTGCTGGTGCAGGCGCCGACGACCGGGCTGCGCACCTTTGAAGATGCGCTCGAAGCCGGGCCGAAAGCTTAAGTTTCCTCCGAAACGCTTGTGAACCCCGCGCCCTCTGGCGCGGGTTTTGCATGTCTGCCATGCGTTAAATCATCATAGTTTAGGTATTCCTTGACCGGCGCCCTCCTGCGCGTCATGCTTGGACGAAGCGGGGGGCAATCGTGCAACGGATGGTCAGGGACGAGGCGGACAGCGCGAAGATCGGCACCGACCATTCGGCGATGCGGGCCCGCAACGAGCGGCTGGTGCTGTCGCTGATCCGCCGTCACGGGGCCTTGGCGAAATCCGAAATCGCGCGGCTGACCGGGCTTTCGGCGCAGACCGTTTCGGTGATCATGCGCGGGCTGGAGGCCGCCGGGCTTCTGACCCGTCAGGCGCCGGTGCGCGGCAAGGTCGGCCAGCCCACGGTGCCGATGTCGCTGGCGCCCGAGGGGGCGCTGTTTCTGGGTCTCAAGGTCGGGCGGCGCCGGACCGAGATGGTGCTGATCGATTTCCTCGGCCAGGTCCGCGGCGCGCGGGTGATGCGGCATGACTACCCGACCCCCGATGGCGTTCTGGACTTTGCCCGCCGCTCGGTCGGTGCGCTGACCGACCCCCTGCCCGAGGATTTGTACAAGCGCATTCAAGGGCTTGGCATCGGCCTGCCGTTCCAGCTCTGGGACTGGGCGGGCACGCTTGGCCTTGCCTTCAACGCGATGGACGATTGGCGCCACCGCGATATCCGCGCCGAGCTGGCGCTGGAAATGCCCTGGCCGGTGCTGTTGGAAAACGACGCCTCGGCCGCCTGCAATGCCGAACTGATTTTCGGCAAGGGCCGCCTGCCCAAGGATTTCGTCTATGCCTTCCTTGGCTTCTTCGTCGGGGGCGGGCTGGTGCTGGGCGGCTCGATGTTTGCGGGCCACAGCGGCAATGCCGGGGCGCTGGCCTCGACCCCGGTGCCCGACGGCAAGGGCGGCGCGCGGCAGCTGGTCGAGGTGGCCTCGCTTTCCGCACTGGAACGGGCGCTGGCGGCGCGGGGGCAAAGCGGGGCGTTCCTGTGGGAATCCGCCCCGGATTGGGAATTGGACGAGGAGATCGTCGCCCCCTGGCTGGCCGAGGCGGCCAAAGGGCTGGCCCATGTCGCGGCTTCGGCCGGGGCCCTGTGCGATCTGCAGGCGATGGTGATCGACGGCTGGCTGCCGGACCGGCTGCGCACCCGGCTGATCGCGGCGATCGAGACGGAGCTGGACCGCATCGACCTGTCGGGCATGACGCGGCCGCGGATCCTGGCGGGCACGGCGGGGCCGCAGGCCCGCGCGCTGGGGGCAGCAAGCCTGCCTTTGTCGGCAAAATTCCTGGTCGAATTCGCCGCGCTGCCCGACGTGCCGGATCGCGACTAGGCCGCAAGGCCCCGCATCGCGACGATCTGCCCGACAGCGCGGTGCAGCGGCACGGTGCGGAACATGTCGGCCAGCATGCGGAAATCGGCCAGAACCCCCGCCAGACGGCCGCGTTTCGCCCCTTTCCACGGGCTGGCGACCTCGGGCCAGCGCACGATGGCCAGCCGCGCCCGCGCCGCGATCAGACGGCGGTTCAGGTGCATTTCCAGCCCGAAGCGCGGCAGCGCCCGCAGCGCCTGCGGCTCGCCGATCAGCGCCCGGCGCAACACCCGCTCGCCCGAGATGTAGTCGAGCCCGATCAGCCGCCACGGCCAGGGCGCATTGCCGCGCAGCGAGATCGCCACATCGGCCCGCCCCGCCTGCACCGGCGCGATCAGCGCGGCAATCGCCTCGGGCGCCAGTCCCAGAAGATCGCTGTCCAGAAGCAGGATCAGCTCGTGATGCGCCGCCTCGATGCCGACCGAGACCGCCCAGCTTTTGCCCCGGTTCGGGCTTTGCCGGATCAGCCGGATGCCGGGCACCTGCGCCGCCACCGCGGCGGTGCCGTCGCTCGATCCGTCATCGACGACGATCACCTCGTCGATCAGCGGGTGGCCGACGACGGTTTGCAGCACGGCGGCGATGCGCGGGGCCTCGTTATAAGCGGGAATGATGCAGGAAACGCCCATCACTTACGCCTTCGCCTCCTGCCCCGGCGCCAGCGCATTGCCGCGCCATTCGAACCCGCGTGACCGCCAGGTGGCGACCCAGAGCGGGGCGAGCAGAAGATCGCGCAGCACCATCGCGACAATGTCGATCCGCCGCGCGGGCCAGCCCGCGACGCGGTTCATCGCCACCTCGACCCCATACCAGAGCGCAAGGAAAGGCAGCGCCAGCGCCGCCGTGCCCCAGCCCAGCGCCGGGATCAGCGCGAAAAGCGGCACGAAAGGCCCGAGCAGGATTTCCGCGGCAAAAAGCGCCGGAAAGCCGTCGCGGCGCACCCGCGCCCAGCGCAGCTGCCGCTTCCAGACCGGGCCGAAGCTGCGCCTGCCGATCGGCTGGGTAAAGGCCTGCCGCGTCAGCCGCACCTTCAGCCCCTGTGCCCGCACCGCCTTGGTCGAGGCGACATCCTCGGCCAGATCACGGCCCAAAGCCACCAGACCGCCCGCGGCTTCAAGAACGTCGCGCCGCCAGGCCAGCGTCTTGCCCTGCGCGAAGCCATTGCCCAGACTGTCCGAGGCCAGCTGCCAGCGGTCCTGAAACCCGTCCAGAAACGCGCATTCCAGCGCCGCCCAGATCCCCTCGGCGCGGATGCCGACGGGGGGCGAGGTGACCAGCCCGGTATCGGGGCGGAAGGTGGCCAGGATCTGCTCGATATAGTCGCGCGGCAACAGCAGGTTCGAATCCGCCATCGCGACGATCTCGCCCCGCGACGCGATCCAGCCCTTTTGCAGGTTGTTCAGCTTCGGATTGCCGGTGATCCGATCCTCGCCAATGAGCAGCTGCGCCCGCGCCTGCGGATAGTCCGCGATCAGCGCGCGCAAAAGCGGCACCGCCGGATCCTCCTCGACCGCGGCGCAGAAGATGATTTCGAGGTTCGGATAGCTCAGTTCAAAGGACGAACGCAGCGTTTCCGCATCATGGGTGTCCAGCCCGCAGACCGGGCGCAAAAGCGTCACCAGCGGCGGCTTGGCGGGCAGAGCCACCGGCGCGGGGCCGCGATAGCGCCAGGCCGTCAGCGCGGCCGAAGAGACATGCAGGGCAGCGGCCAGACCGGCAAACCCGGCAAGCGTTTCGGCGATCATGCGTCCACCTCTTCCATCAGACCCTGGCGGGCCGGGGCGGTCTCTGCCTCGGGGCGCCATTCCACAAGTTGGAGCGCGCCCTCGAAGGTTTCAACCAGCGCGGTCCGGCTGTCGACCCAATCGCCGCAATTGGCATAGGTGATCGGGCCGCTCTGCCGCAGTGCCGCCTTGTGGAAGTGACCGCAAATCACCCCTTCGTGCCCGGTCGCGACCGCCATCGCGGCCAGACGCTTCTCGAAGCCGTTGCCGACCATCATCAGCGCATTGACGCCGCAGATCGCCCATTCGAAAATCCCGCGTTTCGCCCGCGGCCGCAGCCCGCGCAAGGCGTGATCGACCGCCCGCAGCGCCGCATCCAGCCGCGAGCCGATCCGGGTCATCACATGAAAGCGAAAGATCCGCGCATCGACTTGATCGCCGTGCAGCACCAGATAGCGGGTGCCGTCGGCGGCGACATGGGTCAGGCTGTCGGCCAGCTCGAAGCGGTCAAAGCGGCCGGTGGCGATCTCGCGCAGCGGCGCATCGTGGTTGCCGGGCAGATAGACGACGCGGGTGCCGGTGCCCGCGCGGGCGCCAAGCTCGGTCCAGATCGCATCCTGCAGCCCGCCCCAATGCACCCGGCCGGGGTGCCAGACATCGAGGATATCGCCGACAAGATAGATCGTCTCGGCCTCGACGCTGCTCAGGAAATCGAGGATCTCGGCGGCACGGCAGCCCCGCGCCCCCAGATGCAGATCGGACAGGAAGAGGCTGCGGTAACGACGGCGCAGACGGGTAGCGGAAGCGTCGAACATGATCATTCCCCGTTGTCGATGCGTTGTCACTATCAACAACCGGGAACGACGCTTCCGTTGCAGCTTCACGAAGATTTCATGACGCGGCGCCGCAATGCAGCGACAGGCTGTCGCAGCGGCGGGAAAAGCGCATGAAAAGGCCCGAAGCGCGGCGGCTTCGGGCGATTTCCGAGCTTGGACGGCCTCAGCCGCGGGCGAGCAGCGCCGAGGGGCGGTATTGCGCGATGGTGCGCGCGACCAGCCCCGTCACCACCACCTTGACCAGATCGCCCGGGATGAAGGGCGCCATGATCGCGGTCGCGGCCCAAAGGCTGATCGGCGCGTCTTCGGGTTTCAGCCCGGCGTTCTTCACCAGCCAGAAGCCAAGGATGCCCAGCGCATACATGATGATGATCCCGCCCAGCGTCGCGCCGATCCCGGCGGCAAGGGCGACCGGAACGCGGCGCAGGCGCTCGACGATCAGGCCGGTGACGAAGGCGGCCGGAAGCCAGCCGATCAGGAAGCCCGCGGTCGGGCCGACGAAGATGCCAAGGCCGCCGCGGCCGCCCGCCAGCACCGGCAGGCCGATCGCCACCAGCGCCTGCACCAGAAGCACGGCCAGCGCGCCGCGCCAGCTGCCCAGAACGGCTCCCGCCAGCATCACGCCCAGCGACTGCAGCGTGATCGGCACGCCAAAGCCCAGCGGAATCGCGGGCACGAAGCCCAGCGCGACGATCAGCGCCGCGAAAAGCCCGATCAGGGTTACGTTACGTTCCAACGGTGTCTCTCCCTTTGCGCGGCAGGGCCAATCCACCGCGTGCGCGCAAGGCATCGGCCATATGATCCGCATCGTCAAGCAGCGAAAACGTCAATGGCGCAAGGAGTTTCCCCCGCGGCTTGCGGGCGGACCGGGCCCGCCAGGCCTCGGCCAAGGTGTCGTGACGGGCGCGCAGAACCGGCACGAAGCGGATCACCAAAGCCACCGAAATCGCCGGGATGCGGGGGGAAATCCCAAACCGGGCAAGCGGTTGTGCCAGCCGTTCGATCAGCGCCACGATCTCCGGCAGGGGCGTCGTCAGGGTCACGGCATTGGCCAGACCGACCATCGCCAGCACCCGCAGACCGAACAGCACCCCCTGCGCCACCGCGCCCTGCAGGCTGTCCCAGATCAGGATCACCGCGACGATCCAGACCAGCGGACGCAACGTCACAAGGCTTTGCCGGATCGCCTTGCGGCCCAGGCTGGCGGTCAGCGCCGCCACGACCAGCACCGCCGCCCCCTGCCCCGCCAGACTGCCGATCCGCATCAGAGCGATCATCGCCACGGCGAGCAGGCCGAATTTCAGCGCCGCGGGCAGCCGATGCGCCCAGCTGCGACAGGGCAGCGCGAGGCTCAGCATGCGCCCGCCCGCGCCAAAGCCTGCATCGCCGCGATGTAGCGCGGCAGCACCTCGGCGGGCGGGCCGTCGGCCTCGATCCGGCCTCCCTCCAGCCACAGGATGCGGTCGAACCCGGTCAGCCGCGACGGATCATGCGTCACCAGAACGACATTCTGCGCCAGCCCCGCGATCCGCGCCTCGATCGACAGCGCCGTGGGCAGGTCCAGCGCGTTGAAGGGCTCGTCGAACAGGATCCAGTCCGGCTCCATCGCCAGGATCGACATCAGGCACAAAAGCTGGCGCTGCCCCTGCGAGAGCGTGTGACACAGCCGGTCGCCCCAGTCCGCGCGCCCCTGCGCCGCCAGAACGGCCTCGGCCCGGGCCAGCGCCGCGGCGCGTTTCAGCCCCTTCTGCTCCAGCCCGAAGGCGATCTCGTCGCGCACCACCGGAAAGATGATCTGATGATCGGGGTTCTGGAACAACAGCCCCACCGTGCCCAGGGCCCCGGCGCGGTCGGCGGCGACATCGACGCCGTTCACCACCACCCGACCCTTTTGCGGCGTCACCAGCCCGGTGATCAGCCGGATCAGCGAGGATTTGCCCGCGCCATTGCGCCCGACGATGCCGATGCGCCGCTCGGTCAGGCGCAGGGTCAGGTCGGAAAACACCCCGGTCCCGTCGCGCTCCAGCGTCACATGTCCGATATCGATTGCCTGCATCATCGCCTCCGGCTGCTGCCTTGCCCGCTTGGCTGCGCAAGGTCAACCGCGAAGCGGTGGCGATTGCGCGGCGGGGGTGATAAGGCTGGCCGTGGTGGGCGGAATCATGTCGCCGATCCTGACCCATCGCCTCGCAAGGCCCAAGACCGAAGGCTCGATGACCGAAACCTGTCTTTCCCCCGCTGACGCCAAGGCCGAACTGGCCCGCCTGACCGCCCCGGTATCGAAGCAGCTGCGTTCGGCCGGGATGCTGGCCTCGCTTTCCGAAGTGCTCTGGGCGGCGCAGGCGGCGCTGGTCGCGCTGGCCTTGGGCGGGCTTGTCGCCCCGCCCGCCAGCCTGAGCGTGCCGCAGGCGGCGCTGGGCTTCGTCTTCGTGATGCTGCTGCGCGCCGGGCTGGATGCGGCGGCGCAGGCCCGCGCCAACCGCGCCGCGACGACGCTGGTGGCGGCCGAACGCGCCCGGCTGCTGACCGAGGCGGCACGGCTGGATGCCCGGGCGACCGGCCTTGCCCCGGCGCAGCTGGCCAGCCTTGCGGGCGAGAAACTGGCGCTGCTTGGCCCCTATGTCTCGCGCTTCACCCCGGCGATGACGCGCTCGCGCATCGTGCCGATCGTGTTTCTGGCGCTGGTGGCGCCGCTCTCCTGGGTCGTGGCGGTGATCTTCCTGATCGCCGGGCCGCTGATCCCGGTCTTCATGGCGCTGATCGGCATGGCGGCGCAGCAGGCCTCCGAGCGGCAGATGGCGCATCTGGGCACGCTGAACGGCACCTTGGCCGATCGCATCGCCGCCAGCGCCGATCTGCGGCTGCTGGGCGCCGAGGACCGGGCGGGGCGCGAATTGTCGATCGTGTTCCATATCCTGCGGGCGCGGACGATGAAGGTTCTGACGGTGGCCTTCCTGTCCTCGACCGTGCTCGAGCTTTTTTCCGCGCTCGGTGTCGCGCTGGTCGCGGTTTACGTCGGCTTCAACCTGCTGGGCGAAATCACCTGGGGCTCCTGGGGCACGCCGCTGCATCCGGCGGGGGGGATCTTCCTTCTGATGCTGGCGCCGAACATGTTCCAGCCGATGCGCGATCTGGCCGCGGCCTGGCATGACCGGGCCTCGGCCTTTGCCGTCGCGGGCGAGCTCAAGGCCGCCAAGGCGATGCTGTCCGAAGAAGGCCAGATCATGGGCACGGGCGCCGCGGCCAGGGCGCTGCCGCCTGCGGTTCTGTCCTGGGCCGGGCTCGCGCTGCGGCCGGGCCCCGGGGCGGCGCCGATCGCCCTGCCCGACGGGCAGGTGGCGCCCGGAGAGGCCGTGGCGATTTCCGGCCCCTCGGGGGCGGGGAAATCGACGCTGATCGCGGCGCTGGCCGGGCTGATCCGGCCCGATGCGGGCGAAATCCGCTGGGGCGAGACCGTGCTGGCCGAGGACAGCGCCGATGCGATCCGGGCGGGGATGGGCTGGCTGCCGCAAGCGCCGCAATTCATCGCCGCGCCGCTCTCCGAGGCGATCACCTTGGGCCGTCCGGGCGATCTTTCGGCGGCGCTCAAGGCCGCCCATGCCGAGGAAATCATCGCCGCCCTGCCCGAGGGTCTGGCGACGCCCTTGGGCGATATCGGCGGCGGGGTTTCGGGCGGCGAGGCGCGGCGGCTGATGCTGGCCCGCGCCCATCACGCCCAGGCGCATCTGATCCTGGCCGACGAGCCCACGGCCGATCTGGATTCCGAAACCGCGCAGGCGGTTCTGGCCGGGCTGATGGCGCTGCGCGCGGGCGGTGCGGCGCTTTTGATTGCCAGCCATGACCCCGCGGTGATCGCCGCGATGGATCGGGTCATCACCCTGGGTCACGATGCGGAGGACCGGACATGATCGCGCTTTTCCGTCTGGCACGTCGTCTGTCCGAAGCCGAACGTCAGGCCTTTCTGCGCGGCCTTGCGCTGATGGTGACGGTTCTGGTCATGGGGGTCGCGCTGCTCGGCCTCTCGGGCTGGTTCGTCACCGCCGCCGCCGCCGCGGGCATCGCCGGGGTGATCGGCTTCGATTTCTTCCGCCCCTCGGCCGGGGTGCGGTTTCTGGCGCTGGGGCGGGCGATGGCGCGCTATGGCGAACGCCTTCTGACCCATGACGCCACTTTGCGCGCACTGGCGGGCATGCGCAGCGCGGTTTACGCCGGGATCACCCGGCTGCCGCATGAGGTGCAATCGCGGCTGCGCGGCGCCGAGGCGCTCAACCGCATCACCTCGGATATCGACGCGCTCGACGGGTTGATGCTGCGCCTGGTGCTGCCGCTTTCCGCCGCCGTGGCGGGGCTGGCGGCGGGCACGCTGGCGATCTGGTTTCTGGTCACCCCCGCCGCGGCGCTGGCCGTGGCGCTGATCTATGCGCTGGGGGGAACGCTGGTTCTGGCGGTCACCGCCCGCATCGCCCTGCGCCCGGCCGCCGCCGCCGAGGCCGGGCTGCAGGGGCTGCGCGCCGCGGGGCTTGATCTGATGCGCAACCGCGCCGATCTGGCGGTGGCCGGGGCGCTCGACCGGCTGACCGGGGTGGCGCTGGACGCGGTCACCGCCGAGGAAACCGCGCGCAACCGGCTCGATGACATCGAGCGGCAATCCTCCTCGGCGCTGGCGCTGACGGTGGGCACGGCCGCGGCCGCCGCGCTTTATCTGGGCGGCAGTGCCGCCGAGGCCGGGCTGATTTCGCCCGCCCGCGCCGCGATCGGGTTTTTCGTCGCGCTGGCGCTGGCCGAAAGTCTGGGCGCGCTGCGCCGGGGTCTGGCGGAATGGGGCCGGATGCAGGGCGCCGCGGTGCGGGTTCTGGCGCTGACCGACACGCCGCCGCGCCCCGATCCGCAGGTGGTGCCGCTGCCCCTGCCGGAAAAACCGCTGCTGCATATGACCGAGCTGCGCCACCGCCGCCAGGGCGCGCAGCGCGACAGTTTCGGGCCGGTCAGCTTTGAGCTGATCCGCGGCGAGACGCTGCTGATCACCGGCCCTTCGGGCGTCGGCAAATCGACGCTTCTGGCCACGCTGGCCGGGCTGACGGCGCCGGTTTCGGGGCAGATCCTGCTTTCGGGCGTGCCGCTTGCGGATTGGTCGGAGGAGCTGTTGCGCTCCTGGCTCACCCTGGTGCCGCAACGCTCGGCGCTGATGGCGGGCACCGTGGCCGAAAACCTGTCGCTGGCCCTGCCCGAGGGCCAGCCGGTCGATGAAGCGCAGCTGTGGCAGGTGCTGGAGGCCGTCGATCTGGCCGGGCCACTGCAAGCGCGCGAGGGGTTGGCCACCCAGCTTGGCCCGCATGGATCGGGGCTTTCGGGCGGTCAGGCGAAGCGGCTTGCGCTGGCGCGGGCGCTGTTGCGCCGCCCCAAGGTGCTGCTTCTGGACGAGCCGACCGAGGGGCTGGATGCGCCGACCGCCAAGGCGACGCTGCAGGGCATCCGCAAGCTTCTGCCCGAGACCGGGATCGTTTTCGTCAGCCACCGCAGCCCCGATGCCGATCTGGCCGACCGGGTGCTGCATCTGGCGGAATGACCTGCCCCCCGCTCAGGCGCGGGGGGTCAGTTTCAGCCTGATCCCGGCATCGGAGCGCACCGTCAGATGCGCGACCGGCATCGGCACCGCGCCCGGGACCGGCTCAAAGCGGAAGGCGCGCAGGAACATCGACAGGATCAGCGGCCCTTCGGCCATGGCGAAAGCCGCGCCGGGGCAGACCCGCGGCCCTTCGGAAAACGGCACATAGGCGTCGCGCAGCCCGGCCTTGCCGTTCTCCGTCTCCCAGCGGCCGGGGTCGAAGGCGTCGGGATTGTCCCAGATCCGTTCATGCCGGTGCAGGTGCCAGGGGGAGACGATGATCTGCGCCCCCTTCTTCACGCTTCGCCCGCGGAAGGTCATCGGGCAGGCGGCCTCGCGCACGAACATCGGCACCGGCGGGTAAAGCCGCATCGCTTCCCGGAACACCGCGCGCGACAGTTTCAGCCGGTTTATGATGGAAAACACCGGCACGTCATCGCCCAGCACCTCGGTTGCCTCGGCGGCCAGTTTATCCTGCCAGTCGGGATGGGTGGCGAGCAGGTAAAGCGACCAGGCCAGCGCCGCGGCCGAGGTCTCGTGACCGGCGAGGAAAAAGATCGCCACCTGATCGACCATCTCGCCGGTCTCGAAGACACGTCCGGTTTCGGGATCGGGCGTCGTCATGATCTTGGTCGCCAGATCATCGGGCGCGGTGCCGTTCTCGATCTCGCCCGCCCGCATCGTCGCCAGCTGCCCGATCAGCGCCCGGATCGCCCGGGCGGTGTCGCGCGTCTGTTTCGAATGGAACGCGGGGACCCATTTCGGCAGGGGCAGGATCGCCGCCAGATTGGCCACCGGATGCGCCGCCTGATGGGCGCGAAACCCCTCGAAGGCGGCTTGGGCGATCTCGTGCTCGATCGGCATCGAGAACATCGTGCGAAAGATCACATCCATCGCCACATGGCTGGTTTCCGCCTCGATTTCCAGCGGTTGCCCGTCGGCTTTCGCCCGCAGCCTCTCGACCGCCGCGACGCCGCTGTCCCACATCGCCGGAAAGACTTCGCGCAGCCGGCCGCCCTCGAAGGCCGGGTCGATGATCCGGCGCTGATGTTCCCAAAGCGCGCCGTTGGTGATGAAGACAGAGTCGCGCAAAAGCGGCTTGAGGCCAAAGCGGATGCGCTCGGATTTCGGGAAATCATGCGGCGAGCCGCGCAGGACGCGATGCACCAGCTCGGGCTCGTTGCACAGGAACGACCGGAAGAAGGGCGTCTTCATCTCGGCCATCCAGGCGCGGTAAAGATGCGCGGGCTGCGCCGAGAGGATGTCGCGCTGGAAGAGCCGCAGATATTCCAGAAGCGAGACCTTGCCCGCACGGGCCTGCGGTTTCGGCGGCAGAATCGCCCCTTGCGGCACGGCTGCGGTTTCATCGGTCATCGGCGCACTCCGGGTCTGCATCTTGGGGGTCTGCGGGGCCATCGGTCGGGTATCCAGAGGCGTTTCGGGCTTGTCAGTGACGGCTATCACAGGAAATTGCCCTTGTCCGCCCCGTGATACCTTGGGTCGCACTCGCCCGCGCGGTGAAAGCCGCGTAAACTCCGCCGACCCTCTCCGCCGCAAAGGCCGCTCGTCCATGCTCGACGCCCTCGACACCCCGGCGCATCCCTGCGGGAAGTGCCTCTTTTACGAAAAGAGCCTGTGGAACCCCGTGGGCCTTGGCGGCGTGTCGGTGCTGGCCTGCGGCTTTTCCCGCCGCGACATCGCCGCGGGCGAGGTTCTGTTCGAACAGGGCAGCCGCAACAAGGGCGTGTTCTGCGTCTCCAAGGGGCTGATCGCGCTGCGCAGCCACAATCCCGACGGCTCCTCGACGCTGATGCGGCTGGCCTATCCGGGCGAGATCGTCGGCTTCCGGTCCTTCCTCAGCCATGGCGAACACCAGACCGAGGCCCGGGCGCTGATGCCCGCGCGGGTCTGCACCGTCGCGCGCGGCAGTGCCGAAAGGCTTCTGCGCAACAATCCCGCGATCATGGAGCGGCTGATGGTGCGGGCGGTGGCGGAAATCGACCGCAGCCATGCGCGGATCATCGCGGCGGCCACCACCTCGAACAAGGACCGGCTGGAACAGCTTCTGGGCTGGCTGATGGCGCGGCATGGCGCCCGCGCCGGATCCGAGATGCGGATGCAGCTGCCGATGACGCGCTCGGACCTCGCCGATCTGATCGGGGTGCAGCGGGAAACGATGTCGCGGCTGATCAAGCGGCTGGAGGAAGACGGCATCTTCCGCTTTTCCGGCCGCGAGGTCTGGATGCGGGTGCCCGGCGATCTGATGGCGCAATGCTCTGACGCCGAACGCGAAGAGGTCCGGCTGCTGGTGCAACGGCTGCGCTGAGATCGCTCAGCGCGGGGTCAAGGACAGCCAGATCCCGTCGCGGCCACGCACGGTCAGCTGCGCCACCGGCATCGGCTCGCGCCCGGGCACCAGCGCGACGCGGAAATGCTTCAGCATCATGGCGAGCAACAGCGGCCCCTCGGCCATGGCAAAGCCCGCCCCGGGGCAGACCCGCGGCCCGGCCGAGAAGGGCACATAGGCCAGCCGCGAGCTTTCCCGCCCCTCGGGCGTGTCCCAGCGCGTGGGGTCGAAATCGTCCGGGTCCTTCCAGATCCGCTCGTGGCGGTGCAAATGCCAGGGGCTGACCACGACCAGCGCCCCTTTCGGCACCTTGCGGCCGCGGAAGGTTTCCTCTTGCACCGTCTCGCGCAGATACATCGGCACCGGCGGGTAAAGCCGCATCGATTCCCGAAACACCGCGCGGGCCAGTTTCAGCCGCGGCACCGAGGAGGCGTAGATCTTTTCAACGTCGATCACCGTCTCGGCTTCCTCGGCCAGCTTGTCCTGCCATTCCGGGTAAAGCGCCATCAGGTAAAGCGACCAGGCCAGCGCGGCGGCCCCGGTTTCATGCCCGGCCAAAAGGAAGATGCCGACCTGATCGACCATCTCGCCCGGGCTGAAGCACTTGCCATCCTCGGGGTCGGGGGTGGACATGATCCGCGTCGCCAGATCGTCGGGGGCGGTGCCCGCGGCGATCTCGGCCGCGCGGGCCTCGACCAGAGCGGAAATGAAGCCGCGGATCTGTTTCGCCGTCTTCGCCGTCGCGCCAAAGCGCAGCCGCGGCAGCCAGCGCGGCAGGCTGAACAGGGTGCCGGTGTTCACCATCGGCCTTGAGGCCTGATGCGCGCGGAAGGCGTCGAAGACGGCATTCGCCGTCGCATTCTCGACCGGGATCGAAAAGAGCGTCCGGAAGATCACATCGAGCGCAATATGGCTGGCCTGGCCCTCCACATCGACGGGGCGGCCATCGGCCAAGGGTTTCAGCCGCTCGACGCCCGAGAGCGCCGCATCCCACATCGCGGGCAGCACGTCCTTGGTGCGGCCACCGTCAAAGGCCGGGTCGATGATCCGGCGTTGCCGTTCCCATTCCGGCCCGTTGGTGATGAAGATCGAATGGCCCAGAAGCGGCGTCAGCCCCTCGAAAAGCCGCAAGGATTTCGGGAAATCCTCGGGGCGGCGGGTCAGGATCAGATCGACCAGATCGGGGTCGTTGCACAGGAAGGAGGTGAAGAAGGGCGAGTGAAATTCGGCCATCCAGGCGCGGAACATCCGGGCGGGCTGCACGGCCAGGATGTCCTGCCGGATCAGGCGAAAGAAATCGCGCGGGCCGACACGCTCGGGCCGGGGGGCGGGCTTGACCGGGCGGCGATGCGCAAAGGGGCATTGCGGGGCCTCGGTGGCGCGGTCTGCGGCGGCGTCTTTCATCGGCTATCCCCTTCACCTTCCTCGGCCTCTTGTGCCACGAAGCAGGCGCAGGTGTGGTGATGATCGTCAAGTTTGCGCTGTGATCTCAGTCCGCGACAGGCAGCAGCACCGGCACCTCGCGCCAGTCCTGCGGGAACATCCGCTCCAGCGCGGCGATCTTCGGCATGTCCACCTGAACGATATAGGGGTGGTCGGGGTTCAGGGTCAGGAAGTTCTGGTGATAGGCCTCGGCCGGGTAAAAGGCGGCGCCGGGGTCCAGCTGCGTGACGATCGCGGCGTCAAAGGCGCGGGCGCGGCCCAGCTGGTCGATATAGGCTTTCGCGATCCGGGCCTGATCCTCGGTCACGGGAAACAGGGCCGAGCGGTATTGCGGCCCGACATCGGGGCCCTGACGGTTCAGCTGCGTCGGATCATGCGCGACGGAAAAGAACACCTGCAACAGGTCGCCATAGCTGATCTGCTTCGGGTCGAAGACCACCTGCACGGCTTCGGCATGGCCGGTCTCGCCGCCCGAGACCTGATCGTAATGGGCTGTCGCCGCCGTGCCGCCCGCATAGCCCGAGGTGGCGCTGATCACGCCGTTCAGGTGCTGAAACACCCCCTGCACGCCCCAGAAGCAGCCGCCCGCGAAGATCGCGGTTTCCGGGCCGGTCAGCGCCGCCGCATCCACGGCGGGCGGCGGGATCACCCGGAATTCCTCGGCAAAGGCGGGGGTGGCAAGGGCAAGCGCAAGGGCAAGAACAAGGCGGCGCATCGGGCGATCCTTTATCCGAAGGTGAAGGCGAAGGCCTGAACGCCGGGGGCGTCGAAGCGGATTTCAAAGAGGTGGTCGGTGACGGGCCCCTTGGCGCGGTAAAGCTGATAGAGCCGGTCCTCGGTCACGATGCCCCGGCCCGCGGCATCGACGTCAAGCCCGGCATCGGCGCCGGGGGGCTGGCCGTCGATCGTCACGGTAAAGGGCACCGGCGCGGCCCCGGGCGCCAGCACCAGATGCAGGTCGCGGGCGTGAAAGCGCATCGTCACGCTGCCGGAGGGCGCAGTCAGCTGCGCGGCCTCGACCCCCACGGTCCAGTCGCCCGCCAGCGCCCATTCGTTCAGCCGCAGATCAGGCGCGGTGTAGCGATGCGGCTGATCGGCGATCAACCCCTCGGCATTCAGGTTCCCGCTGGCGCGCTCATGGCCCAGATAAGTCTCGGGCGAGAAGACCGCGCGCATATCGGCGGGGGCGGAAACGCCCGCAGCTTGCACCTGCGCCGTCGTGTCGGGACTGGCCCCGGCCTCGGCCAGAAGCGTGCGGATCACCTGTTCGGACTCCGCATAGCCGCCCTCGCCGAAATGGTGGTGGCGGATCTGCCCCTTGGCATCAATGAAGTAATGCGCGGGCCAGTAGCGGTTCGAAAACGCCCGCCACAGCGCGTAGTCGTTATCCAGCGCCACCGGATAGGTGATGCCCAGATCGCGGACCGCCTTTTCGACATTGGCCGGGTTCTTTTCAAAAGCGAATTCGGGCGCATGCACGCCGATCACCACCAGCCCCTTGTCGCGATAGGCGGCGTCCCAGGCCTGCACATGCGGCAGCGCGCGCAGGCAGTTGATGCAGGAATAGGTCCAGAAGTCGATCAGCACGACCTTGCCGCGCAACTGTGCGGCGGTCAGCGGCGGCGAATTGAGCCACTGCACCGCGCCGGTCAGATCGGGCATCTGGCCTTCGACCGGCAGGGCCTCGGGCTGGCCCTTGGCCACCATCGCCGGGCCCGCCATCATCGCGGGGCCTCCGGTCATCGCGGGGCCTCCGGTCATCGCGGGGCCACCCGTCATCGCGGGGCCACCCGTCATCGCCGGGGCGGTCATCGCCGGACCCGTCATGGCCGGGGCGGCCTGCATCACCGTGCTGCCCTCGGGGCCGAAGCGGGTGAGCAGCGCCGCTTCCAGCCGGTTCGTCGAGGCAGTCGAAAGCCGCGTCAAAAGCCCGGTATCAAGCCCCAAAGCAATCGCCGCGACGCCCGCCAGGACCAGCGCGCCCAGACCACGCCGCAGCCCCTCGCCCAGACCCAGGCTGCGCTTCATCAGCGCAAAGACCCGCCCCCCGGCCAGAAGCGCCACCGCAAGCGCCGTCGCCGCCCCCAAGGCATAGGCGAACAAAAGCCCCGTCGTCGCGACGCTTGCCCCGTTCAGCGCCGCCCCGGTCAGGATCAGCCCGAGGATCGGCCCGGCGCAGGGCGCCCACAAGAGACCCGTGGCCACGCCCAAAACGGCCGAACCGAAGACCCCCTCGCCCCGCCCCGCGGCGCGGTTGCCCAGCGCGACCAAGGGTCGGGTCAGCCGTTCGGACAGCGCGGGGAACAAAAGCATCAGCCCGAAGACAGCCAGAAGGGTCAGCGCAAGCCCCCGCCCCCAGCCATTCGCGGCCACCGCCCAGCCACCGCCCACGGCCGCCAGGCTTGCCACCGCGGCAAAGGCCAGCGCCATCCCGGCCAGCATCGGCAAGCCATTCGTCAAAAAGGGTTTTCCGGCGCGGGCAAAGACGAAGGGCAAAACCGGCAGGATGCAGGGGCTGAGGATCGTCAGCACCCCGCCCAGCCAGGCCAGAAGGGCAAGGGTCATCGTTCAGGTCTCCGGGGTGAAGGTCATCGCGACCCCGTTCATGCAATAGCGCAGCCCGGTCGGCGGCGGGCCGTCTTCGAACACATGGCCCAGATGACCGCCGCAGCGGGCGCAATGCACCTCGGTCCGGGTCATCATCAGCGCGCCATCAATGCGGGTGCCCACGACCTCGGGGCGGATCGGCTGGTAGAAACTCGGCCAGCCGGTGCCGCTGTCGAATTTCGTCTCGGACGCAAACAGCGCCTGCCCGCAGCCCGCACAGGCAAAGGTGCCCTTGCGGTGTTCCTGCTCCAGGGGGCTCGTGTAGGGATATTCCGTGCCCTCCTTGCGCAGCACCGAATAGGCCTCGGGCGACAGAAGCTTGCGCCATTCCTCGTCGCTGTGCACCACCTCGAAGGTTTCGGCCGCGGCCTTGTGGGGGGCCAGACCGACGGCGGCCAGCCCCACCGACAGCAAAAGATGTCTCCGGTTCATGCGCTCCTCCGCAGCTTGATCCGAAGCATCAGTTAGGGCGCTAACGGCCGCTGTCACGCGGCCGCGGGCAACGCTTTCGTGACTGGGTTAAAAGATCGCGTGATCGCCGCGGTCATCGGCAATCTCGCCGCGCAGCATCGCGGCGACGTAATCCTCGAACCGGTCGGTGCCGAATTCCGGCGTCGCATCAGCATCATAGCAACCCTTGACCGGGTTCCAGAGCAGCATCGATTCCGAGGCATAATAGCGCCCGATCCGTGCCAATTCGGCCTTGCCCGCCAGTTTCGGGGAAAATTTCCCAAGAACGCTCAGCACGCCGACAATCGCATCCATCAGCTTCGGCGTGACATGGCGGATCTTCACCGGCTGGCCGGTCAGCCGCTCCAGCATCGCCGCCTGATCCAAGGGCGTGATCGCAGGCCCCGGGCCGCCGATGGGCAGCACCTTCCGCACTTTCTCGGGATCGCTCAGACAGGAGGTGAGGAACCGCCCCAGATCGGCATCGGAAATCGGCTTGCAGGCGGTGATCCGGCCATCGCCGAAAACCAGAAACGGTTTGCCCTTCTGCACCCGCGGGATCTGCCCCGAAAGCGACTTGAAGAACGCCGTCGGCCGCACGATCGACCATTCCAAGGGCGAGCCGCGCAGCTGCGCTTCAAAGGCCAGTTTCGCCTTCTGGAATTCCAGATAGGGTTTTTGCACGCAGATCGCAGAAAGCAGCACGAATTTGCGCACCCGCGCCTCCATCGCCGCTTCCAGCGCATGGGCATGGGCGCGGTCGTCGATCGCCCAGGCATCGGCGGGCAGCCCGGTGCGCGAAGCAAGGCAGGAGACGATCGCGGCGCAGGGATGATCCTTCAGCACCCGCGCCACGGTGTCGGGATAGCTCACGTCGCCCTCGATCAGCGTGCAGCCGGGCAGCTTCGCCGGATCGGTCCCCGGCCGCACCAGCGCCCAGACGCCATGCCCCTCGGCCAGCAAAGCCGCGGCCGTCGCCCGGCCGATGGTGCCGGTGCCGCCCAGCAAAAGCACACGGAATTTCAGATCTTTCATCGCAAGGCCCCCTTTTCGCACCCGCAGCTTAGCAGGATGCACGGGCGCGGCCAGACGCAGTTTGGCGCAGGGCCAAAGGAAGGGGGGCAGCCGACCCCACCGGGCCGCCCCCCAACCCCGGTCGTTCGATCAGTTCTTGCCGACGATGACGTCAGAGGCCTTGATGATCGCGCAGGCCTCGTCGCCGACCTTCAGCGCCAGATCGGCGGCGGCTTCGTTGGTGATCGAGGCGGTGACCACGGTCCCGCCGATGTCGATCTTGACATGGGTGGTGACATTGCCGGTCTCGACGGCGGTGACCTTGCCCGCCAGAATATTGCGTGCGCTGAGTTTCATCGGGGTGTCCTTTCCCGGAACGATTGAGTCGATTTGTGCCAATTGCTTGCGGCAAGGCCAGTGTTAACCTTTGCTACCCCTTTGACAATATGAGAAAAATCCACATATCGCAGCCATGCGCGGGCTGCATGCCTCCTCTTCCGGCGGCGGGACGCGGGTTCAACCCTCGGGCACGGTCAAAAGGTCGGTCAGTGCCGAGAGCGGCAGATCCAGACGGCGGATCTGCATCTCCTCCAGGAACTTCTCTTCCATTTTCGTCAGCGGACCGGGGATCAGCGCGACATGTCCAGCGCCCGAACGCTTGGCGATCTGACGCGCGTAAATCCGCAACAGCTGATCGTCGAAGCGGCAGCCCAGGAACAGGAACGGCCGCCCGGTGCGACGCTCTCGCACCTCTTCCGGAATCGGGGTCTGGATGTCGATCTCGGTCAGCACCTCGACGTAATCGGCGTCCGACAGAAGGAAGGAAGACCCCATCCGCACCAGACCGTTGGGCTTGTAGATCAGCGATTTCCAGCCCGGATCGGCGGTCGCGACGGGTTCGCCGAAACTGTCGAAGGCGGCGGTGAAGGCCTCGGAATGCGTCCCCGCCCGGCTGATCCCCTGCACCAGCCCCCAATCGCCGTCACCCGGGCCGAAGGCGCGCAGGATGCCCTCGTCATACCAGGTGTCAACGACCATCGGCACCCGCATCGAGGCCAGCCAGTCATGCACCGGATTGGGCCGGTCGGGGCGGCCGACGAAAGCCTTGCGCACCAACGCGTCCAAGGTCGCGCGGAACTTCCGGCTTTCGATATATTGCGCCACCGCCCACAGATTGCCCGCGGCCCGGCGCGGCACCCGCACTTCGGCCTCCAGCCTGCGGCACAGCTCGGCCGTCGTGCCGGGCGCCTGCCCGCCCGACAAAGCCGAGACTTCGGGGCCCAGATAGGGGATGCGACGGCCCGCCCCCACCTCGGCCATGACGGTTTCCAGAAGCGCGATGTCGGTCATGCTCAGTCCTCGTCGGAAATCTTGCGCGCCTCGACCGTCACCGGCAGCTGCGGCGGGGTGTCGAACTCGGGCATGGCAAAGACCCAGCCATTGGCCAGCTTCGCCCAGCCGCCCCAAAGCCCGGGTTTTTCCTGCGCGACCACCATTTCCTCAAGGTCCTTCTTCGGCACATAGGCCTCGATCCCCTTGGCGGTTTCACGGATCATCACTTTCATCGGGAGAGGTCCTTTGCAGTTTGCGCAAGGCTTGCGCGGGTCACGATATGGGATTGCAGCGCCTGTTCGGCCTCGCGCGCGGCAAGGGTCCCGGCGGGCTTGATTTCCTTTTCGCGCATGCCGACGATCGAGCCGCGCTCGATGAAGTCGATGGCGTAGATGTAGAATTGCGACAGGAACACGCCGATGTCGCGGACATAGCCGACGTCGCCCTTTTTCACCACGATGTCGCCGATCTCGAACCCGGCCATGGTGCCGTCGTTCTTCACCTGCTTGCGGGCGATCACCTTGTCGCCCGGCCGGTAGACGGGGGCGCGGTAGACCTCGATTTCACGGTCGTCGGTCGACATGGGTCACTCCTTCAGATGGGCAAGCCGCTGGATCGCGGTCTCGCGGATGATGTCTTCGGGGTCAGAGACAAGGCGGCGCAATTCCTCGCGCCCGCCTTCCTCGGCAACGGTGTGGCGGACGCGGAGATCGTCATCCGCCACGAAAAGCCCGGGCCGCCGCCGCGCCGCCACCCGCCGCACCAGCGGCTCGGGATCGGTGCGGAAGCGGTCAAGAAAAGCGGGGTCGATGCGGCGGGCGACCTCGGCGCGGACCTCGGGATCGGGGTCGGCACAAAGCATCGGCAGCATCCCCGTCTCGGCGCGGCGGGCAACGATCAGCCGGACATGGCCGTCCTTGTCCTGCAGCATCGGCAGCAGCCCGCCCGGCGGCAACCGATGCGCGACGGCGATCCGCACGGCGCGGTCCGGGTCGCGGATCAGCCGTTCCGCATGCGCGGCGGGCAGGCGCAGCACCGCCATGCCCCGCACGGCCGGGTCCTCGTCGGCCAGAAGCCGCGGCAGCCGGAACACCGAGGCCGTCCGCGCCGCCTGCACCCGGGTCTCGAAATAGGGATGACCCAGGTTTTCATCCGCCAGTTCGGGGTTGAGCAGAAAGAACCGCTCGATCCGCTTGGCGTAGCGATCATTCAGGCAGGACCAGCCCAGCCCGCAATGCCCGCTCTCCAGCAGGTCCTGAAACCGGCAGGCGCCGCATTCCAGCGCCTGACCCGTCCAATCAAGGGGTTCGGGGCCTTCGGGCATCGGATCCTCAGGCGGTAATGGCTTGTTTCTGGGTCATTCTTTCGCGGTAAAGCGCAAGGATGGCGGGTTCGATGTAGTCGTGGGCCCAGCTGTCGCGGGCGGTGATGCCGGCGCTTGCCAGGCCCTCGCGCGGGCAGTCGCCGATCTTGGCCACCAGAACCGTGTCGATCCCGTCAAGCGCCGCGATGACGCGGTCAAGACGGTCTTCCGCGCCGCCGCCGTCGACGCAATAGTTGTCGCAGCGGCGGTGAAAGGCGAAGCGGACGCCCGTGGCATCGACCTCGAAGACCTGGAATTCCGTCGCATGGCCGAAATGCTGGTTGATCCGGCCGCCGCCCTGGGTCGTCACCGCGACCAGAAGTTTCGGCGAGCTGGCCGCGCAGGCCGCCTCGGTCGCGGCCTGGGCGGCCTCGGCGGCGGCGCGGCGGTCTTCGCGCTCGGCGCCCACCCAGTCGCGATAGGTTTCGCGCGCGGCGGGATCATAGACCGGCGCCTCGGGCACGAGGTCCAGGGTGAATTCCTGACCCCGATCCTCGCCCAGAAGCCCCACCGCATCGGCGCGGCACTGGCGGCAGTGCTTCATCAGATTGGCCCCGCCCGCGCAGGCCTCCTGCACCGCCAGAAGCTCGGCCGCCGTCGGGCCGCGCTGCCCGGTCAGGCCGAAATGCGTGCCATGTTCGGGCGCCGAAATCAGCGGCATGATGTTGTGCAAAAACGCGCCGCGGCGTTTGACCTCGCGGTTCACCTCCAGGAGATGCGCGTCGTTGATCCCGGGGATCAGCACCGAATTGACCTTGACCAGGATGCCGCGCGCGACGAGACCATCGAGCGCCGCCATCTGCCGTTCATGCAGGATGCGGCTCGCCTCGACGCCATAGATCCGTTTGCGGTTGTAAAAGATCCAGGGGTAGATCTTTGCCCCCACCTCGGGGTCGATCATGTTGATGGTGATCGTCACGTGATCGACATTCATCTCGACCAGTTCATCGAGGTGATCGGGCAGGGCGAGCCCGTTCGAGCTCAGGCACAGCTTGATGTCGGGGATCTGCGCCGTCACCAGCCGGAAGGTTTCCTTCGTCTTCAGCCAGTCATAGGCGCTGTCGCCCGGCCCGGCGATGCCCAGAACCGAGAGCTGCGGCACCTCATTCGCCACCGCAATCACCTTGCGCGCGGCCTCCTCGGGCGTCAGCCGTTCCGACACGACACCGGGGCGGCTTTCGTTCGAACAATCGTATTTGCGGTTGCAGTAATTGCACTGGATGTTGCAGGCGGGCGCCACCGACACATGCATGCGGGCGAAATAATGATGCGCCTCTTCGGAATAGCAGGGGTGATCCTTGACCTTGGCCCAGGTCGCCGGGTCCATGTCTTCGGGTTTTTCCTTGCTACCGCAGCCGGTTGCCGATCCGGTCGCGGAACAGCCGCCCGCGGCCAGCGCGGCCGAGAGGCTCTCCTTCGAGCCGATCGCCAGGGTGCCAAGGGCCACGACATTGTCCGACATGCTGCTCTCCGTTCTGGTCCCGCTTGGGTCATCAGGGATGCAGCAAGAACCGTGCCAGGCCCGCGGCGGGGCGATTGGCACAAAACCTGCGCTTTTGTCGGGAATGCGACAGGCGCGCAAACAAAAACCCCGGCCGAAGCCGGGGTCCGTCGCGTCTTCCAAGCGCCCTCAGATCTTGCGCAGCTCGATCTCGAATTTCTGCAGCGCATAGGCGATCTGGCGCGGGGTCATGCCCAAAAGCCGCGCCGCCTTCGCCTGCACCCAACCCGCGCTTTCGAGCGCCCGCAGCAGCTCTTCGCGGCTCAGCTGCGCGGTCTTGGTGCGCAGCGGCACCTCCTCGCGCGGCGGCGCTTCGGGCGCGGGCTCGGGCGCAGGGGCGGGTTCGGGCGGCGGCGCGCTCACCCGGACCGTCGGCGTGATCACCCGCCCCACCGCCAGCCCGCCGATCGGCGAGGTGCCGTCCTGCAGCCGGAACAGTTCCGCCGAAAGGCAGGCCCCCTGCCGACAGGCCAGTTCCTCGGCCAGAACGATCGCCCCATCCGAAAGCGCCGCGGCCCGGTTCACGCAGTTTTCCAGCTCGCGCACATTGCCCGGAAACTGGCAGCGGCAGATCTGGTCAAAGGCATCGGCGGCGAATTTGACATTGGTGGCGTTCTGCTTGTTGAACCGGTCCAGGAACAGCTGCGCGAGCGGCTTGATGTCGCTCTTGCGGTTGCGCAAGGGCGGCAGCACGATCGGCACGACGCAGATGCGGAAATAAAGATCGGCGCGGAACTGGCCCCGCGCGACGGCGTCTTCCAGGTCGCGGTTCGTCGCGGCGACGATGCGGGTATCGACCTTGATCGTCTTCGCGCCGCCGACGCGCTCGAACTCGCCCTCCTGCAGCACGCGCAGCAGTTTCGACTGAAAGGCCGGGCTGATCTCGCCGATCTCGTCCAGAAACAGCGTGCCGCCATCGGCCAGTTCGAACCGGCCCTTTTTCAGCGCGGTGGCGCCGGTGAAGGCGCCTTTCTCATGGCCGAAAAGTTCCGATTCCAGAAGGGTTTCCGAAAGCGCGGCGCAGTTGACGCGGATGAACGGGCCTTTCGCGCGGGGGCTTTGGGCGTGCACGGCGCGGGCGAACAATTCCTTGCCGGTGCCGCTTTCGCCGCGCAGCAAAACCGGCATCCGGGTGGAGGCGACGCGCTTGATCTGCGCCACCACCTCGGCGATGGCGGGGCTGGAGCCGACGATGCCATCGAGGCTGACCGGCGCCGCCGGGCCGCGCTGTTCGGTGACGGTCTGCAGCATGCGGCGGGTGTCTTCGAGCGCGCGTTCGCGGTCGCGCGCGATGCGGCGGCGAAAGCGCAGCGCCTGTTCGAGGAGCGAGGCGACCATCGTCAGCACCCGCACATCGGCATCGGAAAAGCCCGACCGGTTGTGGTCATGGCTGCGATAGGCGGCCAGGACGCCGAGGACGAAATGGCTGCGTTCGGGGTCGCGCAGCGGCACGGCGATCAGCGTCTGGCCCGCGTCGCGCAGCCGTTTCGGCACCGCCTCGGCGCCGAATTCGGCGGCCAGATCAAAGCTGACGAAAGGCACGCCGGAGCGAAAGACGATCCGCGCCACGGCATCGGGCAGCACATCCGCGGCGGGGGCCTCGGGGCTGCGCTGAAAGGCCGTCGCGGCGATGACATAGGGGTTCACCCCCGCGCCCTCGCCCGGCTCGGCCAGAAGCGCCAGCACCCCATGGCGCAGATCGAGGAAAGACGACAGCACGTTGAAGATCTGCGGCACCTCCGCCACCGGATCCGGCGCCGCCGCAAAGGTCTTCGCGATCTCGTAAAGCGCATCCAAGGCAAGGCGGTCGGCGATCGACTGCGTCGAGCGACGCCGCGGCGAGGCGGGGCGGGATTGTTGATCGGTCATGCAGTCACCCCCTCACAGGAAGGAATTTCCGCGGCGGATGACCCGGGGCAAGGGACTCGGGCGGCAGCCGCTGCAGTCGGGACTTCTGCACTGACCATAGGGCATGGGCGAAAAAAGGCACGTCTTCCGACGCGTCCGGCAGGCAAGTTCGGTTCATTTTTGCAAGGTCACCGGGTCGATTGCGCAATTATGCGGCGAACCGGCCCCGGGGGCCGGAAAATCTGGCAGATTGCAGGCGGTCAGGATTTGATCACTTTCAGCGTTTCAAGGCCGACGAAGCGGGCTTTGCGTTTCGCGGCCTCGGTTTCGAAGACCTTGAAGACCTTTTCCTTGAGCGGCGTCGAGGCGACGAAATCGGCCTGCGCCCGCAGCAGCGCATCGCGCGCGCGCTCAAAGATCCCGTCTTCGGTCAGGCCGGTCATGTCGGTCTCGCGCAGATAGGCGCCGAAGCGCTTCATGATGTGCAGCCGGGACGAGTTCAGCACCTCGCGGATCGGCTCGACGCCCAGGAAGGCGAAGATTTCCTCGGCCGAGGACAGTTTCGTCAACGCCGCAAGCGTGGGGCTTTCGGGGGTCATCTGGGTCTCCTTCATTCACGTTCGGGCAATCAGGTTCGGGGCGACGGGCGGGCGAGCCGCGCCACCATGCGGCGCAGATCCCCGGCCTCGACGGGGCGTTTCACCCGCACGGCATGGGCGCGCAACAGCGGCTTCAGCCGGTCGAGCACGGCATCGTCGGCGGGCAGGCCCGCCTCCAGCAGGGCGGCGCGCAGACCGGCGCTGCCCGAATGCTTGCCGATCACGATCTGCCGTTCGCGGCCAAAGCGGGCGGGGGCGCAGCGCGGGTCTTCGTAGGTGTCGGCGCGTTTGAGGATCGCATCGACATGGATGCCGGATTCATGCGCAAAGACCATCGCCCCGGTGATCGGCTTTTGTGGCGGCAGCGCCCGGCCCGAGGCCTTGGCGACGACGGCGGAAAGTTCGGGCAGCGCGCAAAGATCAAGCCCGGTGTCGATCCCCCCGGCTTCCAGCGCGGCGCCGACCTCTTCCAGCGCGGCATTGCCCGCGCGTTCGCCCAGCCCGTTCACCGTGACCGACAGATGCGTCGCCCCGGCATGGGCGGCCATGATCGTATTCGCCGTCGCCATGCCGAAATCATTGTGGGCATGCATCTCGATCGGCAGGGAGATCCGCGCCGAAAGCTCGGCCACAAGCCGAAACGCGCCCAGCGGATCCAGCAAGCCAAGCGTGTCGGCGATGCGGAACCGGATGGCGCCCGCGGCGGCGGCGACCTCGGCCAGACGGATCAGGAAGTCGGGATCGGTGCGGCTGGCATCCTCGGCGCCGACCGAGACCTGCAGGCCGCGATCACTGGCGCAAAAGACCAAAGCCGCGGTCTCGCGCAAGATCCAGTCGCGATCGACGCGCAGCTTGCCCTCCAGCTGCGCGGTGGAGGTGGGCACCGCGAAATGCACCCGCTTGACCCCGGTTTTCTGCGCCATGTCCAGATCATGCATCCGCAGCCGACACCAGACGACAGGCGTCGCATGGGCGATTTCGGCGACGACGGCGCGGATTTCGGCGACCTCGGCCCAGCCCATCGCGGCGATGCCGACCTCGATCTCCGCCACGCCCGCCCGGTCCAGCGCCCGGGCGATGGCCTTCTTTTCGGCCAAGGAAAAGGCCACCCCGGCGGTCTGTTCGCCGTCGCGCAGGGTGGTGTCGCAAAGCGCAAGCGTCCGGTCGGGTGTCATCCTCTTTCCCCTCAGGCGGTTACGGGAACGGGGCGCAGCTCGGCCAGGATCTCGGGCAGGATGGCCAGCACGCGGGACAGTTCGGCGGCGGTGGTGTCGGCGGAAAGCGAGAACCGCACGACGCCATGCGCCGCGGTAAAGGGCACGGCCATGGCGCGGGTGACATGGCTGGGTTCCATCGCGCCCGAGGCACAGGCCGAGCCGGTCGAAATGGCGATGCCCGCCCGGGCGAGTTTCGTCAGCACCGCCTCGCTGTCGATGCGGTCAAAGGCGAGGGTGCAGGTATTGGCCAGCCGGTTGGCGGGATCGCCCAGCCGCTGACAGCCGCCCAAGGCCAGGATTCCGGATTCCAGCCAGTCGCGCAGCGTCGCGATGCGCGAAAGATCGGCCGCCATCCGCGCCGCGACGATCTCGGCCGCCAGGCCCATGCCGACCAGCGCGGGTACGTTTTCGGTGCCTGCCCGGCGGCCGCGTTCCTGCTTGCCGCCGCGCAGAAGCGGGCGAAAGGCCACGCCCTTGCGCAGGTACAGCGCCCCTACCCCCTTCGGCCCGTGGAACTTGTGACCCGAAAGCGACAGCATGTCGATTTCGGTATCCGCAAGCGACATCGGCAGCTTGCCCACCGCCTGCACGGCATCGGTGTGAAACAGCGCCCCCGCCGCATGGGCCTCGGCGGCGAGCTGCGGCACCGGAAAGATCGTGCCGGTTTCGTTGTTCGCCCACATGATCGAGGCAACGGCCACCCGGTCCGACAGCGCCGCCCGATAGGCCGCAAGGTCCAGCCGCCCCAGATGATCGACCGGAATGCGATGCACCCGCACGCCCTCGGTCTTTTCCAGATCGGCGGCCAGCATCAGGATGGCCGGATGTTCGACGGCGGAAATGATGATCTCGCGCCGCCCGTCCTGCACCGCCAGCGCCGAGCGGATCGCGGTGGTATTCGCCTCGGTCCCGCCCGAGGTGAAGAGGATCTCCTGTTCCGAGGCGGCGCCGATCAGCGCGGCGACGGCAAGCCTTGCCTTGCGCAGCCCCAGCCCCGCCTGCGCCCCGAAGCCATGGCCCGAGGAGGCATTGCCGAAATGCTCGGTGAAATAGGGCAGCATCGCCGCCACGACCTCGGGGAAAACCCGGGTGGTGGCGTTGTTGTCAAGGTAGATGGCGGGCTGGGTCATGGTCAGTGCCGGATGTCGGGGATGACGCGGAAGGGGCGGCCAAGGACGTCGGTGATGCGCTTTTGCACGCCGTACAGGGTTTGCCCCGCCAGCATGCAGCCCGCACAGGCGCCCGACAGATGCACGATCACCTTGGCGCCCTCGACCCGCACCAGTTCGATATCGCCGCCGTCGCGGCGGAAGGTCGGGCGCATTTCGTCGATCAGGGCGCGGATGCGGGTCACCTCGTCGTCAGCGGCGGCGGCGGCATCCGTCGCCGCTTCGGGGGTGTCCGCCTGCGCGAGCTTGGCGAAGCGGTCGCGCAGCGCGCTGGCATCGGGGGCGGCCTGCCCGGCGGCCCGACGCGCGGCCGCGGCGGCGGCGGGCGGCGGCGCGGGCGATTTCGTGTCGTCGTCTTGCATGTCGCGCATCGCTTTCCCCTCAGCAGAAGGATTTGCCGCAGCCGCAGGCGCTTTTGGCGTTGGGGTTGTCAAAGGTGAACCCGGCGCCTTCCAGGTTGCTGACGAAGTCGATCTTCGTGCCCTCGATATGTTCGCGGGTCAGCGGGTCGATCAGCACGGTGACCTCGCCAAAGGTCAGGCTGGCATCGTCGGGCTGGGCTTCCAGCTCCAGCGCCATGCCGTATTTCAGCCCGGCGCAACCGCCTGCCTGCACCATCAGGCGCAGCCCGGCAACGGGTTGACCGGCGCCCTCGATGGCGGCCTTGATCGCTTCCTGGGCGGGTTGGGTGATCTCGATCATGACGCTCTCCCCTGTGATGCGTTCATCAGGGATGCAGCAAGAAGCGTGCCAACCATGCGGGCGGGGGAAAGCAAGCTTCGGGCCGGGCGCGGTGACGCGGATGCAAGTTTCGGGCCGACATTGAGGGATTTGCGACAGAGCCCGGGGGGGATTGTCGCATCGCGGTTCAGTCGTCCTCTCCGGCCTCGACGCGGGCCAGAAGCCAGGCGCCGCCGAAACGGTCGGTCGGGTCCAGCGCGGCTGCCTTGGCCAGCACCTGCCGGGCCAGATCGCGCTGCCCGGAACGCGCGGCGGAATAGCCCAGCCCGATCAGCGCCTGCAGATAAAGCCCGGGGGCAAAGTCATGCGCGGTGAAATCGGCGTCTTCGGGGCGCACCAGCGCGGGATCGGGCGGCAGGTTCAGCCGCAGCGCCGCCAGCCGCAAGACCGCCTTTGCCTGCGGCACGGCGGCGGCGTAATCATGGGTGAAGAAGTAAAAGCGATAGGCCGCCAGCCGGACCTCCAGATCCTCGGGCGCAGTTTCCAGCGCGCGGGCGATCACCCCGGCGCAGGCGGCGGTGTCGGACCGGGCGCCCTCGGCCCCGGCCAGAAGCCGGGCCGGATCAATCGGGGGCAAAGCAGGCGGCCCGTTCGTCGCAATCGTCGCAAGAGGGCGAAAGGCACAGCGAAAACGCCGCGTCCGAACAGATCTGCCGGTAAAAGAACTTTTTCCAACGCATGTTGCGGGCATTGGCCGCCGCCAGACCGGGCAGGAAATGCGCGATCATCCCGCTCAGCCAGGGCCGCGACGGCAGGCCCAGATCTTCCCACAGATGCCGCGTCTCCATCGACCGCCGCGCCAGGATCGCGGCCAGCCAGCGCGCTTCGGGCGTGGCAACCCCCGCCCGCCACAGGATCAGCGTCTCGATCGCCTGCTGGTCGGGCCCCGCTTCGGGGCGGGGCAGGTCCAGATCGGGCAGCTCAAGGCCCGGCGCGAAGCGATCGCGCAGGGCCGCCAGATCGGCGCCCGACAGGCCCAGCCGCGCCGTCAGCGGCCCCAGCCCCGCAGCGCATTCGCGCAGACCCTGGGCCAGGATGAAGCCGAGGGCCTCGGCCGGGATCACCGGCCCCGGGCCTGTCGCGAAAGGATCAGGAAAGTGCAGCATGGGTCTGGCATTCAGAGGGGCAGACCCGGGCGCAGGCGCCGCAGCCGATACAATTCTCGGCCCCGGTCAATGCCATGACCTTCTTGACGATCTCGTCCTCGACCTCGTCCCATTCATCGGTTCCGGGGGCAACGACCTGACCATCTTCGGTCAGCCCGTGCAGGCTCATCACGTCGCGCCCGCAGACCTTGAAGCAGCGGCCGCAGCCGATGCATTTCTGCTCGTCGATCTTCATCAGGTAAACGGGCGTGTATTCCGCCCCGCCACGGGTATAGGCAACAGTCGGCATCATTTCGTCCTTGTCATGCTTGCTTGGCGGCTTTGAGCGCCTTGCGGGCTTCGTCCAGATCCTTGAAAATCTGATAGGTCGTCGCGGCCACTTCGGGGATCTTCTGCCAGTCGGTCGGCAGCTCCTCGGACAGGTCGTGCAGGTTCATCTTGGCATCGGTCGCGCGCAGCGACAGCTTCTTCACCCGGGCTTCGAGTTCTTCGAGCGTCATCTCAGGCCCTCGCCGCTTCGGGGAATTCGTTGATCGTGGCGACGGCGCTTTCGACCAGCTTCTCGCCCGCCTCGGCCAGTTTCGCCCAGGTTTCAAAGCCGAAACGGTGCACGTCGCGCAGGTGTTTCGACACGACGACCAGCTTGCCCGCGATCAGGACGACGCGGCCGAAGCCCTCGTGGTGCATCTTCTGCATCTGGCTCGCCATGCAGCCGGTGCGCTTTTCGACCAGAAGCCCGATCGCGTCATAGAATTTCGTCATCCGCCAGATCAGCTCCGGGTCCGGGTCGCCGATGATCGGCATCGACCGGCGTTCCTCGGCGGTGACGATGAATTCGCGCAGGATTTCCGAATTCGTCTTGTCGTCCCACAGCCCGTGGCTGTCCTCGGCGCGGATCACCGCAACAAGTTGTGCCAGAAACGGGCTCTCCACCATCTCGCCGCCGCGGGCGGCATCCAGCGTCATCGTCATCAGACCTCTTCCTCTTCGAAATCGGCGGTGAAATCGGGTTTTTCCCAGGTGCCCAGAACCTTGCGCAGGAAGGGCGGCGGGGTGCCGTTCAGCATCACCTGCACCTGCTCGATCACCGCCGAAATCGGCTCGGGTTCCTTGCGCTTGATCGGATGCATCCCCGCCCGCACCATCCGCGCGGCAGACGGCCCGCCGACGGCCAGGGCAAAGACCAGCGTGCAGCCCGAAAGCGCCTCGAGCTTCGGGCCGATGCGGTCCTCCAGCTCGTCATGGCGGCCCTTCTGGTCGGTGGCCGAGGAAAACTGATGCACCTCGACGAAACGGGCGCCGGTCTTCCAGACCTCGTAAACCGCGATCTGCCGGGCCGAGCCGAAATGCGCGTCAAGATTTTCCAGATCGTTCGAGGCGATGGCGACGCGCAGCGGCTTTTCACCGGGGGCGGGGCCTGCCGGCTCAACAAGGCGCAGGGTGCGGGACATGGTCAAACTCCTGAGGGATGGGGGCTGCCCCGAAATCCTCGGGGCGGGGGCGGTGATGGATCGCCTGCATCGCATTGGCGATTTCGAAAAAGAACGCGCGGGTGCCGCGATAGCCGATGCGGCAGGTATCCTGCGCGCCGATGCGGTCGAAGATCGGGAAACCGGCGCGGACCAGCGGCAGATGCAGCGCCGCGGCGGCATGGCGGCCGTGGCTGTGGGTGATCAGGATCTGCGCCTCGGCCTGCCCTGCGCCGCGTTCGACATCGCCCAGATCGCCCAGAATGACCTCGGCGCAGGGCATTTTCTCGATCAGCGCGGAATTCTGCGTGGTGGTGACGGCGGTGACGATCTCCGCCCCCATCGACACAAGCGCGGTGGAGAGCGCGAACATCAGATCGGGATCGGCGCCGATGGCGACGCGCAAGCCCCCGGTGAAGAAATGCGCATCAAGCGCCGCATCCATCATCCGCGCCCGGTCGCGCTTGATCGAGGGGGGCGGGTCCTGCATCCCCGAAAGCTCCATCAGCACCCGGACAAAGGCATCGACGGCCTTCAGCCCGGTCAGGCTTTGAAAGACGCGATAGGGCACCAGCGCGCGGTCCTCGATCATCTGCGCGGCGGCGCGCATCTGCTCGCCGATCGCCAGCGTCACGGCCGAACGGGGAATGCGGGCGATGTCGTCCAGACGGGTGCCGCCGAGCGAATGGCCCGACCAGTCATCCGACAGATGCCCGTCGAGCGAAGTGGAGAGATCGGGCAGCACGATGGGCGACAGACCAAAGGCGCGGATCATCCGCACCGCCTCGTCAATCTCGGCGGTGGTGAAGTAGCTCGGCACCAGCAGCGTCACCTGCCGCAGATCGGGGTCGCGTTCGGCCGTCACCGGGACCAGCGCGGCGACGATCGCCTCGACAGCCTTCGCCCAGCCGTCCTGCTGACCGCCCTCGAAATCCGGGGTGGCGGCATGGACGACCGCGGTCCCGGCCCAATCCTTGCGCCGGGCCTGCATCGCGCGCAATTCGCCCGCGATATCCTCGCCCCGGGTTTCGGTCAGCGCGGTGGAGGCGATGCCGATGAATTTCGGGTTCGCCCGCTTGCGGATGTTGTCGATGGCTTCCTCGATCTGCTCGCCCCCGCCAAGGATCGTCGAGACCTCGTTCATCGCGGTGGTCTGCAGCGGCACGGCTTCCTTGAAATGGCGGACAAGGTGAACCACGCCGAAGGCGGTGCAGCCCTGCGCACCGTGAAACAGCGGCACCGCGCCCTCGATGCCCAGATAGGCCATGGCCGCGCCAAGGGGGGCCGAGGTCTTCAGCGGATTGGTCGAAAGGGCGCGGCGGGGATGGGTCAGCACGGCCATGTCAGCAATCCTCGAAATCGGTGGCGGAATTGGTCATCGCGGCCAGACCGGGCGCGGCGGCCGGGGCCAGCGGCGCCGCGGCGGCCTGTTGCGGCACCAGCACCGGGGCCCGCCCCATCGGCGCGGAAATCCCGGTCACCGGGCAGGCGCCCGAGGGGGCGGGCACGACCGATCCGGTCAAGGGCGCATCCCAGGGCGCCGGGGCGCGCAGATCGGCCCACATCGGGTTGTTCACCGACCGGTCGATGGCGCGGACCAGATCGACCATGCCCATATACCCGGCATAGGGTTCGTGCTTTTCCTGATTGACATCGACCCAGGGCACCAGCGCCTTCAGGGCGACGAATTGCGACCGCCCGCCCGACAAAAGCACATCCGCCCCGGCGTCGCGCAGCATCTGATACATCTCGCGCGGGGCCATGTTTTCATACATGTGCTTGTCGTCGCCCATGATCTCGATCACCCGGTCGCGGTCATTCGCCGTCGCCTTGCGCATCGAGGTGCCGACGACCTCCATCCCCAGTTCCTGCAGCGCCGAGACGACGGACCAGGATTTGTGCCCGCCGGTGTAAAGCAGCACCCTGCGCCCCGCGACGCGCGGGCGAAATGGTTTCAGCGCCGCCCAGGCCTTTGCCTCTTCCCTGGCGATCAGCACCTCGCAGCGGTTCAGAAGGTCCTTCGGCGCGCCCTGATCCACCAGCAATTCGCACATCCTGCGCAGCGATTGCGAAGTGTCGGAAATGCCGTAGAAAGACCCCTCGAAATAGGGGATGCCGTAGCGCTCCTGCATCTTGCGCGCGACATTGATCAGCGCCTGCGAACAGACCAGCATCGTCACCTTGGCCCGATGCGCCATCGCCACCTGCTTGTAGCGCGCATCCCCGGCGATCGAGCCCAGAATGCGGATGCCGAGCTTGTCGAGCAGCGGCTTCACCTGCCACAGCTCGCCCGACAGGTTGTAATCGCCGATGATGTTGACGTCATAGGGCGTCACCGTCTCGGGTTCCAGCGTGCCGATGACGTGATCCAGAAGCGCCTCTCCGCCCAGCTTGTTGCCCAGGTTCTTCGACCCCGCGAACCCCGGCACATTGACCGGAATGCAGGGCGTGCCCCATTTCGCCGTCGCCGCCTTGCAGACCGCATCCAGATCGTCGCCGATCAGCGCCGTCACGCAGGTCGCATAGACGAAGACGGCGGCGGGGCTTTCCGCCTCGATCACCTCGCGGAGCGCGCGGTAAAGTTTCTTCTCGCCGTGGCCCATGACGATGTCGAGTTCCGACAGATCGGTGGTGAAGCCCTTGCGGTAAAGCTCCGAGCCCGACGAGGCCGAAGAGCGGTTGTCCCAGCCGTTCGACCAGCAGGCGGCGGGGGCATGGACCAGATGGGCGACATCCACGATCGGCTGCAGCGCGATCATCGCGCCGTCAAAGGCGCAGCCACCGGCCGCGGCCCCCGGGGTCAGCTGCTTGGTGCAGCCCTTCTTGCGCAAAACATCGGTCTTGGTCGAGTTGGTGGCACAGCCCGGCTCGTTCAGGACATCGGCGATTTTCGACTTCAAGGCTTCGGACATGATGCATCCCCCTGTCAGGAGGGATGAAGCAAGCAACGTGCCAGGTGAAACGGCCCGGTTTTTGCAGCCACGGCGCCGGGTTTGGAGCATATCCGACAAATTGTCGGACGGCCTGCAACAGAAAAGCCCCGCCGGACGGGCGGGGCTTTCGGAACCTCTGTCGGATCGCTCAGGCGGCTTTCGCGGTTTTCAGCCAGGCCAGAACGTTTTCCGGGCTGGAGACGCCATAGGGATCCTCGGGGCAGTTGTCCATCAGGCCGGGCTCTTCGAACCAGGCCTCGATCACGCCATTCGTCACGATGGCGGCATAGCGCCAGGACCGCAGGCCGAAGCCCAGGTTGTCCTTGCGCACCAGCATCCCCATGCGGCGGGTGAATTCGCCCGAACCGTCCGGGATCACCTGGACGTTTTCCAGACCCTGCGCCTTGGCCCATTGGTTCATCACGAAGCTGTCGTTGACCGAGAGGCAATAGATCTCGTCGATGCCCTGCGCGGCAAATTCCGGGAAGCCCTTTTCGAAGCCCGGCAGCTGATAGGTCGAGCAGGTCGGCGTGAAAGCGCCCGGCAGCGAGAACAGGATCACCCGCTTGCCCGCGAAGTAATCGGCGGTGGTCATGTCCTGCCAGCGGTAGGGGTTCGGGCCGCCGACGCTTTCGTCGCGCACGCGGGTGTGAAAGGTCACGTCGGGCAATTTGCTGTTGGTTTTCATCTTTGGCTCCAGCTGCGGTCAGGCGGGGGTCGGTCCCCGCGGAAATCCCGGTCCGAGGGGGTAGCGTGATCGTCGCCGCGCTGCAACATGGAATCGTTCCAAATCCAGAATGTGACAGAAGCGGCCGGGCAAAGCCCGTGCCAAAGCGCGTTCAGCCCTCGGGACAAAGGGGGATTGCCACATCCTTGGGCAGATCGACGACGGTGATCGGCGCGGGGAAGCCGCCCTCGACCGCTTCGAGTCGCGCCCTCATCTCGGGGGTGGCGAAGATCGATCCGTCATCGGTGATCCTGAGCACGGCGCGGACCCCCATCTGCGCGGCGATCCGCGGCCAGTCCTCTTCGCCCGCGACGCAAAGCGCGGTGGCGGCGGCATCCGAGAGCGCGCCATTGTCGGACAGGACCGAGACCGAGACCACCCCCCGCATCGGCCTTGCGGTGCGGGGATCGATGATATGGGAAAAGCGGATGCCGCCCCTGTCGAAGTAGCGTTCGTAATTGCCCGAAGTGTGCAAAGCCTCGCCCGGGCGCAGCGACACCGCGCCGACGACGCCCCATTCGAACGGATCGCGGATCGCCACCCGCCAGGGCCGCGACCCGTGATCGCCCAGAACCTGCACGCCGCCGCCCGCGTTCAGCACCGCATCACGGATGCCCGCGGCGGTCAGGTCCGCCTCGGCCAAGTCCAGCGCCGCGCCCTTGGCATAGGCGCCCAGATCCAGCTGCACCGCGGGGTTCGACGAGCGGACCGTCGTTCCGGTGATCGTCAGATCGGTCATTTTCGGAGCGCCCGCCAGAAGCTTCGCCACCACCGCGTCAGAGGGCGGATCGCCCTCGGGCGGGGTGTCGGCGTGAAAGCCCCAGGCCTCGACCATGCCGCCCACGGCGGGATCAAACAGCCCCTCCGAGCGGCAGGCAAGGTCCCTGCCCTGCTGCAAGAGTTTTGCCAGCCCCGGATCGACCTCGAAGCTTTGCCCGGCGGCCATCGCGGCATTCAGGCTTTCGAGTTCACCGGGGGCCCAGGCGTGCCAATCGCGGTGCATCTGCCGGAAATGCGCGCCAAGCACCGCCATCGCGTCGCGGGCCTGCGCCTCGGGGACACCATGGGTTTCGACCTCGAGCAGCGTGCCGAAGACGTAAAAGGTCTCGGATACATCGGGGGCCGGTGCGGTCAGCACCCGCACGCCCCCCGCAAGGACAAGCCCGGCCGCAAGCGCCAGACCGGTGCGAAACGCGGCCCTGCGGCCGATCATCGGCCGTGCCCCGGATGCACGTCGAGCACCTGCAACGCCCGCGACAGCCGCGCGCGGCGTTCCAGCAGCACCAGCGGCAGGAAGGAAAACATCAGCACGACGCCCCCAACAAGGGCCGCGCCCCCGTCCGACAGGCCCGCCCCGGAGGCCAGCGCCAAAGCGACGACAAAGGCCAGCGCCGGAAGCAGATAGGCAAGCCCCGCCCCGGCCAGAAGATTGTTGCCCGACATCGCCACCTCGACCTCGTCCCCCGGCGCGACGATCAGCCCGGCCGGACGCGCGATCGTCATCAGATCGGTGCGGTGCATCGACATCAGCGCCCTGGTGCCGCAGCCCTTCGCCTCGGCGCAGGCGGCACAGGCCGAGGCGCGGTCTGCCGCGACGACAAGGCTTTCGCCCCTGACCGCGACCACGCGCAGTCTTTCGCGCAGATCGCGCGGTCCGGTCGCCGGACCGTCGTCGCAGCAGCCGGTCATCTTACGCCGCCGGGTTGATGCAGTTGTCGGTCATGCAGGCGTTGACGCATTGCGGCAGGTCATGCTCGCCTTCGCATTCGGTGCAGGTGTCGGCGTTGATCACATAAACGCCTTTCTTCGGCGCGATCGCATTGGTCGGGCAGACCGGTTCGCAGTCGCCGCAAGAGGTGCAGAGTTCGGGATCGATCTTCATGGCCATGGCTGGTTTCCTTTCCTGGCAAATGGCTTGGCTTCGTTTCGTTTCAGGCGGGGCGAACCTTGACGGCGCCGCCCAGCACCCGGCACTGGCAGGCCAGACGGTCATCCTTGCCGCCCAGGTTTTCCTCCAGCACCCGCATTTCCAGCGCGGTCGGTTCCGACAGGTTTTCCGACCCTTCGAGGATATGGGTCATGCAGGTGCCGCATTCGCCCTCGCGGCAGCCGTAGGTGATGCCCGAGCCGACCTTTTCCGACATCTCGATGATGCGGGTTCCGGTGGGCACGTTGACCGTGATCGAGACATCGGTGAACGTCAGTGTGGCCTTGTCCATGGTCCGTCCTTTGTTTCAGCGCGCCGCGATTTCGGCGAAGTCGACCTCGCGGGGCGCGGCCCGGCCGGTCAGGTGATCGGCAAGGCGGCGCCCGAAGGCCCGCCCCTCTTCCAGTTCCGCCGCGGAGGGGTGCAGCTTCACCCGCAACCCCGGTTCCGGCAGACGCATCTTCAGCCCCTGCAGCCGGGTTTCGACCAGCCGCACCGCCTCGCCCGACCAGCCATAGGAGCCGAAAGCCGCCCCCAGCTTGCCGCGGGTTTCGATATCGACCAGCGCCGCCAGCATTTCCCAGATCGTGCGCACCGCATCGCCGTTGATCGTCGGCGTGCCCAGCGCAATGCCGTCGGCCTCCTCGATCAGATCCAGGAAGGGGGTGATCTCGCCGCCCTCCAGATCAAAGAGCGACACCCGCACATCGGGGCTTTCGGCGGCACCGTCATGGATCGCCTGCGCCAGCTGCGCGGTGGCGCCATAGGCCGAGACGTAAAAGATCAGCAGCGTCTTTTCGCTGCCGGTTTCGGCGGCGAGCCGCGAGGAAATCAGCCGCCGCGTATGGGTCAGATAATCGCGCGGATGGCTGCGCAGGATCGGCCCATGCGCGGGGGCGATGATGCCGAAATCGAGCGGCTCGATCAGGTCGAGCGCCTGCGCCACGAAACTGCGGAAGGGGCGCATGATCCGGTCGAAGTAATACTCAAAAGAAAACCGGAAATCGCCGACAAGGTCATTGAACAGCCGCCCGTCGCAATAATGGCTGCCGAACAGGTCACAGGTGAACAGCACCCGTTCCGCCGCCAGCCAGGTGCATTGCGTGTCGGGCCAATGCACGAAAGGCGTGGTGAAGAACTGCAGATCGCGGTCGCCCAGGCTGACCGATTGCCCGGTGGTGACGCCCTTGATGTCGTAACGCTCGAAGTCGTCCTTCAAAAGCGCGCGCAGCATCGGCAGGCCGCGGGGCGACAGCCGGACCTGCGCCTGCGGTGCGCGGCGCAAGAGTTCGGGCACGGCGCCGGTGTGATCGGGCTCCAGATGGTTCAGCACGATCAGGCGGATTTCGTCATAGCGGGCAACGGCTTCCAGCCGGGCAAAGAAGTCGCCCGCGAATTCGGCCTTGACCGTGTCGATCACCGCGACCCCCTCTGACCCGCGCACGGCATAGGCATTGTAGGTGGTGCCATTCGCGGTTTTCAGGATCACGTCGAAATTGCGCAGCCCCGGATCGAGCGCCCCCACCCAATGCACGCCGGGCGCCACCGCGACAGGGCCGGTGGGGCCGTCAAGGCGGGGCGCGGCCGGGCGGATGGTGAAAGGCGGAACGGACAAGGGAACACTCCTGTGGTTGCGGGCAGGCCGCATCAGATGTGCAGCAAGAACCGTGCCAAGCGCGGAAGCCCAAGGAAACAGGGGTGCGGGGCCGCAAGACGACAGAAGCCGCGGCGCGGCCCCGACAAATTGTCGGAAACCCGACAATGCGGCGAAAGCGCCGAAAACACGCGGAAAACCGGCTCCCGAAGCCGTGATCGGGGCGATTTCCCCCCGAAACCGACGGGCTTTGCCGCTGCGGCGGGAGCGCTCACATCTTTATCGCGGGCGCGGGGGCGGATGCGCGCGCGGACACGCGTGCGGGCGGGCACGCGGGGGCGCGACAGGCCGCGATCCGCCCGCTTGGCACAGCCCTTGCTTGATCCCCGATGAAGCCCTTCGCCACGCCTTGGCGCGACGGCACAGCCAACCGGGGAGACCGATGCAAGACTTCCTTCTCGTCCTCTTGAGCACCGCGCTCGTGAACAACGTCGTGCTGGTGAAATTCCTCGGGCTCTGCCCGTTCATGGGCGTCTCGCGCAAGACCGATGCCGCGATCGGCATGGGGCTGGCCACGACCTTCGTGATCACCGTCGCCTCGGCCGCCTGCTGGCTGGTCGAGGCGCTGATCCTGGAACCGCTCGACCTGAAATTCCTGCGCATCCTGAGCATGATCCTGGTCATCGCCGCGATCGTGCAGTTCATCGAGACGGTGATGCGCAAGGTCACCCCCGACCTGCACAAGGCGCTCGGCATCTATCTGCCGCTGATCACCACGAACTGCGCCGTCCTCGGCCTGCCGCTGATGTACATTCAGGGCCATCTGAGCCTTGCGATGAGCACGCTGAGCGGCTTTGGCGCCTCGGTCGGTTTCACGCTCGTTCTGGTGATCTTTGCGGGCATGCGCGAACGGCTGGCGCAGCTTTCGGTGCCCGCGGCCTTTGCCGGAACCCCCATCGCCTTCGTGTCCGCAGGGCTTCTGGGCCTCGCCTTCATGGGCTTTGCCGGGCTCGTGCACGTCTGATCGTCGAAAGGAGACCTGCCATGATCGCAGCCGCCGCTTCCATGTCGGCCCTCGGGCTCGGGCTGGGCTACCTGCTCGGCGCCGCCGCCCGCAAGTTCCACGTCGAGACCCCGCCGATCGTCGAGGAAATCGCCAAGATCCTGCCCGGCACCAATTGCGGCGCCTGCGGCTTTCCCGGCTGCAACGGTCTGGCCGAGGCGATGGCCGAGGGCAACGCGCCGGTGACCGCCTGCACCCCGGGCGGGCGCGATGTGGCGCTGGCCCTGGCCGAGATCGTCACCGTCGAGGCGGGCGCCGACGCAGGCCCGATCGCCGAGATCGAGCCGATGGTCGCCTTTGTTTTCGAGGATCACTGCACCGGCTGCCAGAAATGTTTCAAGCGCTGCCCGACCGATGCGATCGTCGGCGGCGCCAAGCAGATCCATACCGTGGTGATGGACGCCTGCATCGGCTGCGACGCCTGCATCGAGGTCTGCCCGACCGAGGCGATCGTCAGCCGCGTCAAGCCGAAGACCCTCAAGACCTGGTATTGGGACAAGCCGCAACCGGGTCTGGTCGCGGCAAGCGCGGAGACCGCAGCATGAGACTTCCCTCGATCGCCACCCTGTTTCATCCGCTGCAATCCTTTTCGATCCGCGGCGGGATCCACCCGGAAACCCACAAGCATCTGACCTCGGAATGCGAGATCGAGACGATGCCGATGCCCGCGCTGATCCGCCTGCCCTTGCAGCAGCATATCGGCGCCGAGGCGGAGCCGATCGTGAAACGCGACGATCTGGTGCTGAAGGGCCAGCTGATCGCCAAGGCCCGGGGGCCGCTGTCGGCCAACATCCATGCGCCGACCTCGGGGCGGGTGATCGCGGTGGGGCATTTCGTGGCCCCGCATGCCTCGGGCCTGCCGGTGCCGACGATCACCATCCGCCCCGACGGCGAGGACAAATGGGGCCCGCACCTGCCGCGCCTCCGCCCCGAGAACGCCGCGCCCGAAGAGATCGCGGCGCAGGTGGCGGCGGCGGGGATCGTCGGCATGGGGGGCGCCACCTTCCCTTCGGCGGTGAAGCTGAACCTGCGGGCGAAATACGATCTGACGACGCTGATCATCAACGGCGCCGAATGCGAACCCTATCTGACCTGCGATGACCGGCTGATGCGCGAACGCGCCGAGGAAATCGCCGACGGCATCGGCATCATGGCCCGGGCGCTGGGCGTGAAACAGGTCTTCGTGGCGATCGAATCGAACAAGCCGCAGGCGATCGAGGCGATGACGCGTTACAACCGCGCGCTTGGCTACACGTTCAAGATCCATGTGGTGCCGACGCAATATCCGATGGGCTCGGAAAAGCATCTGGTGAAGATGATCACCGGACAGGAAACCCCGGCCCGGGCGCTGACCGCCGATCTGGGCGTCGTCGTGCACAACATCGCCACCGCCCATGCCGTCCACCTGGCCGTGCGCTATGGCGAGCCGCTGATCGCGCGGACGGTGACGGTTTCGGGACACGGCATCCGCCGCCCCGCCAACCTGCGGGTGCTGATCGGCACGCCGGTGTCGGAGATCATCGCCCATTGCGGCGGCTTCACCGAGGAACCGGACCGGCTGCTTCTGGGCGGGCCGATGATGGGGATGCCGATCCAGAACCCGCGGGTGCCGGTGGTCAAGGGCACGAACGGCATTCTGGCGCTGACCGCGGCGGAAACGCCCGAGGCGAAGACCATGCCCTGCATCCGCTGCGGCCGCTGCGTGCAGGGCTGCCCGGTGGGGCTGACGCCCTTCGAGCTGAACGCCCGCATCCACGCGGGCGATCTGGAGGGCGCGGCCAAGGTCGGGCTGATGGACTGCCTTGCCTGCGGCTGCTGTTCCTACAACTGCCCCGCCAACCTGCCGCTGGTGCAGTCGTTCCAGTTCGCCAAGGGCAAGCTCTCGGAACGGCAAAGCCGCAAGCACCAGCAGGAGGAAACCAAGCGTCTCGCCGCCGCCCGCAAGGCCCGCGAAGAGGCGATCGCCGAGGCGAAGAAACAGATGATGCTGAAGCGCAAGGCCGAGATGGCCGCGAAGAAGAAAGCCGAAGAAGCGGCCGCTGCGGCAGCGATGCCCCCGCCCGCGACCGCAACCGCCATCCAGGGGGAGGCCACGCCGTGACCATGCACATGCCCGTTGCGGGCCCGCACACCCACACGCTGTTCACCGTTTCCCGCACGATGCTGACGGTGGTGGCGGCGCTGACGCCCGCCACCCTGTTCGGGCTGTGGGAATTCGGCTGGCCCGCGATTTTCCTGTTCCTGACCACGGTCGTCTCGGCCTGGGTCTTCGAGGTCGCCTGCCTGAAGATCGCGGACAAGCCGATCCGGCCCTTTGCCACCGACGGCTCGGCGATCCTGTCGGGCTGGCTTGTCGCGATGACGCTGCCGCCCTATGCGCCCTGGTGGGTCGGCGTGATCGGGTCCTTCATCGCCATCGTCATCGCGAAACACCTGTTCGGCGGGCTGGGGCAGAACCTGTTCAACCCGGCGATGGTCGCCCGCGCCATGCTCGTCGTCGCGCTGCCGGTGCAGATGACCACCTGGATCGCGCCGGTCGGCCTGCTGGAGGGCCCCTCCTTCCTGCACGGGCTGTCGATCACTTTCCTTGGTTCGCAGGAGTTCGACGCCGTCTCCTCCGCCTCGACGCTGAGCCACATCAAGAGCCAGATCAGCGCGGGCGCGACGATGGGCGAGATCCTCCCGACGCTGGCGGATCTGGAAAGCCGTCTTCTGGGCTTCGTGCCCGGCAGCCTGGGCGAGACCTCGACCGTGCTTCTGGCACTGGGCGGGCTTTTGCTGCTGGTCACAAGGATCATCACACCGACGATCCCGCTGGCCGTGCTGGGCACGCTGGTCACGCTGTCGGCGATCTGCTCCTTCCTTGCGCCGGACCGCTTCGCCCCGCCGATCCTGCATCTGACCTCGGGCTCGACGATGCTCTGCGCCTTCTTCATCGCCACCGATTACGTCACCTCGCCGGTCACCACCGCAGGCAAATGGGTCTATGGCATCGGCATCGGCACGCTGGTCTTCGTGATCCGCACCTTCGGCGCCTTCCCCGAGGGCGTGGCCTTTGCGGTGCTCTTGATGAACTCGGTCACGCCCCTGATCGAAACCTACATCCGGCCGCGGATCTTCGGACGGTCCCGCACCGGCAAGCCGCTTGGCGCCGCCAAACCCGCGAAGGGAGCGCAGAAATGACCGACACGCCCCCCCCCGAAAAACCGAAACTGCCCTGGTTCAAGGCCTCGCCTCTGGCGCACGGGATCATGCTGGCGATGTTTGCGCTGGTCACCGCGGTGCTGCTGGCCGTGGCGAACGACAGCACCTCGGCGCCGATCGCCGCCCGCGGCGCCGAAGATCTGGCCGCCTCGCTGGAACAGGTGATCCCGCACGACCTGCACGACAATGATCTGGCGGCCGCGATGCGCCCGGTCAGCGACGCCGAGGAAGGCACGATCAAGGTCTATGTCGCCACCAAAGCGGGCGCGGTGACGGGCCTCGCCTATGAACTTTCCGGCCCCGGCTACAGCGGTCAGATCCGGGTGCTGCTGGGCATCGCCCCCGATGGCACGCTTTTGGGCGTGCGGGTGCTGTCGCATACCGAAACCCCGGGTCTGGGCGACAAGATCGAAGTGGCGAAGGATGACTGGATCCTGGGCTTCGCCGGCAAGTCGCTGGCCGATCCCGAGCCCGGCCACTGGAAGGTGAAACGCGACGGCGGCGTGTTCGACCAGTTCTCGGGGGCCACGATCACCCCCCGCGCGGTGGTCAAGACGATCTATCGCGGGCTGATGTTCTTTGACCGCAACAAGGCGGCGCTGACCGCCCCCCTGCCCCCGAAATCCTGAGGAGCGCGCCCATGTCGGAGAGTTACGCCAAGATCGCCCGCGACGGCTTGTGGGACAAGAACATCGTGACGGGCCAGATGCTGGCGCTGTGCCCGACGCTGGCCATCACCGGCACCGCCACGAACGGGCTGGGCATGGGGCTGGCGACGACGGTGGTGCTGATCCTGTCGAACGTGGTGATTTCCGCGCTGCGCAAGACCATCGCCCCGGAGATCCGCATTCCGGCCTTCATCCTGATCATCGCCGCCATCGTGACCGTGGTCGATCTGGCGCTGAACGCCTGGCTGCACGATCTGCACAAGGTGCTGGGCCTCTTCATCGCGCTGATCGTGACCAACTGCGCCATCCTGGGCCGGGCCGAGGCCTTTGCCTCGCGCTTTGGCGTGCTCGCCTCGGCGCTTGACGGGCTGATGATGGGGATCGGCTTCACGCTTGCGCTGGTGGTGGTGGGGGCGATCCGGGAAATCCTGGGTTCGGGGACGCTTTTCGCCCAGGCCTCGCTGCTTCTGGGGCCGCATTTCGCCTTCATGGAGCTGCAGATCTTTCCCGACTACCCCGGCTTTCTGATCATGATCCTGCCGCCGGGCGGCTTTCTGGTGGTGGGGGGGCTTTTCGCGCTCAAGCGCATCATCGATGCCCGCAAGCCGACGATCGAACAGGAAATCAAGCAGATGCGCACCGAACGCGTGTTCACCGCGGCGGGCGTGCTGAAACCGAAACTGGAAACCGGAGAAGAGGCATGATCGTGGGTGTCGCCTATGCCAAGCCGACCGTGCAGGTCTGGAAACATGTCGATGTGCCGGACACCGCCACGGCGCGCGACGCGATCGAGAAATCCGGTCTGCTCGACCAGTTCCCCGAGATCGATCTGAGCACGCAGAAGATCGGCATTTTCGGCCAGATCTGCCCGCTGGAAAAGCCGCTGAAGGAAGGCGACCGGGTGGAGATCTATCGCCCGATCCATCCCGAAGCCGAATTGCTGGAAAAGAGAAGCTGACCCCTCCGCCCCCCCCTTTCGTCAGGAGACTTCCGATGACCCGTCTGACCCGTCGCCACCTCGCCCTCGGTCTTTTCGCCACCTCTGCCGTTGCCGCGGCGGGCGGGATCGGCCTTGCCCTTGCGCCTTCGGACCGCGCCGTGATCGTCGGCGCCGGTCCCGCCGGGGCACAGGCGGCGCTGGCGCTGCGTGCCGCCCATCCCGCGCTGCGTGTAACGCTGCTGGAACGCGATCCGACCCGTCTGGCCCGGGAAACCGGCGACGCGGCCGCCGCCGCCTTTGTCCCGCCGCGCACCGAGGCGACGCTTTCCCGGCTGAAGGCGCAGGGCATCGAGGTGATGCTCGACGATGTCACCGATGTCGACTGGACGGCGGGGCGGCTTTCGCTCTTTTCCGGCCGCGATGCCGCCTTTGACCGGCTCTATCTGGCCCCGGGCACGACGGCCAAGGCCGAAGCGATCGAGGGGCTCGATGCCGAGGCGCGCTTTGCGATGCCCGCCGCCTGGGGCAATGCGCGCGAGGCGCGGCGGCTGGCGGCGCAGCTGGCCGCCCTGCCCGAGGCCGGTCATGTCGTGCTGCGCCTGCCCGCGGAGCTGAGCCATCCGCAGGTGGCGCTGCACCGTGCGCTGGTGTTGGCACGCCGGATCGCCGCCACCCGCCCCGCGGCGCGGCTGACGGTGCTCGATGCGACGCCGACGCCCGCGCTGGCGCAATCCTTCGCGATGGCGAAGCGGCTGCAGGGGATCGATGCGCAGGTGGCCTGGATCACCGCGGCGGAGGGCGCCGGGGTGACGGCCGTCGACGCGCGGGCGGGCCGGATCGAGACCGGGGCCGGGTCTCTGAGGGCCGATGTGATCAACTTCGTGCCGCCGCATGTGGCCGGGGCGATTGCCCGCACCGCGGGGCTTGTCGATGCCTCGGGCTGGTGCCCCTGCGACGCGCGGGGCCGCTCGATGCTGCGCAGCGACGCCGTCGTGCTGGGCGATGCGCGCAAGGGCACGGCCCGCACGCTGGATGGCGCCCGGCTCTCGGTCGCGGCAACGGTTGCGCAAGCCTGACCCGGGAAAATTCTTGGCGAAAGGGGCGGCGGCGCCTAATGTCGCGCAGTCAGGCTCAGAGGGAGGAGAGCATTGGGACTTGTCGACATTTTCATCACCCAGATCGGGGATCCGCTGCGCGTCATCCTGCTGGCCGGGGTGATTGCGCTGCAACCGCGGCTTGAAGACCGGCTGGGCAGGATCCCGACCCTTGCGGCGGGGCTTGTGCTGGTCGCGCTCGTGATCCCGCTGCTGTTTCCGAACGGCAACGTCTGGTTCCTGGTCGCCGCCGCCATCGGGCTGGTGACGAATGCGATCCAGATGGGGGTTCTGCTCGGCATCTGGACGCTGGTACGCCGATTCAAACATTGAAGGGCTGCCCTTCGCGGGCAGCCCCCCATTTCACTCGCCGCGCGGATAGCGCTGGTTTTCCTCCAGCACGTTCAGGTCCATGTGGTTGCGCATGTAGCGTTCCGACGCCTTTTGCAGCGGCTGGTAATCCCAAGGGAAATAGGCGCCGTTGCGCAGCGCGTCATAAACCGCCCAGCGCCGCGCCTGGCTTTCGCGCACCGCCGCATCGAAGGCGCCCAGATCCCAACGCGTCAGCGCCTGATCGGTCAGCCGCTTCAGTGTATCCGCATGTTCGGGCGCGGTGGCCAGATTGACCAGTTCTTGCGGATCGGCTTCGAGGTCGTAAAGCATCGGCGGATCGACGGCACAGAGCATCAGCTTGTAACGCCCCTCGCGCAGGCAGACCATCGGCGCGATCGTCGATTCCGCGGCATATTCCATCGGCACCGCGGCGCGGGCCCCGCCTTGCGCCACCGGGTCCAGATCGACCCCGTCGGTCCAGCGCGCCAACGTGGAAATGTCGATCCCCGCCAAGGCCGCCAGCGTCGGCGTGATGTCAAGCGTCGAGACCGGCGTGTCGATCCGCCCGGGTTTCCAGCCGGGCGCGGCAATCATCATCGGCACCCGCGCCGAGCCCTCGAAGAAGTTCATCTTGAACCACAAGCCGCGCTCGCCCAGCATGTCGCCATGATCCGAGACGAAGACGATGATCGTGTTGTCCGCCATCCGCCCGCGTTCCAGAACGTCAAGGATTTCCCCTATCTTTTCATCGATGTAGCTGATCGAGGCAAAATACCCCTGGCGGGCACGGCGGATCATTTCGGGGGTTATTTCGAAATTTCTGAAATCACAGGATTCCAGAATACGCCGCGACTGCGGGTCCTGATCCTCGAAAGGCAGCGCAGGCACGGTGGGGTCCAGCGCCGGACTTTCCTCGTAAAGATCCCAGAACCGCTTGCGCGCCACATAGGGGTCGTGTGGATGGGTGAAGGACACCGTCAGACACCAGGGCCGGTCGTCCTGCCGCCGCGACAGGTCGTAAAGCTTGCGCGTGGCGTGATAGGCGACCTCGTCGTCATATTCCATCTGGTTGGTGATCTCGGCCACGCCCGCGCCGGTGACCGAGCCGAGGTTGTGATACCACCAGTCGATCCGCTCGCCCGGCTTGGTGTAATCGGGCGTCCAGCCGAAATCGGCCGGGTAAATGTCGGTCGTCAGCCGTTCCTCGAAGCCATGCAGCTGATCGGGGCCGACGAAATGCATCTTGCCCGAAAGCGTCGTGGCATAGCCCGCCCGGCGCAGGTGATGCGCGAAGGTCGGAATGTCCGAGGCGAATTCGGCCGCATTGTCGTAAACCCGCGTGCGGGACGGCAACTGCCCCGACATGAAGGACGCCCGCGCGGGGGCACACAAGGGGCTGGCCGTGTAGGTATTGGCAAAGCGGGTGGACCGCTTCGCCAGACGCTTCAGATGCGGCGTGTGCAGGAACGGGGCCGGACCGTCGGGAAACAGCGTCCCGTTGGCCTGATCCACCATGATGACAAGAATATTCGGGCGGGGGTCCATGGTCCGGCTTCGTCCTTACAGTCCCAACGCGGCCTTGACCGCCGCCTCGCCCGGTTGGCCGTCGAGCGTCGTCACCCCGTCCAGCCAGGGGCCCAGAACCTCGGGATGCGCCTTGATCCAGTCGCTGGCCGCCACCCTGGCATCGGTGCCGCCAAGGATCGATCCCATCAGCGCGTTCTCCATCCCCAGCTCGAACACGAGGTTCGAAAACAGCTTGCCCGCATTCGGGCAGGCCCCGGCCCAGCCCTTGCGGGCGAGCGTATGCACCGTGGCCCCGCCGAAATCGGGGCCGAAATAGGCATCCCCGCCCGACAGATAGGTCAGGTCGAAATTGGCATTCATCGGATGCGGCGCCCAGGCGAGGAAGACGATCCCCTTGCCCTCCTTCACCGCGCGATCGACCTGCGCCAGCATCGCCTGTTCGCCCGATTCGACCAGTTCCCAGTCCCGCAGCCCGAAATCATTGCCGTCGATCATCTTCTGGATATTGGCATTGGCGGGCGCCCCCGGCTCGATGCCATAGATCTTGTGATCGAAATCATCCCCATGCGCGGCCAGATCGGCGAAATCCGTCACGCCCTTGGCCGCCGCGGCCGTCGGCACGGCCAGCGTGAACTTCGCCCCGGTCAGGTTCTGCGCCAGATGATCGACCGCATCGGCGGCGGTCAGATCGTCGATGAATTTCTGCTGCGCCGGCATCCAGTTGCCCAGAAACACGTCGATCTCGCCATTCTTCATCGATTCATAGCCGATCGGCACCGACAGCGTCTTGACCTCGGGCGCATAGCCAAGGCCCGTCAGCACCACCGAGGCGACCGCATTCGTCGCGGTGATGTCGGTCCACCCCGGGTCCGACATCCGGATCGTCGCGCAGGAGCCGTCATCGGCCAGCGCCATCGCGGCGCCGGACAGAAGGAATGCCACGGAAAGCCCCGTGCGGCAGGCGATGGAGAAGGTCATTCTGGCTCCCTGTCAGCTATTTCATTCGCTTATGAAAGGTGAGACAGTTTGTCCTGTACAGAGGCAATTTCTGAATGCTTGCGATAAGGAGGGTTTATACCTGATGCGACGGGTCGATCTGGGCTGGATGCGGGTCTTCGTCGAGGTCGGGCGGGCGGGCAGCCTGTCCGAGGCGGCCCATCGCCTGAACATCACCCAGCCCGCGGTCAGCTATCAGATCCGCCGCGCCGAGGGGGAATTCGGGGTCGCCCTGCTGCTGCGCAAGGCCCGCGGGGTGGAGCTGACGCCCGAGGGGCGGGCGCTGCACGACATCCTGACCCGCGCCGTCACCCAGGTCGATGCGCTGGCCGAGGCGCTGCGCCCGCAGCCCCGGCGCAAGACGCTGCGGCTTTGCACCGATTACGCCTTTTCCAGCCTTTGGCTGATGCCGCGGCTGCATCTGTTCCGCGCCGCCCATCCCGAACTGGAACTGCAGATCGTCGCGCTGCAACATGCCGGAACACGGGCCGAGGGCGAGATGGCGGTGGTTTTCGCCTCCCGCGCCGAGCTGGGTCCCGAGGCGGTGCAGATCATGCCCGAAGCGGTGGTGCCGGTCTGCGCCCCCGCGCTGCGCGCCGGTCTGCCCGACGGCGTGCTGCCCGATGCGCCGCTGATCCATCTGGATGCCGAACCGGGGGCGATCTGGTTCGACTGGACCTCTTACCAGCGTACCCTGCCCCGGGCCCGCGATCCGCGCCGCGCGCGCGGGGATCTGCGCTGCAACACCTATGCGCTGGTGATCGAGGCGGCGCTGGCCGGGCAAGGCGTGGCTCTGGGCTGGCGCGGTCTGGTGGATCGGCTGCTTGCCCGCGATCAACTGGTCGAGGCCGGGCCGGAACTGACCAACCCGGACCGGGGCTATTTTCTGGTCGCAAACGCCCCGCACGACGCCGGGGCAGAGGCGCTCTGCTCCTGGCTGCGGGCCGAAGCGGGTCTGCCCTCAGGTTGAGGTGGCGGTGACGCTTGCGGTGGAATAGGGGAGCGGCGCAATGCCCTGCGCCTTGCGGCTGGCCGCCCAGGCGCTGGCGGCGGCCTGCGATCCCGGCGCAGCCTCGGGAACCTCGACCCGGTTCGCCAGCAATTGCTTGATCCGGTCGAAGCTTTCCTCGATCTCCTTCGCCGCCTTGCGCGCGGCTTTCTTGCGTTCGGCGTCGCTCATTTCCTGCTTCTCCGAGGCGGCATCGCCCGCGGAGCCCGATCCTGCCGGGGCAATGTGCTCGGACCCGGTCCTTGCGGCCTCCGCAGGCGCCGCCTCGGCACCGGCCTCGGACGCGGCCGCCCCTTCCTCGGCGGCGGGGGCCGGCGCTTCGGTCTGGTTCGCCTCGGCGGCGCGCGCCTGCACAAGGGCTTCCTGCATCCGGCTCGCCTGGCTTGAACCGGCCCAATCCCGAGACGGTTCCGGCGCGGTCGCCTCCTCCGCAAGGGTGAAGGCCGGGCCGCTGGCCGTGGTGGCCCGGGCGGCTTGCACCGGCGTGACGGGGGAGGCGTTGGAAACGGCAGTAATCATCACAAGCGTCCTTCTGGATCTGTCCCCGGCAGGATGGCAAACGGGGATGAAGAAAATCCTGACGCCGCCGCGGAAAATCCGCAGCATTCGAACGGTTCAGACCTCGGCCATGATCGCGGCGGCCGGGCGGCCCGCGGCGATCAGAGCGCCGATCCGGCGCAGCCGCGGCGCGGCATGGTCCAGAAACATCCGGTAGCCGTCGCAGAAATGGTTGATCCGGCCCGGCCCGCCCGGCTCGGGCGCGGTGCGGTGCTTCGGGCAGCCGCCATGGCAGGCAAGGCGCCAAGCACAGGCGCGGCAGGTGGCGCAAAGCCCGGCCTGCTTGTCCCGGCCGAAAGCCCGCGCCTTTGGCAGCGCCGCCAGTTCCCCCACCGGACGGGCCTTGATATTGCCCAGCCGGAACGCCGGATAGACGTAGTGATCGCAGGGGAACAGCCCGCCGTCCTGTTCCAAAGCCAGCGCCGTGCCGCAGGTTTCGGCAAAGACGCACAGCCCCGCCGGTTCGCCCAGCAGCAGGCCCAGCATCTCGTCGAAATGCTGCACGAAGATGCGGCCGACATCGCGGGCGATCCAGTCGTCGAAGATCGCGCAGAGAAACCGGCCATACTCCGCCCCGGTGATGCAGAACGGCGCCAGCACCGCCCCCCTGTCGTCCCGCCCGGGCGGCCCTGCGCGGCGGCCATCGGGCAAAAGCCGCTCATGCGCCGGGATGAACTGCAGGAACTCCGGCCCGAGCCCCGCCAGATAGCGATAGACCGCAACCGGATCGGCGACATTCGCCCGGGAGACCACGGTCAGCAGATTGACCCGCGCCCCGGCCCGCTGCAACCGCTCGAGCCCGCGCAGCACCGCCGCGGAGGAGGGCCGCCCGCGCCGATCCGGCCGCGCCGCATCATGCCTCTCGGGCGGGCCGTCAAGGCTGAGGCCGACCAGAAAATCCTGTTCGGCGAAGAACCCGGCCCAGGCCTCGGTGATCAGCGTGCCATTCGTCTGGATCAGGTTCGAGATCCGGTGCCCGGGCGGGCAAAGCCGGGCCTGCAGCGCGACGAGGCGGCGAAACCAGTCGAGCCCCATCAGCATCGGCTCGCCGCCCTGCCAGGCAAAGGCAATCTCGCGCAGACCGGCGGCGGACTGGCTGGCGATGTAATCGGCAAGGAACCGGGTCAACACCGCATCGTCGATGCGAAAGCGATGGCCGGGCGGAAACAGCGCTTCCTTTTCAAGGTAATAGCAATAGTCGCAGGCCAGATTGCAGCGCGGCCCGATGGGCTTTGCCATGACATGGAACGGATGGGCGGACGGGGGGCGGCGCAGACCTCGCATCGCCCGACTATGCGGCCCCGGCGCGGGCGCGGCAAGCCCCTCAGGCGCGGCGCACCACCTCCTGCGTGCAGATCCGCATGAAATCCTCGGCCGATTGCGGCATCGAGAACAGATAGCCCTGCAGCACGTCGCAGCCAAGATCGCGCAGGATTTCGGCCTGCGCCCAGGTCTCGACCCCTTCGGCGACGGTGGCGATGCCCAGGGTTTCGGCGATCTCGACGATGGCGCGCACCAGATTTTTCGACCGCGGATCCCGCGCCACCGGGGCCACGATGCGCTGGTCGATCTTCAGCGCCGAGGGGGCAATCTGCATCAGCCCGATGATCGAGGCATGACCGGAACCGAAATCGTCGATCTCGATCTCGATCCCGGCGTCGCGCAGCGCATCGAGATGGAAGCGGAACACCTCGCTCTCCTCCTCGACGAGGATCGATTCCAGCAGCTCGAAGGTCACCTTGGTCTCGCCCTCGGCGATGGCCCGGGCCGCCCGCACCACATCGGGATCATGCATCCGCCCCGAAGAGACGTTGAAGCTGATCTTCGGCACGATCAGCCCCCGCGCCCGCCAGGAGGTCAGGGCCGCGGCCGATTTCTCCATCATCACCCGGTCGATTTCCGACACCAGCCGCAATTGCACCGCCACATGCATGAAGGCATCGGGGACCAGCAGGCCGCGTTCGGGGTGGCGCCAGCGCAGCAGCGTTTCGACCCCGGTCAGCCGTCCGGTCCGGGCGCAGATCTGCGACTGGAAGAACGGCACGAATTCGCCACGGTCGAGCCCCTCCTGAATCTCGCCCGCCAGCTTGCGGTCGAAAAGGATGTTCTGATGCAGTTCCGGGGTAAAGAACTCCATCCGGTTCCGTCCGCCCTCCTTCGCGCGATAAAGGGCGGCATCGGCGAAAAGCTGGATCTCGGTGCCCATGGCCGCGATATCCTCGGTCTCGGCGATGCCGAAGGAGGCGCCGAACCGGCATTGCCGCCCGTCGAACCACAGGGGTTCCGCCAGCCGCGCCTGCATCCGTTCGACCACCTCGCGGGCATGGCCGCCCGACTGACCGGGCGCAAGGATGATCGAAAATTCGTCGCCGCCGATCCGCGCCGCGAAATCGCCGCCGCGCAATTCGGCGCGCAGCACATCGGCGACGCGCTGCAGCACCATGTCCCCGGCCTCGTGGCCCAGCGTGTCGTTGACATGCTTGAAATGATCCAGATCGACCCGGATCAGCAGGCAATCGCGCGGACCGGCCGCCGCCGCATCGGCAATGCGGCGGGCCAGCACATTGTCATAGCTGCGCCGGTTCGGCAGCCCGGTCAGCCCGTCATGCAGCGCCTGACGTTCGTTCTCGGCGCGCATTTCCTCGGCCAGCCGATGCGCCCGGCGCAATTCCGCTTCGCGCGCGACATCGGCGGTGACATCATGCAGCGCCCCGGTCCAGACCACCGACCCGTCGGGCTGCGGCTTGGACGTGGCCGAATTGGCCAGCCAGATATCGCCGCGCCGCGGATGCCGGACCCGGAACCGCTGGTTCCAGAGGTCGAGCATGCCCGGCCCCGCCCCCTGCCCGGTCAGGAAATCCGGCAACTCGTCGAACTGCACATTGGCAAACAGATCCTCGACCGCGATCGCCTGCGAGAACAGGCCGAATTCGATGCCCAGAAGATCCTCGAGATAGGGGCTCGCATAGGGGAAGGAGGCGCTGCCATCGGGGAAACGGCGGAATTCGTAAAGCCCGACCGGCGCGATCGAGGCGATCGAGGCCAGGCGTTCATGCGCCTGATGCATCTCCCGGGCCGCCTGTTCCTCGCGGCGCTTGGCCTCGATCTGCTCGGTCACGTCCATCGCATTGCCATACCAGACGATGGTGCCGTTATCCTGCAGGAACGGGCTGGCCGAGACATGCAGCCAGCGCAGGCCGCGTTGCGGATGCCCGATCCGGTGCAGGATCTCGAACCGGGTCAGGGTCTCGACCGAGTGCGTCACCGCCGCCTGCACCGAGGGAATGTCCTCGGGCAGGATCCGGGTGAAGACCGCCGCCCCGTCGGCCTTGAGCGCCTCGCCGCTCAGCCCCAGCAGCTCGGGCAGGGCGGCGCTGAAAAAGGCGAAGCTGAAATGGCCGCTGCTGTCGCGCTGCCATTCGAAAATCGCCCCGGGCGCGTTTTCCGCCATGGTGACCATGCGGTCATGGGCGCGCCGGACCGCCTCGGCCGAGCGTTCGGCCTCGCGCGTCATGCGCATCTGTTCGGTGATGTCGAAGACGTTGCCGAACCAGAGCGTCGCCCCGTCCGGCTGGTTGCAGGGCAGCGCCGAAACGGTCAGCCAGATCCGGCCGCGATCGGGGTGATCGACCGGCAGCCGATGTTCGAACGGGGTGCCCTGTGCGCGCGACTCCTCGATCCAGCCGAAGATCCCCGGCATCATGTCCTGCGGCATGTGGGTGAAGACATTCACGCCATCGGCCACGATCGCCTCGGGGGCGACACCGACCATCATCGGCAGCTTGGCGCTGAAATAGGGCATGTCGATCGAGCCGTCGGCATTGCGGCGATATTCGAACAGCGCCCCCGGCGCATTGTCGGCCAGCGTGTCCAGCCGGTCCCGGGCCTGTTGCGCCCGGTCCGCCGCCTCGGCCAGACGGCGTTCGTTTTCCCGGCTCTGATCGATGCAGATGATCACCCCGGCCAGCAGATAGGGCAAGCCCTTGTCCGAACGGTCGACGCGGCGGGCGATGGCGCGATACCAGTGATAGCTGCCATCGGCATGACGGCAGCGGTGTTCGTGGACGTAGAGATCGCTGGCCCCGGATTTCAGCTTTTCCATCTCGGTCACCGCCGAGGCCAGATCCTCGGGGTGGATCTGGCTGCGCCAGCCCGCATCGGTCGAGGCGAAGGCCCCCGGGGCATGGCCGAACAGGCGATAGGTCTCGTCGGGGGTCCAGCCCTGCCCCAGATCGGGGCAGACGCTGAACGAGCCGATCCCGGCGCAAAGCGCCGAGGTGCGCAAAAGCTCGCCGCGCTCCTCGGCCTTGGCGCGGCTTTTCTGCGCATCGGCGAGCGCCTCGGACAGGCGGCGTTCGATCGCCTTCGCCTCGTCGATGCGGGTGAAGCCGCCGCTGACGATGAAGGGCAGGCCCCGGTCCGACCGGTCGATCTTGCGCGCGACAGTGCGATACCAGTGATGGCTGCCGTCCTTGTGGCGCAGCCGGTGATCGGCGGTGAAAACCGTGGTCCGGTCGCAGATCAGATCCTGCATCCGGGCCATCGCCGCCTCCAGATCGTCGGGATGGAACAGGCTGCGCCAGCCGATCTCGTCGGGGATGAAATCGCCGGGCGCATAGCCCAGCTGGCGATAGCATTCGTCGGGCATCCAGGCCTCGCCCAGCTCGGCGCAGATCGACCAGACCCCGGTTTCGCCGCAGATCAGCGCCGTCGTCAGCGCATCGGTGGTGGCCTGCGCGGCGATGCGGGCGGCCTGGGCCTCGGCCAGGGCTTCGGCAAGCCGCGTTTCCTGGGCCGTCTCCTGCATCTGGCACTCGCCGCCCCCGGGCAGGGCCACCGGCGCCGCGATCTGCACCAGCCAGACGCGGGCGGCATCGCCCGGATCCAGCGGCCAGATCGTCACCTCGGCCTGCCGCGCCGCCGCCGCGTCCGGATCGATCACGAAGCGCTGCGAGAGCCCCGCCCCGTCACCGTCTGAAGCGGTGACGATCCGGGCGATGCGGTGTCCCAGCTCCCCGGGCAGCACCCTGTCCACCGCGGCCCCGACAGCCTGCGCGGTGCCAAGGCTGCGATCCGCCGCGGCATTGGCCCAAAGCAGCCGGGCCGTGCCGGACACGGCCAGCGCCGCGCCGGGAAACCCTTCGAGCACGCGGCGCAACTGCGCCAGATCACCAGACATGGAAGCCTCGTCGAAACCGGACCAGACCCCAGTTTTGCGGGCAAATCCTTAAAGATACACTTCAAAGACATCGAAAACGGGCAGATTGCCCGCTTTTGCGCCAAAATCCCGGATCAGGGCGCCAGCGCGCGGGCCATCCATCGATGCGGGATGCCCGCATCGTCATAGACCGGACCGAAAGCGGCAAAGCCGAGCCCCGCGTAAAAGGGCATCGCCTGCAGCTGCGCGCCCAGCTCGACCCGGGTGCAGCCCAGCGCCTGCAGCCGGTCGCAACCCGCCGCGATCAGCGCCTTGCCCAGCCCGGTGCCCCGCGCGCTCCGCACCACGCAGACCCGGCCGATCTTGCCGGTCTCGCCCGCCACGAAGAGCCGCGCCGTGCCCAGCGCGGCCGCGCCCTCCAGCGCCAGCAGATGCACCGCCTGCCCGTCCAGATCGTCCCATTCCTCGGCCTCGGGCACGCCCTGTTCCTCGATGAAGACGGCGCGGCGCAGCGCATGCACCGCAGTCAGATCGGTGGTCTCGACGATCCTCATGCGAAGAAATCGCGCAGGCAGCGGGCATAGATCGCCTTCAGCCGGGTGATCTGCGCCACTTCGATGCGTTCATCGACCTGATGCATGGTCTTGCCGACCAGACCGAATTCCAGCACCGGGCAGTGATCCTTGACGAAACGCGCATCCGAGGTGCCGCCCGAGGTGGAGAGCACCGGCACCACCCCGGTTTCCGACACGACAGCCCGGCTGACCAGTTCGACGAAATCGCCGGGGGGGGTCAGGAAGCTTTCGCCCGAAACCTCGGTGCACAGGCTGACGCGGGTGCCGGTCTCCGCCTCGATTTCCGCAATCAGCCCGCGGGCCCAGTCTTCGATCTTTGCCGAGGAATGGGCGTCGTTGAAGCGGATGTTCACCGTCGCCCGCGCCTTCGCCGGGATCACGTTGTTGGCCGGGTTGCCGCAATCGATCGTGGTGATCTGCAGCGTCGAGGGTTCGAAATGCTCGGTGCCGCGATCAAGCGGTTCCGCCGTCATCCGGCCCAGCAGTTCGACCAACGCATGCAGCGGGTTTTTCGCCCGGTGCGGATAGGCGGAATGGCCCTGCACCCCCTCGACCTCGAGGTAAAAGGTCATCGAGCCGCGGCGGCCGATCTTCATCATGTCTCCCAAGGTCTCGGGACAGGTCGGTTCGCCCACCAGACAGACCGACATCGCCTCGCCCTCGGCCTTCATCCAGTCGAGCAGCGCCAGGGCGCCATCCTTGCCCGGGCCTTCCTCGTCGCCGGTGATCGTCAGGATGATCGCGCCCTCGGGCGGGGTGGTGGTGACGAAATCGACGGCGGCGGCGACAAAGGCCGCCACGCCCGATTTCATGTCGGTGGCGCCGCGGCCCCACAGCACGCCCTCGATCACCGCGCCGGAAAACGGCTCCTGCGTCCAGGCGGCCGCATCGCCCACCGGCACGACATCGGTGTGACCGTTGAAACCGAAGGTCTTCGCCCCCTTCGCCCCCCAGCGCGCGAAAAGATTGGGCGTGCCGTTGCGGTCGACCCGGGTGCAGGCGAAACCGGCCGCCGAGAGCACCCGTTCCAAAAGCACCAGCGCGCCGCCTTCGACGGGCGTGACCGAGGGGCAGCGGATCAGATCGGCAGTCAGTTGAACGGGGTCGAGGGTCATCGGTTGCTCCTGTGCGATGCCTTGGCTTAGCCCCGCTTTCCCCCCCGCGCAACAACCGCTGTTGCCCCCGGGTCACCCCGGCGCCGATCCCCCGGCATCACGGAAATTTTCGTTTCCAAGGGGGCTAAAGCTGACTTACGGTTGAACAAAATCAAGACGACCCGAGGCAGGGCATACGAGCAGGGCAGAATCGCCCACCCCCACTGCGGCCGGATGGCCGGAACGGACGGGATTTCCCGGCTCGGTGATGTTTTGCCCGCAGGCAAGTGGGGCAAGAGATGGCATTTGGCAGAGTTCTGGGACTGGATCCCTCGGCAGCGGCGGCGCAGATCGCGAAATCGATCTTTGGCGCGCGGGAAGTGGCGGTCGCGGCCCCGAACCTGCTGGAAGGCTTCGCCGCCGGAACCCGGGTCCGAACCCCGGCCGGGCTGCGCCGGATCGAGACGCTGAAACCCGGGGATCTGGTCGAGACGCAGGAGGCCGGGCCGCAACCCGTGGTCGCCGTCGAACGGACCCGCCTGCCCGCGCTGCGGTTGCAGGCGCCGATACGCTTTGCCGCGGGCGCGCATGGCGCCGAGCGTCCGGTGCTGGTGGCGCCGCAACAGCGCGTGCTGGTGCGCGATCCGGTGCTGGAGCTGCTTTTCGGCGAGGCCGAGGTTCTGGTCGCCGCTCGCACGCTGGTCGATGGCGAGATGGTCTCGCGCCATCCCGGCGGGATGGTCGATTATGTCCGGCTCGTCTTCGATTGCGCCCACATGGTCTTTGCCGAGGGTCTGGCGGTGGAATGTTTCCGCCCCGGTCCGCGCCCGATCCCGGGCGAGGCCGCGCCCGAAGCCGGGGCCCCGCGGATGCTGCGGCTGCAGGAATCGCAGATGATGCGCAAGCTGGTGATCTGAGGGGGCGATGATGCTGGAACATGGCTGGTTTGCGGCGCATCTGACCGGGCATGGCCCGGTGCGGCTGTCGGATCGCGCCCTGCCCGCGGTGCTGGGCCGGGGCAGTCTGATGCTGGATTTCGCGCTGATGCCGGGCGAGACCGGGCCCCTGCCGCTTTTGCATCTGGGCGATCAGAGCGGCTGGACCTGGTTCCTGTCGATCTCGCTTGACGCACAGGGCGTGCTGACGCTGGTGCAGCGGCAGGGCGCGGCGGTGCAGGCGCTGACGCTGGACATCGCGCAGGATTGCGCCGCGGGCGGGCGGATGCGGCTGACCTTCAGCTGGGATTGCAGGACTGACGAGACCCGGCTGACGCTGGAGACGATCGACGGCGGGCAGATCCGCCAGCGCGTCGGCACCGGGGCGATGCCACTCTCGCGCGCCGAACTGGCCGCGCTGGCCAAGGGCCGCAGCCCGGCACAGATCGGCCCGCGCGTCGAATGGCTGGCCTTCGGCAGCCAGATGCAGCCGGTCGGCCCGGGCGCCTGTTTCGCGCCCTCGACGCCCATCGCCACGCCCGGGGGGGACTGCCCCGCCGCCAGTCTGAAGGCGGGCGATCTGGTGCTGACCGCCGATGCCGGGCCGCAGCCGATCTTGTGGTCGGGGCGGATCGCCCTGCCTGCGCTTGGCAGCCTGCGGCCGGTGCGGCTTTGCGCCCCCGCCTTTGGCGCCACCCGCGATCTGTGGGTCCTGCCGCAGCACCGCGTGGCGCTGCGCGGCGCCGCCGTCACGGATCTGTTCGCCGAGGAAGAGGTTCTGGTTCCCGCGCATCATCTGGTGGACGGGATCAGCGCACAGCAACCCGACCGGCCCTGCGTGCTGAGCTGGCACGGGCTGCTGTTGCAGGGGCACCATCTGCTGATCGCCGACGGCTGCCGTGTGGAAAGCCTGAACATCGGCCGTCTGGCCCGCACCCCCGCGCTGGCGAAGACCACCGCGCTTTCGGGGCTGGTGGCGCGGATGGATCTGCCGGTGCATGGCGTTCCGGCCCGTCGCGGGCTGACGCCCGAGGAGGCGCTGGCGCTGGCGGCCGAGCGGCGGCGGCGGCGCGGCCCGGTGGCAGCCTGACTGGGGCAGCCTGATCGGGGCGGCCGAAGGAGAAATTTTCCGTCACGACACATTCGGTCTTGTCGCGCATCAATCGCGAATTATTATTGCGCTGCGGTTGCGAAATGCCTAAGCAGGCTGCAACTGCAGAAAACCGCCGAATCCCGGCGTCGATGGGGCTGACATGACCGATACGATCCTCCTTGCCGACCTGCTTGCGCTGACCGAAGCCACCCTTCCCGAGATTGCGCAACTGACCGCCGATGCGACCGCGGCGCTGAAAACCAAGGTCAGCCGCGGTGGCAAGGTGTCGAATGCCGCGCTGGAGGAAGACCAGTTCACCGCCCATGCGCTTGCCTGGCTGGCGACTTACAACCAGTCGCTGATCCAGCTGCGCGGCTGGGCCGGGCGGGTGGCCGAGGCGGGGGCGTTCGGGCAAATGGAAAGCCTGATCCTGCAGATCGGCTTTGGCGAATATCTGAACCAGATCGCCGGCGGCATTCCGATGAGCCAGATCGAAGTGGCGCGTCTGTCCGATCTGGGAGTCTGCTGGACGCCGTCCGAGGCCGCCCGCAAACTGATGGCGCGGGGCAACACCGATGCGGCGCGGATGGCGCTGGTGGCGCTGATGCAGGACAATCAGGGCCGGGCGCTGTTCGGCGCCTCGGGGCTGGATGACGAGCTGGAGATGATCCGCGACCAGTTCCACCGCTATGCCGAGGAACGGGTGATCCCGAACGCCCATGACTGGCACCTGAAAGACGAGTTGATCCCGATGGAGATCATCGAGGAACTGGCAGAACTGGGCGTCTTCGGCCTGACCATCCCCGAGGAATACGGCGGGCTCGGCCTGTCCAAGGCCTCGATGGTCGTTGTGACCGAGGAACTCTCGCGCGGTTATATCGGCGTCGGCAGCCTTGGCACGCGCTCGGAAATCGCCGCGGAACTGATCCTCTGCGGCGGCACCGAAGAACAGAAACAGAAGTGGCTGCCGGGCCTTGCCTCGGGGGAAATCCTGTCCACCGCGGTCTTCACCGAACCGAACACCGGCTCGGACCTGGGCAGCCTGCGCACCCGCGCGGTCAAGGATGGCGATGATTGGGTGATCACCGGCAACAAGACCTGGATCACCCATGCGCAGCGCACCCATGTGATGACGCTTCTGGCCCGGACCGAGCCCGACACCACCGACTGGCGCGGGCTTTCCATGTTCCTTGCCGAAAAGACCCCGGGCACCGACGAAAACCCCTTCCCCACCCCCGGCATGACCGGCGGCGAGATCGAGGTTCTGGGCTATCGCGGCATGAAGGAATACGAGCTGGGCTTTGACGGCTTCCGGGTCAAGGGCGAGAACCTTCTGGGCGGCGAGACCGGCCGGGGCTTCAAGCAGCTGATGGAAACCTTTGAATCGGCGCGGATTCAGACCGCGGCGCGGGCCGTCGGCGTGGCGCAGGCCGCCTGCGAGATCGGCATGCGCTATGCGATCGACCGCAAGCAATTCGGCAAGTCGCTGATCGAATTCCCCCGCGTCGGCGGCAAGCTTGCGATGATGGCGGTCGAAATCATGATCGCGCGGCAGCTGACCTATTTCTCGGCCTGGGAAAAGGATCACGGCCACCGCTGCGACGTCGAAGCCGGGATGGCGAAGCTGCTGGGCGCCCGTGTCGCCTGGGCGGCGGCGGACAATGCGCTGCAGATCCACGGCGGCAACGGCTTTGCGCTCGAATATGCGATCTCGCGCATTCTGTGTGACGCCCGGATCCTCAACATCTTCGAGGGCGCGGCGGAAATTCAGGCGCAGGTGATTGCCCGGCGTCTGCTGGGTTGACCTGAACCGGGGCCTTCGGGCCCCGTTTTCTGACGGAGGGTCCGATGATCCGCGATGCCACCCCCGAGGATGCCCAGGCGATCGCCACGATCTACAACGACGCCGTGCGCACGACGACGGCGATCTGGAACGAGGTCGAGGTGACGGCGCTGAACCGTGTCGACTGGATCGCGGCGCGGCAGCAGGCGGGCTTTCCGGTGCTGGTGCTGGAGGAAGGGGCGAAGGTCGTCGGCTATGCCAGCTACGGGCCCTTTCGCGCCTTTGACGGCTATCGCGGCACGGTCGAGCATTCGGTCTATGTCCGCACAGATCTGCGCGGCGGCGGGCGCGGCCGGGCGCTGCTTTCGGCGCTGATCTTGCGCGCCCGCGCGCAGGGGCTGCATGTGATGGTGGCGGCGATCGAGGCGGAAAACAACGCCTCGATCATCCTGCACCAGCGGCTCGGCTTTGCGGCGGTGGGGCTGATGCCGCAGGTGGGGCAGAAATTCGGCCGCTGGCTGGATCTGCTGTTGATGCAATTGCGGCTGGACGACCGGCCTCAGCCCTGACGGGCGATGGCCGCAATCAGCCGGTTGCGCGCCTCGGGCAGGGCCTTGCGGCTGTGCTCACTGGCAAAACGGGTGAGGAAATGGCCGGTCAGGGTCAGCCCCTGTCCGATTTCTGTCCAGGTCGCGGGCCCCTGCCCCAAAAGGCAAAGCGGCAAGGGAAGCAGTTTCGGCGCCCAGTCGCCCGCCCCCGCCCGGCTGACGGCGCGGCCCGTGCGCGGCGAGACGAAGGCCAGATCGTCGCGCGTGCCGGTGACGGCGCAGCGGCTCAGATCCAGCCCGAAGCCAAGGTCCTCCAGCAGCGCCATTTCCCAGATCAGATAATCGACCACCCAGCCCTCGGCCGCCTGTCCGATCACGGTGAAAAGCGGCTCGGTGGCGGCGTAAAGGCGCGGATGCGGCGCGCGTTCGGCCAGCACGAAGGACAAAAGCGCGCAGACGGCATTCAGCCCCATCAGCGCCAGCCGGTCGGAAAGCGCCCCCGCGCGCGAGGCCAGCGGTTCGACGGTGAAGCTGCCCAGCTGATCTTCCAGCCGGGCCCGCCAGGCCACAGCCACATGCGAGCCGGGCATCAGCACCGCCGCCATCTTGCGCGAGGCGCCACCGCGGACGACGCCCAGATGCCGCCCATGCGTGGCCGTGAACACCTCGACAATCGCCGAGCTTTCGCCGTGCAGGCGGGTCGAAAGGATGGTGCCGCTGTCTTGCCAGTCCATGGTGCCCGTGACGAAGGCCGGGGGTTTTGCACCCCCGGGCCCCCGCAGGATATTTGAGGCAAGATAAAAGCGAAAGCCGGGGTCAGTCTTTCAGTCCGTCTTCATCCAGAAGCGTGCGGCCGTGCCGGGCTTCGAGTTCGACGACCCAGAGATCGGGATCGAAGCTGCGCTGCTTGCGGATGCTTTGATCCACCTCGGCCTCGGGGCCTTCGGTGAGCACGGTCCAGATGTCGCAATCGGCCTCGTAATCAAAGGTGCGGGTGTAAAGCTTCGCCAGCCCGTCGAGCGTCGCGCATTTGACCATCACGGCGCCCGAGTCAGGCTGACCCCGCGCCGCGATGAAGGCCGGAATGTTGTTCAATTCCAGACGCTTGAGATAGGCACGCACCCAAAGTTCGGCACGCAGGCGCGGTTGCATCCTCAGTCGCCGTCCTTGAAGTCGAGACCCATTTCCGTGTAGCGCTCGGCCTCTTCCTGCCAGTTCTCGCGCAGTTTGACCTGCAGGAAAAGGTGGATCGGACGGCCCATGAACTCGGCCATTTCGGCGCGCGCGGCGGTGGAGATCGCCTTGATCGTCTCGCCGCCCTTGCCCAGCACGATGCCCTTGTGACCGTCGCGGCTGACGTAGATGATCTGGTCGATCCGGGCCGAGCCGTCGGGCTTTTCCTCCCAGCGCTCGGTTTCCACCGTCAGCTGATAGGGCAGTTCCTCGTGCAGGCGCAGGGTCAGTTTTTCGCGGGTGATTTCCGCCGCGATCATCCGCATCGGCAGATCGGCAATCTGATCTTCGGGATAGAACCAGGGACCCGCGGGCACCTGCGACGCGAGCCAGTCGCGCAGGTCATCGACGCCATAGCCCTTTTCGGCCGAGATCATGAAGGTCTTGGCAAAGGGGAAGGCGGCGTTCATTTCCTCGGCCAGGGCCAGCAGGCGTTCGGCCTTGACCCGGTCGATCTTGTTGATGGCCAGCGCGACGGGCTGCGTGCCCTCGCGCGCTTTCAGCGCCTCGATGATCGCCTTTGCGCCCTCGGTCAGGCCACGATGCGCCTCGATCAGCAGAACGACGATATCGGCATCCGCCGCGCCCCCCCAGGCGGCCGAGACCATGGCGCGGTCGAGCCGGCGCCGCGGCCGGAAGATGCCGGGGGTATCGACAAAGACCAGCTGCGCCGTGCCCGCCATGCAGACGCCGCGGATGCGGGCGCGGGTGGTCTGCACCTTGTGGGTGACGATCGAGACCTTGGCCCCCACCATGCGGTTGAGCAGCGTCGATTTCCCGGCATTCGGTTCGCCGATCAGGGCGACGAATCCGGCTTGCGTTTCTTCGGTCATGCGCCTCTCTCCAACCGTTCCAGAAGGGCCTTTGCGGCGGCCTGTTCCGCATTGCGTTTCGATCCGGCCTGCGCCTCTTCGGTCTCGCCCGAGGCCAGCACCACCGCGATGCGGAATTGCGGCGCGTGATCGGGGCCCTCGCGGCCCAATGTTTCATAGCGCGGCGGCGGCAGGCCGCGGGCCTGGGCCCATTCCTGAAGCGCCGTCTTCGGATCGCGGGCGTCGTTGTCGACGGACTGGATCCGCCCGGCCCAGAGCCGCAGCACCAGCGCGCGGGCGACCTCGAAGCCCGCATCCAGATAGACGGCGGCAATCACCGCCTCCATCGCGTCGCCCAAAAGCGCATCCTTGCGCCGCCCGCCCGACATCATCTCGGACCGGCCCAGTTTCAGCACCGCGCCAAGATCGATGTCGCGCGCGACGGCGGCACAGGTTTCCTTGCGCACCAGGGCGTTGAACCGGGGCGCCAGCTGCCCCTCGGAGGCCCGGCCATCGGCGTGAAACAGCGCCTCGGCCATCGAGAGGCCCAGCACCCGGTCGCCCAGAAACTCCAGCCGCTGGTTGTCGGGCCGCGTGGCCGAGCCCAGCGAGGAATGCGTCAACGCCCGAACAAGATGCTCGGGCGTCGTGAAACGATGCCCGAGCCGGTCCATGAAGGCAGAGAGGTCTGCCGCAATTTTCATTCGATCGCCTTGAAGAAGCGGTCCGCCCGCCAGGTCCAGAAGAAGAAGAGCGATTTCCCCGCCGAGGAGAACATCACCCGGTCGGCGCGGCCGACCAGATTTTCCGCCGGCACGAAGCCGACGCCGCCGATGCTTTGCGCAAAGCGGCTGTCCTCGGAATTGTCGCGGTTGTCGCCCATGAAGAAATACTGCCCCTCGGGCACGACAAAGACCGGGGTGTTGTCGGCGCGGGTGCCGTCGAAGGTGTTCAGGATCGAGTGGCTGACGCCGTTCGGCAGCGTTTCGAGGAAGCGCTGCGACTGGCAATCACCGCCCTCGCCCACGGGTTCGTTGCGGCACAGCGGATAGCGCTTTTCTGGGCCCTGCGGTTCGAACACTTCCGAGAAGGTGCCGCCGTCTTCCAGCTTCACCGGGGCGCCGTTGATCTGCAGCACGCCGTTGACCATCTGGATGCGGTCGCCCGGCAGGCCGATCAGCCGCTTGATGAAATCGACATTGCGGATCGGATGGCGGAACACCACCACATCGCCGCGTTCGGGTTCACCGCCCAGAATGCGGCCCTCGATCGGGCAGGGCGAGAAATCGGCGCTGGAGAAGGGGCAGGAATAGCGCGAATAGCCATAGGCCATCTTGTTGACGAACAGGAAGTCGCCGATCAGGAGCGTGTCCTTCATCGAGCCCGAGGGGATCCAGAACGGCTGAAAGAACAACGTGCGGAAGACGCCCGCGATGATGAGCGCCCAGAACAGCGTCCGCGCCATTTCGCCGATGCCGCCTTCGGATTTGCTGGCCATGCTCTGCCTCTTGTTGAAACCTTGTCTTCCTTGGCCCGATGCGGGGGGCAAGTCAAGCAAGCGGACGCGCTTCGATGACGACGAAGGCCTGCGCCCAGGGGTGATCGTCGGTCAGCGTCACATGCACGACGGCCTGATGACCGGGCGGTGTCATCGCCGCCAGCCGCTCCGCGGCCCAGCCGGTCAGATGCATCACCGGCTGGCCGGTGGGCAGGTTGGTGACCGACATGTCCTTCCAGGAAATCCCCATCGCAAGGCCGGTGCCCAAGGCTTTCGAACAGGCCTCCTTCGCGGCCCAGCGTTTCGCATAGGTGCCCGCGACATCGGCGCGCTGCTCGGCCTTGGCGATCTCGGTCTCGGTGAAGACGCGGGTGCGGAAACGGTCGCCAAAGCGGGCCAGCGTGGCCGCGATGCGCTCGATATTGGCCAGATCCGAGCCGATGCCGAGGATCATTTCGCCCCCCGGCCCCGGGCCTTTTGCCGGTCCGCCGCGCGCAGCTGGCTGCGGGCGCCCTGACCATAAAACAGATACGAAGCCGGAAAGGTGATGACGACGACAAGGCCGAGGATCACCGACCACAGCACCGCATCAAAGCCGCGCAACATGGTGAGCAAGGCAGGATCGCCGAGCGACATCAGCACCAGAGCCGGGCCGAGCAGCATCAGGGTGAGCGCCGTCGCCATCGCGGCAAAGCGCAGCGCCTCGGCCCGCGCGGGCAGGCGGCCGCTGCGCCTGGCAAAGACCTGCCCCTCGATCATCGCGGTCATGAAGACCGGCACGGCGGCGATGCCGACCGAGGCCAGATCGATCCCGGCAAGGCGCTCGAACACCAGCACGAGCCCCGAGACGACCAGCCCCGTCAGGATCAGAATCAGCCCATAGCGCAGAATCGGCATTCTTGCCCCTTTCGGTCAGCGGCGCGCTTCATCCATCAGACGGCGCATTTCCGCGATCGAGGCCTCAAGCCCGATGAACAGCGCCTCGGCCATCAGGAAGTGACCGATGTTCAGCTCTTTCACCTCGGGGATGGCGGCGACGGGGGCGACGGTCTCATAGGTAAGCCCGTGCCCGGCATGGACCTCAAGGCCCAGACTGGCGGCCAGCGCCGCGGCCTTTTCCAGCGCCTTCAGTTCGGCATCGCGTTCGGCGAAACGGCCCTCGTAATGCAGGTCGCAGTAATGGCCGGTGTGCAGTTCGACGACAGCCGCGCCGATCGCCGCCGAGGCCTCGATCTGCCGCGGATCGGGGCCGACGAACATCGACACCCGGGCCCCCGCCTGCCGCAAGGGCGCGATATAGGCGGTCAGCCGCGCCTGATCGCCCGCGACATCCAGCCCGCCTTCGGTGGTGCGTTCCTGCCGCTTTTCCGGCACAAGGCAGACCGCATGCGGCCGGGTGGCCAGCGCGATGCGCTGCATCTCCATCGTCGTCGCCATTTCGAAATTCAGCGGGATCTTCAGGTTCGCCTTGAGCTCGGCCATGTCGCTGTCGCGGATGTGGCGGCGGTCTTCGCGCAGATGCGCGGTGATGCCGTCGGCCCCCGCGGCCTCGGCCATCAGGGCCGCCCGCAGCGGGCTTGGATAGGCCGATCCGCGGGCATTGCGGACGGTGGCGACGTGGTCGATGTTGACGCCCAGGCGCAGGGAACGGGTCATGGGAACCTCCGGTCAGATGCGGCCACTATGACGAAGCGCGGCGGCCGAGGGAAGATGCCGCTCAGCCCTTGTCGTCCTCGTGATCGGAGACGCCGACGGCGGGCGCATGCGGCAGCTTCACGGCGAGTTTCGCCAGCCGCTCCTTGAGCCGCAGGCGGCGACGGTTCTGATAGGCGGTGACCAGCGGCAGGGCGATGAAATAGCCCGCAAGCCCCCCCAGAACCCCGGGCACCATCCCGCCCAGCGTATAGGGCAGGAAGACGCCATAAAAGAAATCCGCCATGCCGACCCAATGCGTGTCTTCGGCGGTGAAGATCGCCAGCAGATTGTGGCGCAGATCGGCGAAAGCATCGGCAAAGACATCCAGCAGCCCGGCGGCATGGGCGGGATCGTAGCTTTGCCCCAGCATCGCATGGCCAAGCTTGATCGAGACCAGCGCGATCAGCGGAAAGGTCAGCGGATTGCCGACCAGCGTCGCGAAAAGCGAGGCCAGCACATTGCCGCGCATCAGTTTCGCCAACAGCGCGGCCGCCAGAAGATGCACGCCGAACAAGGGCGTGAAAGACACGAAAATGCCCGCGAAAACGCCCCGGGCGATGCGATGCGGCTTGTCGGGCAGACGGGTCAGACGGTGGCGGATGTAGCTGAGCGCCCGCAGCCAGCCGGTGCGCGGCCAGACCATATCACGCGTCGACTGCCCCCAGCTCCGCTTCTCCCGCCGCTTGAAAACCACGTTCTGCCTTCCGTTCCCTCAGGGTTTGCGCGACAGGTCGCGCCAGCGCTGCACCTGCGCCACATCGGTCTCGGCTTCCAGCGCCGTCAGCAGCCGGTGCAGATGTTCGGCATCGCGCAGATCGACCTCTACCAGAAGCGAATAAAAGTCCGGTTTCTTGTCAAGGAAATGAAGGTCGGAGATATTGGCTTTCTGCGCCCCGATCAGCGTGCAGATATGCCCCAGCACCCCGGCGTCATTCGAGATGGTGATCTTCAGCGCCACCGAATAGACCGGCGGGTGGCTGCCCTCGTGCCAGTGCAGATCGACCCAGCGGCCCGGCTGTTCCTCGAATTCCTCAAGCGCGGGGCAGTCGATGGCATGAATGACCACGCCCTGCCCGCGATAGGTGATGCCGACGATGCGTTCCCCCGGCAGCGGCTGGCAGCATTTCGCCCGGTGGAAGGTCTGATCCGCGGCAAGCCCGATCACCGCGCGGCCGGGATCGACGGTTTCCGGGCCGCGGGCGGCCAGTTCGGGATAAAGCGCCTCGACCACCTCGCGCGCGGTCAGTTCGGCCGAGCCGAGCCGGGCCAGAACCTCGGTCTCGTCGGGCAGGCCCAGCGTCTTCGCCGCCGTCCGCAAAGCCTTGTCCGAGACCTTGCGGCCGACATGTTCAAAGGCCACCCGGGCCAGTTCCGAGCCCAGCTTGACGAAGCGGGTCCGGTCTTCCTCGCGCAGAGATTTGCGGATCGAGGCCTTGGCGCGGCCGGTGGCGACGATGTCCAGCCAGGTCGCCTGCGGCCGCTGCCCGGCCGCCGTGATCACCTCGACCGACTGGCCGTTCTTCAGCCGCGTCCAGAGCGGCACGCGGATGCCGTCGACCTTGGCACCGACGCAGGAATTGCCGATCCGCGTGTGGATCGCATAGGCGAAATCGATCGGCGTAGCGCCTTTCGGCAGCTTGATCACATCGCCCTTGGGCGAGAAGCAGAACACCTGATCGGAATACATCTCGAGCTTGACGTTCTCGAGGAATTCGTCGTGATCGCCCTCGGCAAAGCGTTCGGTGAGCGACGCAAGCCATTTCGCCGGATCGACGGCAAAGGGGTTCAGCGCCCGTTCGCCATCGCGGTAAGACCAATGCGCGGCCACGCCCGCTTCGGCCACTTCGTGCATCTGCCGCGTGCGGATCTGCACCTCGACCCGCTTGCCGTCGCGGCCGGACACCGTGGTGTGGATCGAGCGGTAGCCGTTCGATTTCGGCTGGCTGATGTAATCCTTGAACCGCCCCGGCACCGAGCGCCAGCGCTGGTGAATGAGCCCCAGAACGGCGTAGCAATCGGGCACGGACCGGGTGATGACGCGAAAGCCATAGATGTCGGAAAGCCTTGAAAAGGTAAGGCTTTTTTCCTCCATCTTGCGCCAGATCGAATAGGGGCGCTTGGCGCGGCCAAAGACATCGGCCTCGATCCCGGCCTTTTCGAGTTCATTGCGGATATCGGCGGTGATCTGCGAGATCACGTCGCCCGATTCCTTTTGCAAGGACACGAAGCGGCGGATGATCGAGGTCCGCGCCTCGGGGTTGAGCACCTTGAAGGCGAGGTCTTCCAGCTCCTCGCGCATCCACTGCATGCCCATCCGGCCCGCCAGCGGCGCAAAGATCTCCATCGTCTCGCGGGCCTTCTGCGCCTGCTTTTCCGGCCGCATGCTCTTAATCGTGCGCATGTTGTGCAGCCGGTCGGCAAGCTTGACCAGGATCACCCGCAGATCCTTGGACATCGCCATGAAGAGCTTGCGGAAATTCTCGGCCTGCTTGCTGGCCGAAGAGCCCAGTTGCAGATTGGTCAGCTTGGTGACGCCATCGACCAGTTCCGCCACCTCGGTGCCGAACAGCCCCTCGACCTCGGTGAAGGTCGAGCGGGTATCCTCGATCGTGTCATGCAACAGCGCGGTGACGATGGTGGCATCATCGAGCCGCTGTTCGGTCAGGATCGCGGCAACGGCAACGGGATGGGTGAAATAGGGCTCGCCCGAATGCCGGAACTGCCCGTCGTGCATCTTCAGCCCATAGGCATAGGCGCGACGGATCAGATCGGCGTTGCAGCGGGGATTGTAGTTGCGAACGAGCGCGATCAGGTCTTCGACATCGATCATCCGCGCTCGTTACCCTCGTTCAGTCGCGGCCTTGCGCGTCCATCAATGCGCGCAGCATGCGCTCTTCGTCCATGTCATCGACGCGCGGCCGGTCGATCTCGCCCGACATCAGAAGCGCCATTGCGTCTTCCTCGGGCTCGTCGACCTCGATCTGGGTCTGGTTGCTTTCGATCAGACGCTCGCGCAGATCATCGGCCAGCTGGGTTTCATCGGCGATCTCGCGCAGCGCGACCACCGGGTTCTTGTCATTGTCACGCTCGACGGTGATCGGCGCCCCGGCCGCAACCTCACGGGCGCGGTGGGCGGCAAGCATCACCAGCTCGAAGCGGTTCGGAACCTTGTCAACGCAATCTTCAACCGTCACGCGGGCCATCGGCAACTCCAGACCAAAGGGGGAGGTGTGAACCTCTCCCTTAGCCCCTTCCCGGGGCCTTTACAAGCGGCCCTACCCGTCGAAAGGGGCAGAAAACGGCACCATTGCCGCTTTTTCGGTCGCGTCCAGCGCCGCCAGCATCGCACCGACCGTCTTGCCGGTGACCGGATGACGCCACAGGGGCGCGATCTCGGCAAGGGGAATCAGCACGAAGGCCCGGTCGGCCAGACGCGGATGCGGCAGGATCAGCGTCTCGGGCGCAAGCTGCATCTGTGCGTCCAGCGGCAGGCCGCGCCAATGCGCCTCGGTCGCCGCATCGGGCCGGATCGCGGCACCGCAGGCCAGAAGATCAAGGTCGATGCCGCGCGATTCCCAGCGCGCATTGCGACGGCGCCCCAGCCGCGCCTCGATTCGATGCAGCGCCGAAAGCACCGCTTCGGGCGTCATCGCCGCGGAAACCACGGCACAGGCATTGACATAATCCGGCCCCGCCCCGGCCGGAAAAGCCGGAGATCGCCAGAATCGGCTGAGCGCCCGCAGCCGAATCCCCTCCTCGGGCAGCATTTTCAGCGCAGCAACCAGAGATTGAGGCGGATTACCCGCCTCAGTTGCAAGATTCGCCCCTAGCGCAACAAAAAATGTGCTATTATCTTTAAAGACAGATATCTCGACCTCCCGACGCTTGGTAGAAAGCACTGCTGAACTGGTTCTCGCGGCGTATTGGGTAGAACAATTTTTCCCCGTCAACCACTCCGGACGCCACACCGCGGGGCCACGACGAAAGGACTTATAATGTTTTACAAGGACGAAAGGCTGGCCCTTTTCATCGACGGGTCCAACCTCTATGCGGCCGCAAAGGCGCTCGGCTTCGACATCGACTACAAACTGCTCCGTCAGGAATTCGAACGTCGCGGCAAGCTGGTGCGGGCCTTCTACTATACCGCGCTGCTGGAGAACGAGGAATACTCGCCGATCCGGCCGCTGGTCGACTGGCTGCACTACAACGGTTACGCGATGGTGACGAAGCCCGCCAAGGAATACACCGACTCGATGGGGCGGCGTAAGGTCAAGGGCAACATGGACATTGAACTGGCGGTGAATGCGATGGAACTCGCGCCGCGGCTCGACCATGCGGTGCTGTTCTCGGGCGACGGCGATTTCCGCCCGCTGGTCGAGGCGCTGCAGCGGATGGGCGTGCGGGTGTCGGTCGTCTCGACGATCCGCAGCCAGCCGCCGATGATCGCCGACGAGCTGCGCCGTCAGGCCGACAATTTCATCGAACTCGACGCGCTGCGCGAAGTGATCGGCCGCCCGCCGCGCGAACCGCGCGAGATCGCGCCGCCCGCCCCCGCGGCGGACAGCCCGGACACCTGACCGCTCACGGCAGGAACGGAGAAGACGGCGGTCCACTCCCGCCGTCTTTTTCGTTTCGGCGGGCGGAGCGGGGCTCTGCCCCGCACCCCGGGATATTTGCGCCAAGGTGAAAGCAGGGCCGGGGTCCATGTCATCTTGCCATGAAGACCTCGCGGGGGTCCGGGGGCGCGAAGCCCCCGGCCTGCCCGGTTCAGAACGGACAAGGTTCAGAACGGGCAGGGCGCGGTGAAGGTCATGTACTGCCCGCCGTCGGGATGGCGCAGGCGCAGGCTTTCGGCATGCAGCATCAGCCGCGGAAAATCGCGCGCCGGGCCCTCGGCATAGAACGGATCGCCAAGGATCGGATGCCCCAGTTCCAGCATGTGCACCCGCAGCTGATGGCTGCGCCCGGTCAGCGGCGTGAGCCGCACCCGGGTCGTGCCGTCGGGATCGTGGCGCAGCACCTTCCAGTCGGTCTGCGCGGGCTTGCCGTTTTCAGGGTCCACATGCTGCTTCGGCCGGTTCGGCCAATCGACGCAAAGCGGCAGATCGACCCGGCCCGCCTTCGGTTCCAGATGCCCCCAGAGCCGGGCCAGATAGTGCTTTTTCGTCTGCCGGGTCTCGAATTGCAGCCCGAGATGGCGCTGCGCATGCGCCGTCAGCGCAAACACCATCACCCCCGAGGTGTCGCCGTCGAGCCGGTGCACCAGAAGCACCTGCGGAAAGGCGCCCTTGAGCCGCTCGATCAGGCAATCGGCCTTGTGATCGCCCTTGCCCGGCACCGAGAGCAGCCCCGATTGCTTGTCGACCACGAGGATCTCGTGATCGGCATGCAGGATGCGCGGCGGCTCGGACGGGGGCGTGTAGACATGCTCGGTCATCGGCCCGGCATGGCGCGGGCCGCGCGCGGCGTCAAGCCTCAGAGGGCGCCGAAGACATCGGCCAGGATCGCTTCCAGCGCCCTTGCGTCGGCCTCGGTGAAGGCGTCGGGCTGATCGCTGTCGATATCGAGCACGCCGATGAGCCGCCCGCCCGCGCCGAAAACCGGGATCACCAGTTCCGAGCGGGTCGAGGAGGAGCAGGCGATATGGCCCGGAAAGGCCTCGACATCGGGGACAAGCTGGGTCCGGCCCTCGCGTGCCGCCGCGCCGCAGACGCCGCGCGTGAACGGAATCACAAGACATCCGTGTCCCCCCTGATAGGGGCCGATCTTCAGCACGCCGGGTTCGGTGACGCGGTAAAAGCCGGTCCAGTCGAAGCGGTCGTCGGCATGGTGGATCTCGCAGGCGAGCGTGGCCATCAGCGCCACCTCGTCGGTTTCGCCCTCGGTCAGGGCGGCGAGGGTGCGGGCCAGCACCGCGGGGTCAAAGCGCATCGGTCTTCCTTCATCATTCTTTCCGTCGGATACGGATTGGTAAGTTTTCGGCCTTAGTCTGAACCAAATCTTTCGGGGCCGGAGAGGCAAGATGAATCTTTATGCGGAATCACGCGGGGGCGCGCTGGTCGTTTCAGTGAACGAGGAACGTCTCGATGCCGCCATCGCGATCCGGTTCAAGGAGCGGATGCGCGAAGTGACCAGCCAACCCGGCGGCCGGGTGGTGCTGGACATGTCGCAGGTGGAATTTCTGGACAGTTCCGGCTTGGGCGCGGTGGTGGCGGTGATGAAATCGCTGACCCCGGACCGGCGGCTGGAGCTGGCGGGGCTGACGGCGAATGTCGAACGGGTGTTCCGGCTGACGCGGATGGATTCCGTTTTCGTCATGCACGAGAATGTCGAGGCGGCACTGCGGGCGGGGCTGCGCCATGTTGGCTGATCGTCCGCAACCGGGCCGCAGCCCGAGCGACTCTCCAAGGCCGGAGCCGAAGATCTTTCACCATTCCTTTGCGGCCGATCCGCTTTCGGTCCGCTTCGCGCTGCGCACCGCGCTGGCCCGGTTCCTGCGGCAATTGTCGCAAGACGAGGCGGGCACGCTGGAGCTGGTTCTGGCCGAAGTGCTGAACAACATCGTCGAACATGGCTATGGCGACACCGGGCATGGCACGATCACGCTGTCGCTGGTGCGCGATCACCGCGGGCTGAGCTGTTCGATCAGCGATGACGGGGTGGAGCTGCCGCGTTCCTGCCTCGACCTCGGCATCGACGATTCGCAGCGGCCCGCGCCCGATACCCTGCCCGAGGGCGGCTTCGGCTGGTTCCTGATCCGCGATCTGGTCGAGGACCTGGGCTATCACCGCGAAAACGGCCGCAACCTGCTGGCGTTCCGGCTGCCGCTGAAACCCGGCGCCGTCAGTTGAGCTGGAACTGCAACGGGTAACGCCCGTCTTCGAAATCGCCGAACAGATCGCTCAGATCCGGGTGGTCGATCGGCTCGCCGGAATTGTCGGGCAGAAGGTTCTGCTCCGACACATAGGCGACGTAATAGGTCTGATCGTTTTCGGCGAGCAGGTGATAGAAGGGCTGATCCTTGGCGGGGCGGCTCTCTTCCGGGATCGCCTCGTACCAGGCGTCGGTGTTGGAAAACATCGCATCCACGTCGAAGACAACCCCGCGGAACGGGTGCTTGCGGTGTCGGACGATCTGACCGATGTGATATTTGGCAAGCGTCGTCTGCATGGTAACCCCCGGTCATCATTTTTAAACCTTCCGGCGTTTCCTGTCCATCACCCCCCCGCCCGGGGGCCGGAAACAATCTGTGGACTCGGGCCCAACAGTGCTCACGTCTTCGCGACACGGTTTCGCTTTCGTTGCGGGGCGAAATTCCTTAAACTGTCGCAAAACAAGCCGAGCGGGCAGAGCAGACATGAAAAAATTCCTGATGTTGGCCGTTCTCGTGGCCGTCGCCTCTTGTGGCGGCGGTGGAAAAGCGCCGCGCAATCTTGACAACGCCTGCCTGCTGGCGCGCGAAAAGCCCGCTTATTTCAAGGCGATGCGTCGTGCCGAAAAGCGCTGGGGCGTGCCGGTGCATGTGCAGATGGCGACGATCCATCAGGAATCCAAGTTCATCCCCAATGCCAGGACCCCGCATCGCTACGCGCTGGGGGTGATCCCGATCGGGCGGCAAAGCTCGGCCTATGGCTTCAGCCAGGCGCTTGATTCGACCTGGGAAGACTACAAGCGCGACACCAATTCCTGGGGCGCGAAACGGACGCGGATCACCGATGCGACCGATTTCATGGGCTGGTACATGGACGGATCCGCCGACCGGCTCGGGATTTCGAAATGGAACGCCCGCGAACAATATCTCGCCTATCACGAGGGCCGCAGCGGCTATGCCAAGGGCAGCTACAATGACAAGGGCTGGCTTCTGGCCGTCGCCGACAAGGTGGCCGCCCGCGCCGAGATGTATCGCAGCCAGCTGAATTCCTGCGGCGGCTGAGCCCGGATCAGTTCTTGCGCGCTTCGGTCTCGGCGACGATCGAGAACATCAGCGGGCCCGGATCGACCCCGGGCTTCAGCTGATCCAGGATCACCACCGTCTTCGCCCCGGTATCATCGGTGATCACCCAGCGCCGCAGCGTGACCGGATTGGCCGAAAACACCAGCCGGATCGTGCCGTAGTCCGGGTTTTGCGGGTCCTGCGCCACCACCGCGGTATTCGCCCCCTCCGCCTCGTGGCCGACCACCATCCGCGCCTGGGCCAGATCGATCCTGTCCGCCAGGATCAGGTTCAGCGGCGTGCGCTTGAGCGGATATTGCTCGGCGATCTGGTTCGATTTCGGATCGAAGATCGCCACCTGCCCGCCCGACGCCAGCACCAGCGTGTCGTCATCGCTATATTCGAACCGCATCCGCCCGGGCCGCTTGAGGTAAAGCTTGCCCGTCGATTTCGAGCCGTCGGCATTCACCTGGGTGAAGGCCGCCTCGGCCGTCGTCAGCCCGTTCAGATAGGCCGAAAGCTGGGCCAAAGGGATTTTCTCGGCCCAGGCCGGGGCGGCAAGGGCCAGCATCAGGACGGGCAGAAGGGCGGCAACGGGGGCAAAGCGCATCTGGATCATGGGACAAACTTACCGCAGATCGGACAAAGAAAAAGCCCCGCGCGGGTCACATCGCGCGGGGCTGCCATCACTTTCCTGCGCCCTTACTGTTCGGGCACCAGGATTTCGCGCTTGCCCACATGGTTGGCGGGCGTCACCACGCCCTGCTCTTCCATCTGTTCCACCAGCCGCGCCGCCTTGTTGTAGCCGATGCCCAGCTTGCGCTGGATATAGGAGGTGGAGCATTTGCGATCCTTGATCACGATCGCCACCGCGGTATCGTAAAGCGCATCTTCCGCATCGTTGCCGCTGCTGCCCAGACCCAGAACCGCATCGATATCCGAGGCCGCTTCCTCGTCCGGCCCCTCGACCACGCCCGACATGTATTCGGGCGGCCCGAAGCTCTTCAGATGGCTGACGATTTCCTCGACTTCCTCGTCGGAGACAAAGGGCCCGTGGATCCGGGTGATGCGCGCACCATTGCCCATGTAAAGCATGTCGCCCATGCCCAGAAGCTGCTCGGCCCCCTGCTCGCCCAGAATCGTGCGGCTGTCGATCTTGGACGTGACCTGGAAGGAAATCCGGGTCGGGAAGTTCGCCTTGATCGTGCCGGTGATGACATCGACCGAGGGCCGCTGCGTCGCCATGATCAGGTGAATGCCCGAGGCCCGCGCCATCTGCGCAAGCCGTTGAATGCAGGCCTCGATCTCCTTGCCCGCCACCATCATCAGGTCGGCCATCTCGTCGACGATGACGACGATATAGGGGAAGGGCCGGGGCTGGAATTCCTCGGTTTCAAAGACGGGCTCGCCGGTGTCCTCGTCAAAGCCGGTCTGCACGGTGCGCTTGAACATCTCGCCGCGCTCCATCGCCTCGCGGACGCGGCCGTTGTAGCCCTCGATGTTGCGCACGCCCATCTTCGACATGCGGCGATAGCGCTCCTCCATCTCGCCGACGACCCATTTCAGCGCCACGACGGCCTTTTTCGGATCGGTGACGACCGGGGAAAGCAGATGCGGAATGCCGTCATAGACCGAGAGTTCCAGCATCTTCGGATCGATCATGATCAACCGGCATTCCTCGGGCGAAAGCTTGTAAAGCAGCGACAGGATCATCGTGTTGATCGCCACCGATTTCCCCGAACCCGTCGTCCCCGCGATCAGCAGGTGGGGCATCTTCGCCAGGTTCGCCACCACGGCCTCACCGGCGATGTCCTTGCCCAAGGCCAGCGGCAGCCGCATGTTGCTGTCGCCGAAATCGCGCGCCGACAGGATTTCCCGCAGCACCACCTTTTCGCGATGCGCATTGGGCAGTTCGATCCCGATCACCGAACGCCCGGGCACGGTCGAAACCCGCGCCGACAGCGCCGACATCGACCGCGCGATGTCATCGGCCAGACCGATCACCCGGCTGGCTTTCAGCCCTGGCGCCGGTTCCAGCTCATACATGGTGACGACCGGACCGGGCCGGACCGAGACGATCTCGCCCTTCACGCCGTAATCGTCGAGCACGCTTTCCAGCATGCGGGCGTTTTCTTCCAGCGCCTCGTCGGACAGCTGGTGCCGCTTGATCGTGCCCGGATTGGTCAAAAGGCTGAGCGGCGGCACTTCATAGGCGGGCTTTTCGGCCGCATCAAAGCGCAGCGTCGGCTGTTCCTCGGCGATCGCCTGTTTCGAGGGCGCCACCGGCTTGCGCACCGGCGCCATCACGCGGCGCTCGGGCGCGGGCGGGGCCACGGTCGCGCGCAGCGCCGAGATCTTCGGCATCGGCGCGGGCTGCGGCAGATCCTCGCCCAGATCGGAAAAGACGTTGCGCTCAAAGGCTTCCTCTTCCCAGCCGTCCCCGGCCGGGACATCCTCGATCTGACGCGCAGAGGCGATCGGCTGCGACCAGTCCTGTTCCTGCGGCTCGGGCATCGGCGCGGCAGTCATGGCGGGCATCACGGCGGGCGCCGCCATCATCGGCGCCGCAACAGGCGTCACGGCGGGGGCGGCGGGGGCGGTGCCGGGCATGTAGCGCGGGCGGGCCTGCAGCGGCGGCTCGACGCGCTTGATCGGCGCGGGCGGGGTCTTCGGGCCGCGGGCCAGCCGGGCCGAGACCGCCGCCAGAACCGAGGCCGGGGCCTCGGGCTGCGGCGCGGGTTGGGCGGGCAGACGCGGGGCATAAAGCTCGGGTTCGGCACGCATTTGCGGCGCGGCCATGGGCGCAGCGACCGGAACCGGCGCCGCCACGGGCGCGGGCATCGGCGCGGGGGCCCGGGTCTTCACCGCATGCTGAATGCGCGCCTTGATCCGGTCTTCCGAGGGGGCGTCGGCCTCGGGCATCGCCCAGGCCTGCACCGGCTCGACCAATTCGGCCTCGGGCGCGTCATAGATGTCATAGGGGGCATAGGCCGGTTCCGGCTCCACCGGGCGGCGCACCCGCGAGGCGACGGCCGCCCGCACGATATCGGCCCGCTGCGGCTGCTGACCGGCCTGCCAGTCCTGCTGCACCTGCCAGGCGGCCTGCTGCTGCGCCAGCGCCGCGGCCTGGGCCCGACGTTCGCGCGCCAGCTCGGCCGCCTCGCGCGCCATCCGCACCGAGGCAGAGGCGCCCTTGCCCAGCGCGGTCATCGCCGCGGCATAGCTTGCCACCGTGCCCAGCATCAGAAACCGGGTCAGCGCGCCCAGTTCCAGACGGTCGAAGCCGGTGACGAACAGCGTGATCAGCAGCGTCAGCACCGCCATCACCACGGTCATCAGTTTCAGCCCGATCGAGCCCTCGACCGGCGACAGCCCCAAAAGCGATCCGGCGATCATGTCGCCGAAATTCCCGCCCAGACCATAGGCGCGGCCCCATTCGGCCCCGGGCACCAGAAGCGCGGCATAGACCGCCGCCACCGCAATGGCGATCGGCAGAAAGACCATCCGGCCGGTCACCCGCTCTTCGCCGCGGTGCAGGATGTGCCGCCCGCCCCAGATCGCCAGCGACACCGGCAAAAGCCAGGCGCCGCGGCCGACGATCACGATCAAGGGCGAGGCGATGCCCGCGCCGATCCGGCCCAGCCAGTTCTGCACCGGCGCATCCGAAACCGCCATCCAGCTCGGATCTTCCGGCGAATAGGAGGCCAGCATCAGCGTCGCCATCACCGCAAGCGCAAGGAAGACCACGCCCAGCAATTCCCGCCCGCGGCGTTCCAGAACGGCCTGCGTGTCCTGATCGAGCAGCGGTTCGCGTTGCCGCGCCTGAAAGGATGCCATGCTGAACCCTCCTTACGTGAACAAGCAGTCGCGCAGCCTGATCAGCCCGCGCCGCGTTTCGTCTTTTGGGGCGACCAAGGCCACCCGGATATAGCCCTTGCCGGGGTTTTCGCCGTTCACGTCGCGGGCCAGATAGGCCCCCGGCAGGACACGGACCCCGGTTTCGGTCCACAGCTTCACCGCCGCTTCCTCGCCGTTCTCGACCGGCAGCCACAGGAAGAAGCCGCCCTCAGGCAGACGGAAGCTGTTGACACCGCTGAAGATTTCCGCGGCATCGGCATATTTCTCCGCATAAAGCGCGCGGTTTTGGATCACATGCGCCTCATCCGCCCAGGCACGTTCCGAAACGCGCTGAATCGGCTGCGGCAGGGGCGCGCCCGCATAGGCGCGCAGCTGCCTTATGCGCTGCATCGCCTGCGGACCGGCGGCACAAAAGCCCGACCGCAGCCCCGGCAGGTTCGAGCGTTTCGAGAGCGAATGAAAGATCACCACCCGCTCGGGATCGGTGCCGGTCTCGGCCGCCACTTCGATTGCCCCGGGCGGCGGGGCATTGCGCCAAAGCTCGGAATAGCATTCGTCGGAAAACAGCCGGAAATCATGCTTTTCCGCCAAGGCGAGCAGCCGGGCCAGATAGTCGCGACCGGCCACCGAGCCCTGCGGATTGGCGGGCGAGCAGAGATAAGCGATCGTGGTGCGGTCGAGGATCTCGGCGGGCAGGCTTTCGTAATCGGGCAGGAAGCCGGTCTCCTCGCTCGCCGGAACGAAGACCACCTCGGCGCCCACGGTCGCGGCGGCGACGGCATAGACCTGATAGAACGGGTTCGGCACCAGAACGACCGGGCGCTTGCCGCGCTTGGTTTCCGGGCAAAGCGCAATCGCGGCGTTGAACAGCCCCTCGCGCGTGCCGTTCAGCACCATCAGCCGGTTTTGCGCCACATCGACGCCGTAACGCCGCCCCAGCCAGCCGGAAATCGCCGCCAAAAGCGCAGGCGTGCCGTCATTGGCGGGATACTGGCCGAATTCCGACAGGCTGGCCGCCAGCACCGGCCCGACGAAATCGGGCATCGGGTGGCGCGGCTCGCCGATCGTCATGGCAACAGGCTCGCCCCCCGGTTTCAGGTGGTCGAGCAGCGTCCGCAGCCGCGGAAACGCATATTCGGGCAGGTTCGCAAACCGCTCGGGAAACTCCATCTATGCCTCATCTCCGGGGTCGTTTCGCCCCGTTTGCGGCAAAACTACCCAAGCTTGTGGGTCACGTCCAGAAAAAGCGCATCTGCTGCGCCAATGGGCGAGCGGGATTGTGACTTTTCAGCCAAGCGCCGCCTCGGCCGCAAGGGCCAGACGGCACAGGGCGGCTTCCTGCATCGGCTTGCCCATCAGGGAAATCCCGCACATCGGCTCGCCCGTGGGCAGTGTCAGGGCGCACAGGCCGAAGATGTTGGCAATGCGGGTGTTGCGCAGGGCCAGCAGGTTTTCGGCGGCGAAATAGGCCGGATCGGTCAGCAGACGCGCCGCATCGGGCGGCAGGATCGGCGCGGTGGGGACAAGCACGGCATCATAGCCCGCCACCGCCGCCTGCCAATCGCCGCGCAGCCGCGCCAGCAGATCCCAGGCCTTGACGTAATCCGCCGCATTGATCGCCGCCCCGCCGCGAAAGCGCTGCAAGATCACCGGATACATCTTTTCGGGCGCGGCCTCGATCACCTCGGCCCAAAGCCCGTAAGCCTCGGGGGCGAAAAGAATGCCGGAAAGATCCATCGCCGGTTCCAGCATCGGCAGCACGCGGCGTTCGATCCTTGCACCGGCCTTTTCCAGCCGGGTCACGGCGGCTTCGAACCCGCGCACCGGGGCTTCGCGCGCCGAGGCAAAGGGCAGCCCGTCCAGCACCAGAAGCCGCGTGCCCGACAGCGTCGACCCGCGCAGATCGGGGGCGGTACGGCCTTCCAGCGCCGCCAGAACCAGCGCGCAATCCTCGACCGTGCGGGCAAGCGGCCCGACCGTGTCAAAGCGCTTGCACAGGGGCACGACGCCCGCGGTCGAAACGCGCCCCTGCGTCGTCTTCAGCCCCACCAGATCATTCCAGGCCGCCGGGATCCGCACCGAGCCGCCGGTGTCCGAGCCCACCGCCGCCGCCGCCAGACCCAGCTTGACCGAGACCGCCGCGCCGGAACTCGATCCCCCCGGCGCCAGACCGGCGGTCACCGCATTCGGCGGCGTCGCGGTCATCGGATTGATCCCAAGCCCGGAAAAGGCCAGTTCCGTCATGTGGGTCTTGCCCAGACAGACGCTGCCCATCAGCGTTGCCGCCTGCAGCACTTCGGCATCGGTGTCGGGCACCCGGCCCGCCAGCAGCTGCGATCCCGCCTCGGTCGCAATCCCCGCCGTGTCGAACAGATCCTTCCAACTCAGCGCGACGCCCTCCAAGGGCCCGCGCGCCAGACCGCCCCGCAGCCGGGTCCGCGCCGCCATCGCCTCGGACCGGGCGCGTTCGGGGGTCAGCCGGGCATAGACGTCGCCGCGCCCCGCCGCCGCGTCCAGATAGGCCTCGACCATCTCGACAGGATCAAGCCTGCCTTCCGCCATCGCCTGCCCCTGCGTGGCGGCCGACCAGAACCGTTCCAGCATCGCAACCCCCTTCGTTTTGCACAGGCTAACGGGCGCACAGGCAATGGACAATCCCGCCGCCCGCGCCATATTGGGCGCATGACACAGGTTCACGACGTTCTCATCGCCGGCGGTGGTCTGAATGGCCCCGCGCTTGCCCTTGCCCTTGCGGGCGCGGGCCTTTCCGTCACCGTGATCGACGCCGCCCCCGCGCAGCGCCGGGCGGACGATGCCTTTGACGGCCGCGCCTATGCGCTGGCGCTGGCGTCGCAGAAATTGCTGGCCGCGCTCGGGCTCTGGCCCGCGGTGGCGGCGCAGGCGCAGCCGATCAACGACGTCAAGGCCTTCGACGGCCGCCCGGGCGAAGGCGCGGCGCCGTTCTTTCTGCATTTCGACAGCCGCGAGCTGGATCAGAAGCCGGTCGGCTACATGCTGGAGGACCGTTTCCTCTATCGCGCCTTTCTGGCGGCGATGCAGGCGAACCCCTTGATCACGCTGATTTCCGAAACCTCGGTCGTGGCGCAGGAGGTCCTGCCCGGATCGATCCGGGTGACGCTTTCAAACGGCGAGAGCCTGTCGGGCCGGGTGCTGATCGGCGCGGACGGGCGCCGCTCGGGCGTGGCCGAACGCGCCGGGATCGGGCGCGAGGGCTGGGGCTACGGTCAAACCGCCCTTGTCGCCGCGCTGGCGCATGAAAAACCGCATGAGGGCATCGCCTATCAGCTGTTCATGCCGAACGGGCCGCTCGCCATCCTGCCCTTGACCGGCAACCGCTCCTCGATCGTCTGGAGCGAGACGGACGCCAATGCCGCCGTGATCGCGACCCTGTCGGACGATGATTTCATGGAACTGGTGCGGCCGCGCTTTGGCGATTTTCTGGGCAGGATCAGCCTGGTCGGGCCGCGCTTCAGCTATCCGCTGAACCTGACGCTGGCCAGGGCCTATGCGGCGGACCGGGTGGCGCTGGTGGGCGATGCGGCGCATGGCGTGCATCCGATTGCCGGTCAGGGGCTGAACCTGGGCCTGCGCGATGTGGCGGCCCTGGCCGAGGTGCTGATCGGCGCGATGCGGCGCGGCGAGGATATCGGCTCGATCCACACGCTGGAACGCTATCAGCTGTGGCGCCGCTTCGATGCGACCACGCTCGCGCTGGGCATGGACACGGTCAACAAGCTCTTTTCCAACGACAATCCGATCCTGCGGGCGGGGCGCGATCTGGGCATGGGCCTCGTTCAGGCGATCGGCCCGCTGCGCCGCGGCTTCATGCGGCAGGCGGCGGGGCTTGCCGGGCCGCAGCCGAAATTGCTGCAGGGGCGGCAGATCTAATCGAGCGGCCGGGCCTCGTCGACCAGCATGATCGGAATGCCGCGGCGGATCGGAAAGGCCAGCGCCGCGGCCTTTGACACCAGCTCCTGCCGCTCGGCATCATAATGCAGCGGCGCCTGCGTCAGCGGACAGACAAGGGCCTCGAGCATGCGGCGGTCGAACCCGCCGCGCTCGGCCTCGGGGACCAGTTGCGGCAGGCCCTCGGTCATTGCGGACGTTCCTCGATGCCGCCGTGCAGCACGAATTCCATCAGCGTCACCAGGGTTTCGCGCCGGGTCGGCAGGCTGGGCGCCTCCAGCAGCGCCTGCTTGTCCTCGGGCTCGAAGGGCAGAAGCATCGAGAGCGCGTTGATCAGGAATTCGTCCTCGGCGTCTTTCAGTGCCTCCCAATCGGTATCCAGCCCCTGCGTGTGCAGATAGCGGCCCAGCAGGTCCAGAAGCCCGTCGCGGTCGAAGCCGGGGTCATGTTCGGGGGCGCCGATGTCGCGGGGAAAATCGGTCCAGCCGATCTCGGCGCGGATATAGGGGCAGCTGCCCGCAATCTCGCGCTGCAGCCGGAACCGGGACACGCCCGACAGCGTGATCATGTAACGGCCGTCCTCGGTTTCGGAAAAGCCGGTCAGCCGCCCGGCACAGCCGATGGCCGAGAGCTTTTGCGCACCGTCGCGGCCCTTGCAGGGCTGGATCATGCCGATCAGCCGGTGCGGGGTGGCCATGCAATCTTCGATCATCTGCAGATAGCGCGGTTCGAAGATATGCAGCGGCAGCCGCCCCCGGGGCAGCAAAAGCGCCCCCGGAAGCGGGAAGAGCGGGATCTGGGCAGGCAGGTCACTGGGTTTGATCATCCGCATCAGATAGCCCGCCCCCGCCGTCAGGCAAATATCATCGACGACAAACGCCGCCGCCCTTTGACCACGATCGGATCGGCGGGCTTGAGGCTGTCGAAGATGGTGAAAAGCTGGGTCTTCGCCGCGCCCTCGTTCCACTCGCGGTCGCGGCGGAAAAGCTCCAGCAGCTCTTCGACCGCCTCTTCGACCTGCCCCGCCGCATGCAGCGCGGTGGCGTGATCGAAGCGGGCCTGATGGTCGTTCGGATCGGCGGCAAGCTTCGCCTTGAGTTCATCGAGCGGCCCGGCCTTTGCCGCCTGCTTCGCCAAGGCCAGCTGCGCGCGGGCGGCTTCGACCGGGGCCGCCGTCGCGATCTTGGCCGGCGCCCCCGCCAGGATCAGTTCCGCCTGATCGAGATTGCCCGCCGCCAGATGCGACCGCACGAGGCCGCCATAGGCTTCGGCATTCTCGGGCTCTTCGCCCAGGATCGCGGCGAAGGTCTCGGCGGCATCAACCGCCGCGCCTTCGGCGAGCATTTCTTCCGCCGCGGCCAGGGCCTCGCCCAGACCGCCATCGCCCGCAAGCCCCGCCAGCTTCTCGACAAAGGCCTTGACCTGCGAGGCGGGAACGGCGCCCTGGAACATGTCGACCGGGCGGCCCTGATAAAAGGCGACGACGGTCGGGATCGATTGCAGGGGCAGGCCCTGCTGCGCCAGCACCTGCGCCAGACGCTGGTTTTCATCGACGTTGATCTTGGCCATCACCACGCGCCCCTTGAGCGCGTTGACGGCGGCTTCCAGCTGCGGGCCGAGGGTCTTGCAGGGGCCGCACCAGGGCGCCCAGAAATCGACGATGACCGGCACGGCCATCGAGGCATCGACCACCTCGGCCATGAAGGTGGTTTCGGTGACATCCTTGACGAACGTTTGCGCGGGTTTCGTGTCGGTTCCGAACATGGAGGTCCTCATTCTAGTTCTTTGCCCCTATATGCGCCGCCGCCCGGGCCGCGCCAAGGGGCGCCGTTCAAAGATCGAATGTCGCAAAGACCGGGGCATGGTCCGAGGGCTGCTCCCATCCCCGCGCGGCGCGCAGGATGCGGCTGCCATGCGCCGCGCCTGCAATGTCGGGCGTCGCCCAGATGTGATCCAGCCTGCGGCCCTTGTCGGCGCCGTCCCAATCGGGCGAGCGATAGGACCACCAGGAATAAAGCTGCCCCTCGGGGATATCGGCACGGGTGACATCGACCCAGCCGCCCGCATCTTGGGCGGCGGCGAGATGCTCGACCTCGATCGGCGTATGCGAGACGATCTTGAGCAGCGCCTTGTGGTTCCAGACGTCGTCCTCGCGCGGCGCAATGTTCAGATCGCCGACCAGAATCGCCCGGTCCGGCCGCTGGGCGTGGAAATCGTCACGCATATGGCTGAGGAAATCGAGCTTCTGGCCGAATTTCTCGTTTTCCGCCCGGTCCGGGATGTCACCGCCTGCGGGCACGTAGAAATTGTGGATGGTGACGCCGTTTTCCAGCCGCCCGGCGATGTGGCGGGCATGGCCAAGATTGGCGTAATCGCCCGCCCCCGCCTCGACCATCGGCAGTTTCGACAGGATCGCGACACCGTTGTAGCCCTTTTGCCCGCGCGCGACGTGATAGCGGTAGCCCAGCTCGGCAAAGGCGGCGAAGGGGATCTTGTCGACCGGGCTCTTGCATTCCTGCAGGCACAGGACATCGGGCGCCTCCTCGGTCATCAGCTTGCACACCAGCGCTTCGCGCAGGCGGACCGAGTTGATGTTCCAGGTGGCAAGGGTGAAACTCATGGGCAGGCTCCTTTGGGCTGCGCGAGCATCGCCCGGCGCCGCAAAAAGGGCAAGCCTTCGGGCGGGCCGGTTCCTGCGGACCCCGCCTCAGCCCGCCTCGAAGCGAAACAGCGCCAGGGACCGTTCGCGTTCGTTCACCTGCAAGGGCCGGTTCACCGGGGCATGGGCGCGGGCGGTGCAATCGGCGCGTTCGCACAGATAGCAGTTCAGCCCGATCTCCACCGGCCGGGTGCGGGACAGGTCGATCCCCTCGGCATAGATCAGCCGCGGCGCATAGGCGACATCGCAGCCCAGCCCGATCGCCAACCGCTGCGCCGGGGCGCCCTGCGTGCCGCCCGCCCGCGTCACCGTGCGCGCCACCGAAAAATAACTTGCGCCTTCGGGCATGCGGATGACCTGCGTGCGCACTTCCTCCGGGGTCTCGAAAGCGGCATGGATGTTCCAAAGCGGACAGGTGCCGCCAAAGCGCGAGAACGGAAACCGCCCGGCGCTGAAGCGCTTCGAGAGATTCCCCGCCCGGTCCACCCGCACGAAAAAGAACGGAATCCCGCGCGCGCCGTCGCGTTGCAGCGTCGACATCCGATGCGCGGTCTGCTCGAAACTGGTGCCGAAGCGATGCGACAGAAGCTCGACATCGTAGCGGTGCGACTCGCAGCTGGCCAGAAACCGGCCGTAGGGCATCATCAGCGCGGCGGCGAAGTAATTCGCCAGGCTCACCCGCATCAGCGCCGCCGCCGCCGGATCCTCCAGCCCCGCCGCAGCGATCAGCCGCGTCAGGATCGGCTCCTGCTCCAGACTGGCCAGCAGCACCCCGATCTGAAAGCGGCGGCTGGCCTGGCCCAGAAGTTCCGAAAGCAGCAATTCCCGCCGCTCGGGATCATAGCGGCGCAGCTGGCCGCGCATCGCCTCGGCCTGCCCGATCCGCACCGTCACCCCATGCGCCGCCAGCCGCCCGGTCAGCGCCAGATGCGGCTCGTGCCGGTGCAGGGCCAATTCGTCCGCCAGATCCTCGGCGGCGCGGTCGAGCGCATCGACATGGTTGCGCCGGGCGTAAAACCAGGCCCGCACCGCCTCGACCGGGCGCGAGGTTTCCCCCAGGGCTTCGACCTTGTCGCGGTCGGTCAGCGGGTTCTCCTCGGCCATCGGCGCCAGTACGGCGGCCCGATGCGCCGCCTGCAGCCGCACGAAAGCCGCCGCGATCCGGGGCGAGGCCTGCAACACCGCCTCGATCTCGGCGCGGGGCACGGCATCGGCCCCGGCGGCGGGCGTCTTCAGCGCGGCGGCGAAATCGGAGGCCAGCTGCGCATCCGCGGCGGGCGACAGCTCCGAGATGTTCAGATCATAGACCTCGGCCAGCCGCATCAGCAGCTTGACCGAGGCGGGGCGCTGATCGGCCTCGATCAGGGTGATGTAACTGGCCGAGACCCCCAGTTCCGCCGCCATCTGCGCCTGCGTCAGCCCCAAAGACTGCCGCAGCACCTTCAGCCTTTGCCCGATGACCAGCTTTTCCGCCCGTGGCGCCATGTGACAATCCTTACAGATTTCCCGCCTGTCACATGACGAAAGTGACAGAACAACCCAATGCTTTCAAACACATAATGCACATGCAGCGTAACATTACTAGCTTGACTTCACCCGAGTCACCCGGCGGCCCGAAGCCCCGCCCCGAAAGGAACCCCATGTCGCTGGATTGCCCATCCCCCACCGCCCCGCCGCTGGTCCTGCGCCGCCTTCCCGGTCAGGATCTTGTGCTGACCCCCGAGGCACTGGCCTTTCTGGCCGAGCTGCAGACCCGTTTCGGCACCCGGATTCACGCGCTGATGCTGGCGCGCGCGCGCCGTCAGGCGCGGATCGACGCGGGCGCCCTGCCCGATTACCTGCCCGAGACGAAAGAGATCCGGCAGGGCATCTGGGAGGCCGCGCCGGTGCCCGAGGCCCTGCGCGATCGTCGGGTGGAAATCACCGGCCCGGTCGAGCGCAAGATGATGATCAACGCGCTGAACTCGGGCGCGCGGGTGTTCATGGCCGATTTCGAGGATGCGACGGCGCCAAGCTTCGCCAATATCCTTGCCGGCCATCGCAACATGCTCGATTACCGCGACGGCACGCTGGAATTCGACGATCCGAAAACCGGCAAAAGCTATCGCGTCGGCGCCGATCCGGCGGTGCTGATCGTGCGGCCGCGCGGGCTGCACATGGCCGAGGCGAATGTGCTGCTGGCCGGGCAGCCGATCTCGGCGGCGCTTTTCGATTTCGGCCTGACGCTGTGGCATTGCGGCCGGGCGCTGGCGGCCAGCGGCCGCGGCCCGTTCTATTACCTGCCGAAGCTTGAAAGCCACCACGAGGCGCGGCTGTGGAACGAGGTCTTCGTCTTTGCCCAGGACCGCGTCGGGCTGGCGCGGGGCACGATCAAGGCGACGGTGCTGATCGAAACCCTGCCCGCCGCCTTCGAGATGGACGAGATCATCTGGGAGCTGCGCGACCATATCGCCGGGCTGAACTGCGGGCGTTGGGATTATATTTTCAGCTACATCAAGACCTTGCGCAACCACAAGGCGTTCACCCTGCCCGACCGCGCCGAGGTGACGATGGACCGCGCCTTTCTGGCCAGCTATGCGGCACGGCTGGTCAAGGTCTGCCACCGGCGCGGCATCCACGCCATGGGGGGCATGGCGGCGGCGATCCCGGTGCGCGACGACGCCGTGGCGAACGAACGCGCCTTCGCCCAGATCCGCGCCGACAAGCTGCGCGAGGTGGGGATGGGCCATGACGGCACCTGGGTCGCCCATCCCGATCTGGTGCCGGTGGCGATGGCGGTCTTTGACGCCGAGATGCCGGGGCCGAACCAGATCCGCATTCCGCGGCAGGCCTGGCGGATCGAACCGGCGATGCTGTTGCGCCCGCATGAGGGCCGGGTGACCGAGGCGGGTCTGCGCACCAATATCTCGGTGGCGCTCGACTATCTGGCGGCCTGGCTCTCGGGGCGCGGCGCGGTGCCGATCCGCAACCTGATGGAGGATGCGGCGACGGCCGAGATCTGCCGCGCGCAGCTGTGGCAATGGCGCCATCACGGCGTGTCGGTGGCGCTTGCGGCGGGCGGCAGCCGGGGGGTGAGTTCCGACTGGCTGGGCGAGCTGATGCAGCAGGAAATCGCCACGGTGCTGGACCGGATCGGGGCGAACGCCTTTCACCGCGGCCATTACGCCACCGCCGCACGGCTGCTGCTGGAAGCCGTGACCGCCGAAACCCTGCCCGATTTCCTTACCACCGCCGCCTATGCGGTTTTGAACGCGCTCGACTGATGGACCCGATCCCGCTGTTTTCGCCCTTTGGCGGCCCGATCCCCGAAGCTTGCCTGAGACCCTCGGCGCAACCTTTTCCCGCTTCCCCCAAACCCCGGGCAGAGCCCGTCGAAAGGAAACACCATGACGAAAAGACAGACTTTTTCGGAAATCCGCTCCGCTATCCTGTCCCGCTACCCCTGCGGGGTCACGCCGGGTGGCGTGGCGGTCGATGACATCGTGCAGCTGCGGCTGCAAAACACCTGGGACACGCATCTTGATATCGCGCGGGCGATGGCCGGGGTGATGCGCGCCGACATGGCGGCCTATGACGCCGATCCGACGAAATTCACGCAAAGTCTTGGCTGCTGGTCGGGCTTTCACGCGCAGCAGATGATCAAGGCGGTCAAGCGGATGCGGGGCACAGCGCGCGGCACCTATGTCTATCTGTCGGGCTGGATGGTCGCCGGTCTGCGCAACCGCTGGGGCCATCTGCCCGATCAGTCGATGCATGAAAAGACCGCCGTCGCCGATCTGATCGCCGAGATCTACACCTCCTTGCGGCAGGCAGATGAGGTCGCGATGAACGATCTCTTCAAGGCGCTGAAAGCCGCGCAGACCGAGACCGAGCGGCAGGCAGCGATTGCGGCGATCGACGGGTTCGAAACCCATGTCGTGCCGATCATCGCCGATATCGACGCAGGCTTTGGCAACGAACATGCGACCTATCTTCTGGCGAAAGAGCTGATCAAAGCCGGGGCCTGCTGTTTGCAGATCGAAAATCAGGTCTCGGATGCCAAGCAATGCGGCCATCAGGACGGCAAGGTGACGGTCCCGCGCGAGGATTTCATCGAAAAGCTGCGCGCCTGTCGGCTGGCCTTCGAGGAGCTGGGGGTGGAAGACGGGGTGATCGTCGCCCGCACCGACAGTCTGGGCGCCGGTCTGACGCAGAAGGTGCCGGTGTCGCAACGCCCGGGCGATCTGGCCTCGGACTACATCAAATGGCTGGCGACCGCGCCGATCAGCGCCGAAAACCCGATCCGCGAGGGCGAACTGGCGCTTTATCAGAACGGCGCCTTCGTCAAGCCGCAGCGGCTGGCGAACGGGCTTTTCCCGTTCCGCCCCGGCACCGGCCGCGCCCGGGTGGTGGAAGATTGCATCGCCTCGCTGACGCTGGGGGGCGCCGATCTTTTGTGGATCGAGACCGACACGCCGAATGTCGATGAAATCGCCGGGATGGTGGCCGAGATCCGCAAGGTCGTGCCCGATGCGAAGCTGACCTACAACAACTCGCCCAGCTTCAACTGGACGCTGAACCTGCGCAAGCAGGTGCGCGCGCAGTGGCTGGCCGAGGGCACGATCACCGAAGACGCTTATCCGAACGGGCCCGAGCTGATGAAGCCCGACTATGACGACACGCCCTTCGGCCGCGAAGCCGATGCGTGGCTCAAGGCCTTCCAGACCGAGATCGCGACGCGGGCGGGGGTGTTCCACAACCTGATCACCCTGCCCACCTTCCATCTGACCGCGAAATCGATGGATGAACTCTCGCGCGGCTATTTCGGCGAAGACAAGATGCTGGCCTATGTCGCCACGGTGCAGCGCGCGGAAATCCGCGGCGGCGTCTCGGCGGTGAAGCACCAGCACGAGGTCGGCTCGGATCTGGGCGACACGTTCAAGGAGATGGTCGCGGGCGAACGCGCGCTGAAGGCGGGCGGGCATGCCAATACGATGAACCAGTTCGCGGCAGAGTGAAGCAAGGGAGGGCCGAAAGCGCCGTGCCGCCCCACGACCCCGGGGCGGCACGGTTCTTGCGCGCGGGGCCCGGCGCTCAGGCGAAGACGCCGGGCATGACCCCCTGCGGCCCGGCGCCGATCAGCGTGGCAAGGCTGCCCATCGCCGCCCAGTCGATCCCTTGCACCGGCGCCAGCCCGGCGCGATGGCGCAGCAGCGCAAGCCGTTCCGCACAATCCGCAAGCGGCCCCGAGCCCAGACCGCCCTGCAGGATCAGCCGGTCCGGCAGGGCCTGACGCAGGTCTTCCAGCAGCCGCGCCGACCGCCCGCCGGGGGCTTCGGCGCGCATCCTCGAGCCGGTCACGATCACCACCGCCCCGGCTTCGCCGCGCAGGCTGTCCAGGATGTCGCCAAGCTCAAGCTCGAGGATCACCCGCACGACAGCCCCGCAAGGCGCAACAGATCCGCCTTCAGGATCGTGCCGATCATCTCGGTTTCCCCCGGCGGCATCACGATGCAGACCCGCCCGCGCGGCGGCAGCGGCTGCGACGGCCGCCCCGCTCGCTGCAGCAGGCTGTTCAGACGGGTCTGCGCCAGAGCCACCTCGGCAAAGCCGATCGCCGCGGCCTCCTGCATCTGGCCAAGCCGCTGCAGGCTTTCCGCGACGAACCCGGCCCGCGCCTGCAGATCGTCGCGCGCCAGCACCGGCAGGGCTGGCTCCGCCGCGCTGTCCAGCAGCCTTTCGACGAAATCGGGCACCCGCCGCAACAGGTCGGATTGCGCGAAAGAGCCCAACGCATGATCTTGCGCCAGATCGTCGAAGACGCGCTGCGCCAGCGCCAGCAGATCCTCCTCCGGCCGCCACGCCGTCCCGTCGCGCAGGCGGGCGGGGTGCTGATGCAGGACCGCCTGCCGCAAAGGCCAGCGGGGAAAGCGGCGCCTGTCGGTCCAGCCGACCGAAAGCAGCCGCGCCTCGGCCAGCCGGGGGTCGGGGCGATCTGCGCCATCGCGGCGCAAAGCTGCGGCCCGCCCTTCGATCCAGTGCAGCCAACCGTCCTCGACCGCAACCGTCGCCCCGCACAGATCTGCGCGCCCGGCAGGGCCGCCAGATCGTGCCGGATCGGGGCGCCGGTCTGCGGCGGGTCCGCCGCGCGGGCCGCGCCGATCAGAACCAGGCGCAACAGCCGTTGCCTGCCGGGCAAAGAAGTTTCCATCGCGTCCATTTTCACCGCCATGCGCGCCTCCCTGAACAGGGGCGGGGAAACGGCGACACGAACCAAGGCGCGGGCCTCAGGCTTCACGTCCCCCCGGTTCACCCCGCCCGAAACGTCTGCGATGGCAGGTCTCCTGGCTTGCGGGTCATCGCGCCCCCGGACCTTCCCGGGCGCGGGCCCAGTGGCATTTCCGGCGTTGCTCGTCGCTCACAGTTGCGGGGGCAGCCGCGGCCTTGCCCGGACGGGCGCACCGCATTCCCTTTTCAGGCGCAGCCCCGAAGACCGCGCCACCATCGCCACAAGGATGAAAGCAACCGGCGGCGCTGTAAAGCGGGTTTGCGCCCCCAAAGGGCCGCTGCGCGGCACTCGGTCGCAGGCGGCACCGGCCTGGCGCCTGTTTGCACGGGCTGCGGCGGGCCTTGGGCGGCGGGCGGCGGCAGGCGCAGCGGCAGCAAAGGGAAAACTACATGTTGACACCAAGCGCCGGTTGATTGCTATATCGTGACGCTCTGGGTCTTGCGGTTCCCCGCAAGCCAAGAGGGAAGCCGGTGCGATTCCGGCGCTGCCCCCGCAACTGTAAGCGGCGAGCGCGGCTGATCACGCCACTGGGCCCCGGCCCGGGAAGGCCAGCCAAGCTGTGACCCGCAAAGCAGGAGACCTGCCCGAGCCTTGATGACCACCGCTGGCGGAGGGCCGTGCGGGGCGCTGTCGGACCCGTTGCCGGGGCCGTACGGCGTTCCCGTCCCTGCAAAGGCCCAAGGACGAGGACCGCGATGCCGATCGCCGATGCTGCTTTGACTGCCCCCGCGGGTTTTTCCACCCTGCGCACCCGCGATGGCGCGCTTGTGCCCTTTGACGCCCGCCGCATCGTGGCGGCGCTGGCGCGGGCGGGCGATGCCAGCGGCGAATTCGGCGCGGCCGAGGCCCGGGACCTGACGCAAGCGGTGCTTGACCGGCTGGCGCTTCTGGCCCCGGCCAGCCCCCCCGATGTCGAGACGATCCAGAACATGGTCGAGGCGGTCCTGGCCGATACCGCCCATGTTGCCACCGCCCGCGCCTATGCGGTCTACCGCGACCAGCACGCCCGCCTGCGCGCGGACAACCGGGTGCTGATCGACGTTGAACGCTCGGTCAGCGAATATCTGGAACGCTCCGACTGGCGGGTGAATGCCAATGCCAATCAGGGCTATTCGCTGGGCGGGATGATCCTGAACATCTCGGGCAAGGTGACGGCGAATTACTGGCTGAGCCATGTCTATCCGCCCGAGGTCGGCGAAGCGCATCGCGAGGGCGACATCCATATCCACGATCTGGACATGTTCGCGGGCTATTGCGCGGGCTGGTCGCTGCGCACGCTGCTGCACGAGGGGCTGAACGGCGTGCCCGGCGCGATCGAATCCGCCCCGCCCGCGCATCTGTCAAGCGCGCTGGGGCAGATCGTCAACTTTCTGGGCACGTTGCAGAACGAATGGGCGGGGGCGCAGGCGTTTTCCTCCTTTGACACCTATCTGGCGCCCTATGTGCGGCTGGACGGGCTGAGCTATGCGCAGGTCCGTCAGGCGATGCAGGAATTCATCTACAACCTGAATGTCCCCTCACGCTGGGGCACGCAGACGCCCTTTACCAACCTGACCTTTGACTGGACCTGCCCCGAGGATCTGCGCGATCAGGTGCCCATGGTGCAGGGCCGCGAGGTGGGCTTCACCTATGGCGATCTGCAGGCCGAGATGGACCTGATCAACCGCGCCTATATCGAGGTGATGACGGCGGGCGATGCCAAGGGGCGGGTTTTCACCTTTCCGATCCCCACCTACAACATCACCCCGGATTTTCCGTGGGAGAGCGACAACGCCGATGCGCTGTTCGAGATGACGGCGAAGTACGGGCTTCCGTATTTCCAGAATTTCGTGAATTCGGAATTGCAGCCGCATATGGTGCGCTCGATGTGCTGCCGGTTGCAGCTGGACCTGACCGAGCTGCTCAAGCGCGGCAACGGGCTGTTCGGCTCGGCGGAACAGACCGGATCGCTGGGCGTCGTCACGCTCAATTGCGCGCGGCTCGGTCATCTGCACCGCGGCGACGAGGGCGAGCTGATGGTGGCGCTGGATCATCTGGCGCGGCTCGCGCGCACCAGCCTTGAGATCAAGCGCAAGGTGATCCAGCGCCATATCGATGCCGGGCTTTTCCCCTATACCAAGCGCTACCTTGGCACGCTGCGCAACCACTTCTCGACGCTCGGCGTGAACGGGCTGAACGAGATGGTGCGGAATTTCACCGCCGATGCCGAGGATATCACCACCGAGGCGGGCAAGGCGCTGGCGCTGCGGGTGCTTGATCGGCTGCGGGCGCAGATGGTGGCCTTTCAGGAAGAGACCGGCCATCTTTACAACCTTGAAGCCACCCCGGCCGAGGGCACGACCTATCGCTTTGCCCGCGAAGACCGCAAGCGCTTCCCCGGCATCCTGCAGGCGGGCACGGCCGATCAGCCCTATTACACCAATTCCTCGCAGCTGCCGGTGGGCTTCACCGATGACCCGTTCGAAGCCCTGGCGCATCAGGAAGCGCTGCAGGCGAAATACACCGGCGGCACCGTGCTGCATCTTTACATGGGCAGCCGGGTCTCCTCGGCCGAGGCCTGCCGCAAACTGGTGCGCCGGGCGCTGACGAACTTCCGCCTGCCCTATATCACCGTCACCCCCACCTTCTCGATCTGCCCGAAACACGGCTACATCGCGGGCGAACACGAATTCTGCCCGAAATGCGATGCCGAACTGATCGCGAAGAAACGCGCCTGCGCCTGCTGACCCCAAAGGAGAACCCGATGAACAAGCCGCTGACCCAGACCGACCTTGAAAGCGCGATGACCCTTGACGATGCCGAACGCACCCGCTGCGAGATCTGGACGCGGGTGATGGGCTATCACCGGCCGATGGCCTCCTTCAACACCGGCAAGAAGGGCGAGGCGGCCGAGCGGGTCTATTTCTCCGAAGCGCGGGCGCATCTTGGCTGAGCTGGCGCTCTCGGGCCTCGTGCGGCACTCGGCCTGCGACTGGCCGGGGGAGCTGGTGGCGGTGCTTTTCACCCAGGGCTGCCCCTGGTCCTGCCGCTATTGCCACAACCCCGACCTGATCCCGGCCCGGGCGGGAACCCTGCCCTGGGCCGAGGTGCGGGACTTTTTGCAAAGCCGCCGCGGGCTTCTGGACGGGGTGGTGATCTCGGGCGGCGAGCCGACCCTGCAGGCCGCCCTGCCCGCCGCGCTGGCCGAGATCCGTTCGATGGGCTTTCGCACCGGGCTGCACAGCGCCGGGCCTTACCCCGAGCGGCTGGCCCGTGTGCTGCCGCTTCTGGATTGGGTGGGCTTTGACGTGAAGGCGCCCTTTGCCGATTATCCGCGCATCACCGGCGTGCCCGGATCGGGGCTGCGGGCGCAGGAAAGCCTGCGGCTTCTGCAGGAAAGCGGCGTCGCCCATGCGCTGCGCACGACGGTGCATCCGCGCCTGCTGGGCGCCGCGGATCTGGACCGGATCGGCGCCGATCTGGCCGAGCTGGGCCTGCCGATGGCAGAGCTGCAACCCTTCCGCGCCGCGGGCTGCATCGACACCGAGCTTTGCGCGACCTGACCGCTTCGCCCCTCACTCCGAGCCGGAATAGGGGGCGAAGCGGGTTTCCTCGGGGCGCAGCCGCAAGGGCTTTCCCAGCGTCGGAAAGGCGCGCTGCGGGCAATCGGCGCGCTCGCAGAGCTTGCAGCCCGGGCCGATCTTCGTTGCCAGATCGGGCGCGCGCAGGTTCAGCCCGCGCGCATAGACCAGCCGGTCGGCATGGGCCAGATCGCAGCCCAGCGCGACGGCGAAGCGCTTTTCCGCCGCGCCGAAGCCGCCGCCGCCCTGCCGCAGCTGTCGGGCGATCCACAGATAGCTGCGGCCATCGGGCATCTGCGCCACCTGCCGCAAGATCTCGTCCGGGCGGGAAAACGCCTCGTAGATGTTCCACAAGGGACACGACCCGCCGATGCGGGAAAAGTGGAAATCGGTGGCCGATTGCCGCTTCGAGATATTGCCCGCCCGGTCCACCCGGATGAAAAAGAACGGCACGCCGCGCGCCTCGGGCCGTTGCAGGGTCGACAGCCGGTGGCAGACGGTCTCGAAACCGACGCCGAAGCGGTGCGCCAGCAGCTCGATGTCGTAAGACAGCGCCTCGGCCGCGGCCAGAAAGGCGCGGTAAGGCATGATCAGCGCACCGGCATAATAATTCGCCAGCCCCACCCGCAACAGCGCCTGCGCCTCGGGGTCCAGCTGCGTCGCCGCGCACAGCCGCGCCATCAGCCCGCCCTGTTCCAGAAGCGCCAGCTGCGTCGCGATCTGAAAGGCCTGCTGGCCGGGCGTCAGATGCGCGCCCAGATGCAAGAGCCCCGCCCCCGGCTCGAACCGGCGCAGGATACCGCCCTCGGCATGCAGAATGCGGATGCCGTGCCGCGTGGCCAGACGCTCGGCCAGGGGCTGCGCCATCCGCCCGGCGGGCAGATCCGCCCCCACCGCCTCGGCCGCGGTGTCAAGATCGGGGACATGGTTGCGGCGTTCGTAAAACCAGTCCCGCACCGCCTCGAAGGCGGCGGGGCTGGAGCTTGCGGGCGTGCTGATCTGCCCCGCCAAGGCATCGGCGCGGTCGGACAGATCGCGCAGCCGCGCCTGCATCGCCACGATCGCCCGCGCGACGGCGGGCATGTTCGCCGCGATCTCCCGCACTTCGGCCAGACTTGCCCCCGCCCCCTGATCGGCCAGCGCCCCGCGCAATTCGGCAATCAGCCGCGCCTCGTCGGCATCCGAAAACAGCTGCACATCCAGCCCGAAGGCGGCGTTGAGCTTGAGCAGCACCGGCACCGTCAAGGGCCGCTGGTTGTTCTCGATCTGGTTCAGATAGCTTGGCGAAATTTCCAGCGCGCGGGCAAGGCTTGCCTGCGTGATGCCGCGATCCTCGCGCAGCCGTTTCAGCCGCACCCCCATGAATGCCTTTGCCATCTTCGCAACCTTCGCAATTCGCCGCGTCAAGCTTCACAATATAACGCTATATCAATACTTTAACGGGAATGCCGAAAGCAAGGAAAGCTGCCTTTGCCAATCTTGCAAAGGTTTCCCATGCCCCTCCCCCCTGCCCCGCCGACCGTTCTGGTCGAGATGATCTTTCCCGATCAAGCGAACCATTACGGCACGCTGTTTGGCGGCCATGCGCTGGCGCTGATGGCGCGGGCGGCCTTTGTCGCCGCCTGCCGCCGCGCCGCGGGGCCGGTGGTGATGGCACGATCCGAGCGGGTGGATTTCGCCACCCCGATCCGGGTCGGCGAGATGCTGGAACTGCGCGCCGAAATCCTGCGCGAGGGGCGCAGCTCGCTGACCGTGGCGGTGCGGGGCATCGCCCAGCCGATCGGCCCCGGCGCCCCCCGCCCGGCGCTGGACGGACAATTCGTGATGGTCGCCGTCGATGCCGACGGCCGTCCCCGCCCGCTTTCTTCCGCAATCTGACGACAAGCAAGGAAAGACCCGATGAAGACCCATGACCTGCGCAGCTACCGCTCGGCCGAGATCCTGCCGCGTTCCGAACAGCTGGCCTGGAAGATCGCCGAAGTGGCCGCCGACCCGGTGCCGGTGCTGCCCGAAGTGACCGAGATGATCATCAACCGCGTCATCGACAATGCCGCCGTCGCCGCCGCCTCGGTCGGGCGCCGCCCCGTCGCCTCGGCCCGGGCGCAGGCGCTTTGCCACCCGATGCGGCGCGGCGCCACCGTCTTCGGGATGCCGCATGGCACCCGGGTCTCGCCGGAATGGGCGGCCTGGGCGAATGGCACGGCGGTGCGGGAACTCGACTTCCACGACACCTTTCTGGCCGCCGATTACAGCCATCCGGGCGACAACATCCCGCCGATCCTGGCGGTGGCGCAGCACACCGGGCGGTCGGGCGCCGAGCTGATCCGGGGGATCGCCACCGGCTATGAAATTCAGGTCGAACTGGTGCGCGGGATCTGTCTGCATGAACACAAGATCGACCATATCGCCCATCTCGGGCCCTCGGCGGCGGCGGGGATTGGCACGCTGCTGAACCTGCCTGCCGAGGTGATCTATCAGGCGGTGCAGCAGGCGCTGCATGTGACGACCACGACACGGCAAAGCCGCAAGGGCGAGATTTCCAGCTGGAAGGCCTTTGCCCCGGCCTTTGCGGGCAAGATGGCGATCGAGGCGGTGGACCGCGCCCTGCGCGGCGAAGGCGCCCCCAGCCCCGCCTGGGAGGGGGAAGACGGTTTCATCGCCTGGATGCTCTCGGGCCCAGATGCGCGTTACACCGTCCGCCTGCCCGGCCATGGCGAGCCGAAACGCGCCATCCTTGACACCTATACCAAGGAATATTCGGCGGAATATCAAAGCCAGGCGCTGATCGACCTGGCCCGCCGCCTTGGGCCGCAGATCGGCGATCTGGTGCAGGTCGACAGCATCGTGATCCACACCTCGCATCACACCCATCACGTCATCGGCACCGGCGCCAATGATCCGCAAAAGATGGACCCCGACGCCAGCCGCGAGACGCTGGACCATTCGATCATGTATATCTTTGCCGTCGCGCTGGAGGATGGCGGCTGGCACCATGTCCGCAGCTATGCCCCCGAACGCGCGCATCGGCCCGAAACGGTCGCGCTCTGGCACAAGATCTCGACCGTCGAGGACCCGGACTGGACGCGCCGCTATCATGCCCGCGATCCGAAGCAAAAGGCCTTTGGCGGCCGCGTGGTGGTGACGCTGAAGGACGGGCGGCAGATCGTCGATGAACTGGCGCTGGCCGATGCCCACCCCGACGGCGCCCGACCGTTCCGGCGCGAGAATTACGTGCGCAAGTTCCTGACCCTGTCCGACGGCATCCTGAGCGGCGCGGAACAGACCCGCTTTCTGGATGCGGCGGAAAACCTGGCCGATCTGCCCGCCGACGGGCTCGGTCTTCTGAATTTCACCGTGGCGGCCGATGCCCTGGGCGCGCCGCGTCCGCGCGGCATCTTCGATTGGGAATGAGGGGGAAATCATGTCCGGTTCGATCGTGAAACCGAAGAAATCCGTGGCCCTGTCCGGGGTGGTGGCGGGCAATACTGCGCTGTGCAGCGTCGGCCAGACCGGCAACGACCTGCATTACCGTGGTTTTGACATTCTTGAAATTGCCGAATCTTGCGAATTCGAGGAAGTGGCACATCTGCTGATCCATGGCACCCTGCCGACGCTGGCGGAGCTGGCCAGCTATCGCACCAAGCTGCGGGCGCTGCGCGGGCTGCCCTTGGCCGTGCGCCAGACGCTCGAGGCGATCCCGGCCGCCGCGCATCCGATGGATGTGCTGCGCTCGGGCGTCTCGGCCTTGGGCTGCGTGCTGCCCGAGGCCGCCGATCACAACACGCCCGGCGCGCGCGACATTGCCGACCGGCTGATCGCGGTGCAGGGCTCGATGCTGCTTTACTGGTATCACTTCGCGCAGAACGGCCGCCGCATCGAGGTCGAAACCGAAGACGACAGCATCGCCGGGCATTTCCTGCATCTGCTGCATGGCCGCCCCGCGGGCGAGGAAGCCGTGCGGGCGCTGCACACCACGCTCAACCTTTATGCCGAACACGAGTTCAACGCCTCGACCTTCACCGCGCGCACCATCGCGGGGACCGGATCGGATCTTTATTCCTGCGTCGCGGGCGCCATCGGCGCGTTGCGCGGGCCGAAACACGGCGGCGCGAATGAACAGGCCTTCGAAATCCAGAAGCGCTACGCCACCCCCGACGCGGCCGAGGCCGATATCCGCGCCCGGGTGGCCGCGAAAGAGGTGATCATCGGCTTTGGTCATCCCGTCTACACGATCGCCGATCCGCGCAATGTGGTGATCAAGCAGGTGGCGCGGCGGCTGGCGCTGCATCACGGCGCGCTGCGGATGTTCGACATCGCCGAGCGGATCGAACAGGTGATGGCCGAGACGAAGGCGATGTTTCCGAACCTCGACTGGTATTCGGCGGTCTCCTATCATCAGCTGGGCGTGCCGACGATGCTGTTCACGCCGATCTTCGTCATCGCCCGCAGCGCGGGCTGGGGGGCGCATGTGATCGAGCAACGGCTGGACGGCAAGATCATCCGCCCTTCGGCGAATTACACCGGCCCCGAAACCCGGGCCTTCCTGCCCCTTGAAGCCCGCGGCGGCCTTTTGACCGCGCCCAACCGGACGGAGTGAGACATGCCCTATCTGATCGGTTCCGATCATCCCGAGGCCCCGGCGGGGGCGCGGTTTCGCGCCGCCCTGGCCCGGCCCGGCATCCTGCGCCTGCCGGGCGCGCATAACGGCATGGCCGCGCTGCAGGCGAAAGCCGCGGGGTTTCAGGCGCTTTATCTGTCGGGCGCGGCGATGTCGGCCTCGATGGGCCTGCCGGACCTCGGCATCCTGACGGTGGACGAGGTCGCCTTTTTCATCCGCCAGATCACGCGGGCCTCGGGGCTGCCGCTTCTGGTCGATGGTGACACCGGCTATGGCGAGGCGCTGAACGTCATGCACATGGTCCGGGTGTTCGAAGAGGCCGGGGCGGCGGCGGTGCATCTGGAAGACCAGCTTCTGCCGAAGAAATGCGGCCATCTGAACGACAAGAAACTAGCAAGCCCGGCCGAGATGGCGGCCAAGGTCGCGGCGGCGGTGCGGGCACGGCGGCATCTGGTGGTGATCGCGCGGACCGATGCGGCGGCCGCCGAGGGGATCGAGGGGGCGGTGGCGCGGGCGCAGCTTTATGTCGAGGCGGGCGCCGATGCGATCTTCCCCGAGGCGCTGACTTCGGTCGAGATGTTCCGCGCCTTCCGCGCCCGGCTGCCCGGGGTCAAGCTTCTGGCGAACATGACCGAATTCGGCCGCACCCCGGCCCTGACCGCGGCCGAGTTCGAGGAGCTGGGCTATCAGATGGTGATCTGGCCGGTGTCCTCCCTGCGGGTGGCGAACCGCGCGCAGGAACGGCTTTACGCCGCGCTTGCCCGCGACGGCGCCACCACCGCGCTTCTGCCCGAGATGCAGACCCGGGCAGAGCTTTACGCGACGCTGGGCCTTGCGGCTTTCGAGGCGCTCGATGCCTCGATCGCGCAAAGCGTGCTGCCCACGACGGGTTGAAGGGGGGCGGTCAGATCTCGACCGCCACCTTGCCCGAAGGCCGCGAGCAGCAGGCGAGGATATAGCCCGCGGCGATATCGTCCTCGGAAATCCCGCCATTGTGCAGCATCTGCACCTCGCCCGCGGTTTTCTTCACCTTGCAGGTGCCGCAAAGGCCGAAGTTGCAGCCCGAGGGGATGTTCAGCCCCGCCCGTTTCGCCGCCGCCAGAACGGTTTCGCCCGGCGCGCAGGCGGTGCTGACCCCCGAGGCGGTGAAACGGATCTCGGCGGCCTCCGATGCCTCGGGCAGCGCTTCGGGCGCGGTCTCGGGCGGGCCGAAGCTTTCCTGATGATAGCGATTCATGTCGAAGCCCAGCGCCGCAAGGCTGTCCTTGACCCCGCGCATGAAGGGCTCGGGACCGCAGCAGAACACCTCGCGCTCCAGATAATCGGGCGCCATCAGCCCCAGCATGATCTGGTTCAGACGGCCGCGAAAGCCGTGCCAGACGCTGAAGGGCTCGACCTCCTCGACCGTGAAGCGCAGCTGCAAGCCGGGCACCCGCGCCGCGAATTGCTCGAGCCGCGGCCGGAAGATGATGTCCGAGGGCCGCCGCGCCGCATGGACAAAGACGATATCGGGCATCTCGCCGCTGTCCCAGGCCCAGGTCGTCATCGACATCATCGGCGTGATCCCCGAGCCCGCCGAGATCAACAGATATTTCCGCGCCGGATGGCGGCGCAGGCTGAACTCGCCCGCGGGGCCGTGTGCCCGCAGCCGCATCCCCGGTTTCAGCTGCTCGATCAGCCAGCGCGAGCCCACCGACCCGGGCTGCGCCTTCACCGTCACCGAGAGCGACAAGGGCCGCGAGGGCGAGGAGGAGATCGTATAGGTCCGGCTGACCGGCTGACCCGGCACCGGCAGATCCAGCGTCAGGAACTGCCCGGGCAGGTAGTCGAACCACGCGCCCGAAGGCGCGCGGAAGGTGATCGTGGCGGTATCGGCGGTTTCGGGCACCACCATCGCGCATTCCAGCGGCTCGGCATCGCTCCATGGCGCGCTGGCCCAGTTGATCCGGTCCATCGCTCACTCCGCCGCCAGCGGCGGGGCCAGCCGCGCATCCAATGTGCCGCAATACCAGTCGACGAACTGGATCACGCCCTCTTCCTGCAGCGTCGAATAGGGGCCGGGCTCATAGGCGGGGGACAGAATCCCGGCCTGATTTTCCTCGACCACCTGCCGGTCCTCGTCATTCGTCGCCATCCAGACCTCGGTCAACTCGGTCAGGTCGTAATCCACCCCCTCGACCGCATCGCCGGGGACAAGCCAGGTCGTCGTCACCTCGGTCTCGGTGGCCGAGATCGGCAGCACCCGGAAGACGATCGCATGATCGGCCAGGAAATGGTTCCAGGTGTTCGGATAATGGAAGAAAAGCAGGCTTCCGGCATCGTTGAAGGGCATCTCGCCCAGCCGTTTGCCCCGCACCGCGGCCTTGGTGCTCATGGTGTAGCTTTCAGCGCCGTTCAGCAGCGGAATGCGGGCCAGCCGCCATTGCATCTGCGGATGATGCACGAAGCGCGAGGGCAGACCCGCCGCCTCGCAGCGCGTCCAATGCGCCAGAATATCGGGGCTCGCCGCCTCGGGGCCCTCCATCGCGGTCATGCGCGGATTGTCGGAATAGGTCCGGCAGAGCGAGGGATGCGAGCCGCCGCAGTGATAGCATTCGCGGTTGTTCTCGATCACCAGCTTCCAGTTGCCCTTCTCGACGATGGTCGAGACATGGGCAACGCGCGCCTGTTTCAGCCCGGCAGGCGCCAGATAGCGGCCCAGCGTGCCCGCCAGATCGGCGATCGCGGGCGGCACCTCGGCCAGACAGATGAAGACCATGCCGCCGATATCGACGCAATGGACCTTTTTCAGCCCATGCGCGGCGGGGTTGAAATCTTCCTGCATGTCCTTGGCCCAGAGCAGTTTTCCGTCCAGGTCATAGGTCCATTGGTGATAGGGGCAGACAAGCTTCGGGCTGTTGCCCGTGGTCTTGGCGCAAAGCCGCTGGCCGCGATGGCGGCAGACGTTGTGAAAGGCGCGGATCATCCCGTCGGCGCCGCGCACCAGGATCACCGGATAGGCGCCCACCTGCAACGTCGCGTAATCGCCGGGCTTGACGAGCTGGCAGGCGGGAATGGCAAACAGCCATTCGCGGTAAAAGACCTGCGTCAGATCGGTCTGAAAGATCCCCGGATCGCAATAAAAGGGTTGCGGCAGGGAATGGTCATTGCGCCGTGCGGCAAGCTGCGCACGGATGTCGGATGCGTCTGGCATCGGCACCTCACTTGCCCCTGCCTCCCCGCAAGGGCTGGTTGGATGGATGGGCCCGGGGGCCCGGCGGTCACAGGGCTGGTTTCCGGGCTTGCAATGCGTGCTTTCGCACCCGGGCGCAGCGCCTTCCCGAACCCCGGGGTCCAGTGGCCTTGCCGTCCCTCATTGCTGACCGTTGCGGGGGCAGCGCCGGTCTTGCACCGGCTTCCCAATTCTCCCGGCCTTGCGGACGGGCACCCTGAGGCCTTCAGACTGACAGATTGTCGCAGAGGGCGCGTGCCAAAAACGACGCGCCGTCTGCGCTTTCAGACAGGATCACGCGGCCACCGCAGCGGCGGCGGGCGCGGCCGACCCCAGCACCGGGGCCAGCCAGCGCTGCACCTCGGCCAAGGCCATGCCCTTGCGGGCGGCGTAATCGGCGGCCTGATCCTGCTCGATCCGGGCCAGACCGAAATAATAGGCCTCCGGATGGCCGATATAGAGCCCCGAGACCGAAGAGCCGGGCCACATCGCCATGCTGTCGGTCAGATGCACGCCGGTCGCGGCCTCGGCCCCAAGCAGCCGGAACAGCGTCAGCTTTTCCGTGTGGTCGGGCTGGGCCGGATAGCCGGGCGCCGGGCGGATGCCGCGATAGGGCTCGCCCACCAGCTGATCGGGGGCGAAGCTTTCTTCGGGCGCATAGCCCCAATAGTCGCGCCGCACCCGCTGATGCAGGGCCTCGGCCAGGGCTTCGGCAAAGCGGTCGGCCAGCGCCTTGACCAGGATCGCGGAATAATGGTCATTGGCAGCTTCGAACCGCGCGGCGATCTCGGCTTCCTCGGGGCCCGCGGTGACCACGAAGCCGCCCAGATAATCGGGCACCGTGCCCGCAGGCGCGACGAAATCGGCCAAAGCCACATTCGGGCGGCCTTCGCGCTTGCCGGTCTGCTGGCGCAGGGTGAAGAAAGTGGCGAGGTCTTCGGTCCGGCTCTCGTCGGTGTAAAGCCGGATATCGTCGCCCACCGCCTGCGCGGGCCAGAACCCCACCACGGCGCGCGGGGTGAACCAGCGTTCGGCAATGATCTGCGCCAGCATCGCCTGGGCATCGGCGAAAAGTGCCCGCGCCGCTTCGCCCTTTTCGGCGTCATCGAGAATCCGCGGATAGACCCCCTTCAATTCCCAGGCATGGAAGAAGGGCGTCCAGTCGATATACCGCGCCACTTCGGCCAGATCCCAGTCGTCGATCACGCGCGGGCCAAGGAATTGCGGCGCGGGCACGGCATAGCCCGACCAGTCGAGCCGCAGCGCATTGGCCCGGGCCGCGGCCAAAGGCAGCCGCACCTTGGCGGCCTCGTCGCGGGCATGACGGGCGGCGATCTGCGCATAGTCCGCGCGGATCTGCGCCGCGTAATCGACCTTCTGGTTCGGGCTCAAAAGCGCCCCCACCACCCCCACGGCCCGGCTGGCATCGAGCACATAAACCGCCTGCCCGCGGCTGTAGGCGGGGGCGATCTTCACCGCCGTATGCACTTTCGACGTGGTCGCCCCGCCGATCAGCAGCGGAATGTCAAAGCCCTCGCGCTCCATTTCCGCGGCCAGATGCACCATCTCGTCCAGGCTTGGCGTGATCAGCCCGGAAAGCCCGATCGCATCGACCTTTTCGGCCCGCGCCACTTCCAGGATCTTTTGCGGCGGCACCATCACGCCCAGGTCGACGATGTCGTAATTGTTGCAGGCCAGCACGACGCCGACGATGTTCTTGCCGATGTCATGCACATCGCCCTTGACCGTGGCCATCAGGATCTTGCCCGCGGTTTCGCGCCCCTCGCCGCCGCGCGCGGCCTTTTCGGCATCCATGTAGGGCAGCAGAACGGCGACGGCCTGTTTCATCACGCGCGCCGATTTCACCACCTGTGGCAGGAACATCTTGCCCGCGCCGAACAGATCACCGACGACATTCATCCCCGCCATCAGCGGCCCTTCGATCACATGCAGCGGGCGTTCGGCCAGAAGCCTTGCGGCTTCGGTATCGGCCTCGATGAATTCGGTGATGCCATTGACCAGCGCATGTTCGAGCCGCTTTTCCACCGGCCAGTCGCGCCAGGCCAGATCGCGGGTCTTTTCCTCGCGCGCGCCGCCGCGGAAGCGCTCGGCCACCTCCAGCATCCGCTCGGTCGCGGTGCCGCCCGATTTGGGCTGGCGGTTGAGCACCACATCCTCGCAGGCCTGGCGCAGCTCGGGGTCGATCTGGTCATAGACCACCAGCTGCCCGGCATTGACGATCCCCATATCCATCCCGGCGCGGATGGCGTGGTAAAGAAACACCGCATGCATCGCCGCGCGCACGGGTTCGTTGCCGCGAAAGCTGAAGGACAGGTTCGACACCCCGCCCGAGACATGGGCATGCGGCAGGTTGGCCCGGATCCAGCGAGCGGCCTCGATGAAATCAACGCCGTAATTGTCGTGTTCTTCGATGCCCGTGGCGACGGCAAAGACGTTCGGGTCAAAGATGATGTCTTCGGGCGGAAAGCCGATCTCCTCGACCAGAATGCGATAGGCGCGGGCGCAGATGCTGGTCTTTCGGGCGAAACTGTCGGCCTGCCCCTCTTCGTCAAAGGCCATCACGACGACCGCCGCGCCATAGGCCAGACACAGCGCCGCGTGATGGCGGAAGATCTCCTCGCCCTCCTTCAGGCTGATCGAATTGACGACGGGCTTGCCCTGCACGCATTTCAGCCCGGCCTCGATCACCTCCCATTTCGAGCTGTCGATCATCACCGGCACCCGGGCAATGTCGGGCTCGGCGGCCAAGAGGTTGAGGAAGGCGACCATCGCCGCCTGACTGTCGATCAGCCCCTCGTCCATGTTGATGTCAAGGATCTGCGCGCCGTTTTCCACCTGATCGCGGGCGACATCCAGCGCGGCGGCATAGTCGCGGGCGACGATCATCTTGCGGAACCGGGCCGAGCCGGTGACATTCGTGCGCTCGCCGATGTTCACGAAGGGAATGTCGGGCGTCAGGGTAAAGGGCTCAAGCCCCGAAAGGCGCAGATAACGGCTCATGGCAGGGCCCTCGGCGGGAAAGGTTTCACGGCTTCCGCGATGGCGCGGATGTGATCGGGGGTGGTGCCGCAGCAACCGCCCACGACATTGACCAGCCCTTCGCGGGCAAATTCGGCCACCTGCGCGGCGGTCCGGTCGGGGGTTTCGTCATATTGGCCAAAGGCATTGGGCAGCCCGGCATTGGGATAGGCGCAGATCGCGCAGGGGGCGACGCCCGCCAGTTCCGCCAGATGCGGACGCATCGCACTGGCGCCCAGCGCGCAGTTCAGCCCCACGGTAAAGGGCCGGGCATGAGCCACCGAATGCCAGAACGCGGTCGGCGTCTGCCCCGACAATGTGCGCCCCGAGGCATCGGTGATCGTGCCGGAAATCATCACCGGCAGCCGCTCGCCCCGTTCGGCAAAGGCTTCGAAACAGGCGAAAATCGCCGCCTTGGCGTTCAGCGTGTCAAAGATCGTCTCGATCAGCAGGATATCGGCGCCCCCCGCGATCAGACCGCGCACCTGCTGGCCATAGGCCGTGCGCAGATCGTCGAAGGTGACGGCGCGAAAGCCCGGGTCGTTCACATCGGGCGAGAGCGAGGCGGTGCGGTTCGTCGGCCCCACCGCCCCCGCAACGAAGCGGCGCCGTCCGTCGGTGGCCTCGGCGCGGTCCATCGCCGCCCGCGCCACCCGCGCCCCCGCGGCGTTCAGGTCGAACACCGCGCTTTCCAGCCCGTAATCGGCCTGCGCGATGGTGGTGGCCGAAAAGGTGTTCGTCTCGACGATATCCGCCCCCGCCATCGCATAGCGGAAATGGATCTCCTCGATCGCTTGCGGCTGGGTCAGCACCAGCAGGTCGTTGTTGCCCTTTTGCGGATGATCGGTGGCATGGCGGCAGGCGCAGCCCGAGCCGTGGCCCAGAAAATCGTCCTCGCTCAGGCCAAGCTGCTGGATCTGCGTGCCCATCGCCCCGTCAAGGATCAAGATCCGCTGGCGCGAAAGCGCCTCAATTGCGGCAAAGGCCGCAGATCGGGGCAGGGTCTGGGTCAGCATGGCAATCTCCCTCGGGTGGAAGGCAGATAGGCCACAAGTCACCTTTCAGCAAATTCATAATCATCAGGATAATTATGAGTTCGCTCATGTCCCCATCGGACTGCGGCCGCTACCGCGCCAGATCCAGAAGCGCATCAAGGTCCAGATCGGCTTCGATTTCCGCAGCAAAAGCATCAAGGGCGGCCCCGATCCGGGCATCATGGTCCTGCACGGCGGCGGTGACGCCCAGCTGCGCCAGCCAATGGCCGCGAAAGCCCGCGGCGCCGAAAATCCCGTGCAGATAGCTGCCCATCACCTTGCCATCGGCAGAGATCGCCCCCTCGGGCCGCCCGTCAAGGGTCAGCCACGGCCGCGCCAGATCGGGGCCGAAGCTCTCGCCCATATGCATCTCGTAGCCCTGCACGCGGGCACCGCTGAGGCTGTCCCGCGCGTCGATCCTGGCCAGCCGTTTCCTTGGCCCGATCATCGTTTCCAGATCGAGAAGCCCCAGCCCCGGGGTTTCGCCGGGCGGGCCCTCGATCCCCTCCGGGTCGCGCACGACGCGGCCAAGCATCTGAAACCCCGCGCAAATACCCACGACGCGCCCGCCCCGGCGCAGATGCGCGCGGATATCGATGTCCCAGCCCTCGGCGCGCAGCGCGATGAGCGCGGCCCGGGTGGCCTTGGAGCCGGGCAGGATCACCACCGCCGCCTCGGCCGGGATCGGCTGACCGGGGCGGACCCAGCGCAGATCGACGCCCGGCTCGGCCGCCAGCGGGTCGAGATCGTCGAAATTCGCCACCCGCGGCAGGTCGGGCACCGCCACGACAAGCGCCCCCGCCGTGCCGCGCTTGCGCGCGACCCCGAGCGAGTCTTCCTCGGGCAGGCGCCTTGCCGCCTCGGACCAGCGCATCAGCCCCAGCACCGGCCAGCCGGTCTCGGCGCGGATATCGGCGGCGGCGGGGGCAAAGATCGCCGGATCGCCGCGGAATTTCGTCACGATCACGCCGCCCACCCGGGCGCGTTCGGAAGCGGTCCAAAGGTGATGATGCCCGATCACCGCCGCCGTCACCCCGCCGCGCGATTCGTCGCCCAGAAGCAGCACCGGCAGATCCGCGGCCTCGGCCAGACCCATGTTCGAAATGTCCTGCGGGCGCAGGTAGCGTTCGGCGCCGCTGCCCGCCCCCTCGATCAGCACCAGATCATGGCTGGCCGAGAGGTGATCCAGGCTCTCGATCACCTGCCCCCGCAGGCCGGGTTTCAGCGCCTGATAGTCGGCGGCGGAAAAGCGGCCCAAAACCTGCCCCTGCACCACCACCTGCGCATCGACATCGCTGTCGGGCTTGAGCAGAACCGGGTTCATGTGGACGGACAGGGGAACCCCCGCCGCCCGCGCCTGCAACGCCTGCGCCCGGCCGATCTCGCCGCCATCCGCCGTCACCGCCGCGTTGTTCGACATGTTCTGCGCCTTGAAGGGCGCCACCTTCAGGCCGCGCCGGGTGAAGGCCCGCGCCAGCCCCGCGACGAACAGGCTTTTCCCCACATCCGAGCCGGTGCCCAGCACCATCAGCCGCCGCGCCGTCATTTCGCCAGCGCCAGCAGCGCGTCCAGATCGAGGTCCTGCTCCAGCTGATCGGCCAGAGCGTCAAGCGTCGTCTCGATCTGCGCGGCGTGATCGAGGCCCGAGGCCCGCCCGCCCATCGCGGTGATCCAATGGCCGCGAAAGCCGTCGGCGCCAAAAAGCCCGTGCAGATAGGTCCCCATCACCCGGCCATCATGCGACACCGCCCCCTCGGGGCGGCCGTCAAGCCGGAACCACGGCTGCGCAAGCCCCGGCCCGGTGGTGCGGCCCATATGCATCTCGTAGCCCGTCAGACCGTGACCGCTGACCGCATCGGTCGCCTGCACCTCGGTCAGCATCTTGTCGCGCGTCATCACGGTTTCCAGATCGAGCAGCCCCAGCCCCTCGGTCTCGCCCGCCGGGCCCTCGATCCCTTCGGGATCGCGCACGACATGGCCAAGCATCTGAAACCCCGCGCAAATCCCGACAACGCGGCCGCCGCGGCGCAGATGCGCGCGGATGTCCACATCCCAGCCCTGCGCGCGCAGCGTGGCCAGCGCGGCGCGGGTGGTTTTTGATCCCGGCAACAGCACCACATCGGCCTCGGGCGGGATCGGCTGGCCATGGCGGACCCAGCGCAGATCGACGCCCGGCTCGGCGCCCAGGGGATCAAGGTCGTCGAAATTCGCCACGCCATCGAGATGCGGCACGGCGACGATCAGCCCCGCGCCGTTGCCCGTCGCGGGACGCTCCAGCGCCAGCGCATCCTCGGCCGGCAGCTGCCCCGCCGCCTCGAACCAGCGCGCGACGCCCAGGAAGGGCCAGCCGGTGATCTCGGTCATGGTCCGGCAGGCCGGTTCGTAAAGCGAGAAATAGCCGCGGAACTTGTTGACCAGAATACCTTTCACCCGCGCCCGCTCGGCGTCGTCATGCAGCATCCAGCTGCCGACGACAGCGGCCAGCGCCCCGCCGCGGTCGTTGTCGGTCAGCAGAACCACCGGCAGATCGGCCTCTTCGGCCAGACGCATGTTGGTGATGTCGCAATGCTTGATCCAGGTCTCGGTCGCCGCCCCCGCGCCTTCGACCAGCACCAGATCGGCCTCGGCGGCGACGCGGCGGTAGCTGTCCATCACCGCGGGCAGCAGGAAGGGTTTCAGATGGTGGTAATGCCGCGCGGGCCAGTTGCCCAGCGCCCGGCCGCGCAGCACCACCTGCGAGCCGACCAGCGCCTGCGGCTTGAGCAGAACCGGGTTCATGTGGATCGAGGGCGCCACCCCGGCGGCGCGGGCCTGCAGCGCCTGTGCCCGGCCGATCTCGCCGCGCCGGGGCTGGCCGTCGGGGCCGGGGGGCAGGTCGCTGTCCACGGTGACGGCGGCATTGTTCGACATGTTCTGCGCCTTGAACGGCGCCACCTTCAGCCCGCGCCTTGCATAGGCGCGGGCCAGCCCGGCAACGAGCAGGCTTTTGCCGACATCGGAACTGGTGCCCTGGATCATCAGCGCCCGGCCGCGCCGCGGCGGCGGCGGGGTCAGCAACGGCAGGTCAAGATCGGGCAGCGGCGGCACCGGATCGTGGTCGGGAAGCGAGAGGGTCATGGCAGCATCCGTTCGGTCGGCAGGCAAGGACGGCGCCGGGGCAGCCCCGGCACCGGAAGGTTCGGCGGGATCAGTGCAGCAGGCCCGGCCCGGCGGTGATCTCGGCGGCGGCGCGCAAGGGGGCGGCCGGGTCCGGGTCAAGCAGCGCCGCCACCGGCACCTCGGGGGCGACATCGCCCCAAAGCCGGGCGCCCGCGGGCGTGGCCCACCAGACCACCGGGCAAAGCCTTGTGCCGCAACACAGGCTGGCGGAGCCGCTGATGTCGAAATCCGCCCCCACCGGCGCCAGCGCAAGCGCCTGGCACAGCCGGTTCAGAAAGACGAGGCCGGGGCGGCAGGGCGCATCGGCATGGCGGCAGGTGCTGCAGCCCAGCACCCGATAGGGGGACAGGCCGGGCGGGGATCCTCCGTCAGCCATGGCGAAGCCCCCCGGGCAACGGACGGCGCCGATGCGCCGGAAAAGGGCCGCGCCGGGCCCCGGGGAAGGTCTTGTCTTTCGGCACCATACCGTTCCTTTGGCAGTGGGCCGGAAAGCGGTAAGGGGACAGGCCCCGGACAGACCGGGGCACCCTGCCTCCGGGCCCGCCGCCCGGGATGGTTTCGGCCTGGCAGGTCTCCTGGCTTGCGGCTCGAACGCCCCTTGCGCCTTCCCGATCCTGCGATCAGTGGCCGTGCTCGGGGCTTGCCGCTTACAGTTGCGGGGGCAGCGCCGGACTTGCACCGGCTTCCCTCTTCGTCCGCGGGATCAGCCGCGGAACCAAGGCCCGGGCAAGATGACCCCACGCCGCGCCACTGTCAACGGTCCGCGACGAAAGCCGCCTGCGGCGAAAACCGCGGACGACGGAAGCCGATTGACGCGGGCGGCGGCGGCTGGCACAACCAAGGCGGGATTGGTTCCCCGTTCATGCGGGGATGAAAAGGGAATGCGGTGCGCCGAACGGCAAACCCGCAGCTGCCCCCGCAACTGTAAGCGGCGAGCGACGGTCGAAGATGCCACTGGGGATGCCCCGGGAAGGCCGACCCGAGCCCGGACCCGCAAGCCAGGAGACCTGCCACCCCCCGGGCCAAGGCCCGGTTTCACCGGACGCCGGGGTGCGCGTCTGGCCCCCGGGGCCCGGCTTTCTGCCCGGCCCTCCGGGGCCACATCCCTTCGTCCTTTCGCGTCTTGCGGCCGGTTGCCCCGGACCGCGCCCCGGAAGGAAACGACCATGTTCTTGCACGGAAACCTGATGGCCGCCGCCCGCGCGCTGCTGTCGATCCCCCGCCCCGCCACGCCGGGGCTGATGGCGCATCTGCCCGAGACGGGCGGCGTCCTGACCCTTGCCCTCGGCGATCCTTTGGGCGGCGGCGCGGTGCTTGACCTTGCCGCGCCGCTTGCGGTGTTTCACCAGCACGGCGCCCGCCGCACCGATCTGACCTCCGGGCTGACGGCGGATCTGCTGCAGGGCGCGGGCAATGCCGCGCGCGCCTGGCGGACCCGGGTCGATCTGTCGGCGCCGGGGCTGCACCGGATCCACGCCGAGGCCCCGGTCGGGCGCGATCCCGAGGGCCGCGGGCTGGTGCAGCATGCGGCCGCCTGTTTCGTCCTGCGCGGCGCCGCGACCGCCACCCCCGAGCCGCTTGGCCTCGCCGTCGAGATCCTGCCCGACCTGCTCTCGCCCGGGTTCCTGCCCGGGATGCGGTTTTCGGCGCGGGTGCTGGCGCAGGGGCATCCGCTGACGGCGACGACGGTGCATCTGGAACGGGTCGGGGCGGAACCCGTCGGCACGCAGGTGCAAGCCCTGCCCGACCACGGGGCGCCGCTCTGGATCGTCGCCGAAACCGACCGCGAGGGCCGGTTCCGGGTCTCGCTGCCCGCGCCCGGGCTTTGGGCGATCACCGCGACGGGGCCGATCGGCTGGTCCGGGCTGCGGCCGGTGCGACATGTCACCACGCTTTGGCAGCGCTTCGGCAGCCCGGGCCAGGGCACGGGAAAGGAGAGCGAAGCCCTTGCAATGGCTTGGGAAACCGCCGCCGTCCGGCCCCCTCACCGCGAAGCCGCCGTGCCGGGGGAGGTCGCCCCGGTGCCGGCGCCCGAACCGCGGCCGCGGGAAAGCACCGCTTGACCTGCGGGGGGATTTCGTCTTGGTTGTGTCCCGTCCAAGTTCCGGCCTGCGGGTCGGATTGAAAGGGAACACGGAACGGCCCCCGGGCCCAGACCGTGGCTGCCCCCGCAACTGTGAGCGGCGAGCGACGTCGACATGCCACTGGGATTTCCCGGGAAGGCCGACGAAGCGAAGACCCGTGAGCCAGGAGACCTGCTTGGACGATCACCCACCCGGGCGCGAGGGGCGCCACGGGAGCGGTCTGTCCGCAGAGGTGAGCTGTCGCCGTCTGCGGAAAGCCCAGCTTTTCCGTGACATCTCTCATGCCGGGCCGTCTTGCCCGAACCGAAGGTCTGTCCGATGCCGCCTCTGTCGCGTCTTGCCCTGCTCTCTGCCGCTTTCGCCTCTGCCGCCGCCCCCGCGCTGGCGCAGGAGGAGATCACCGATCTGGACACGATTTCCGTCACCGCCTCCTCCGAGCCGGTCAAGCTCAGCCGCACCGGCGCGACCGTCACCGTCGTCACCGCCGAAGAGATCGAAAAGGCGCCGCTCGGCTTTGCCGATTACCTCTCCACCCTGCCCGGCATCACGCTGAGCGCGAACGGCGGGCTGGGCACCCAGACCTCGCTGCGGGTGCGCGGCCTGCCCGCCTATTACCTGGGCACCCGGATCGACGGCATCAACGTCACCGATGCCGCGAACCCGCAGGTGTCCTATTCCTTCGGCGGGCTGACCACCGCGGGCCTGTCGCGCATCGAGGTGCTGCGCGGCGCGCAATCGGCGCTTTACGGCTCAGAGGCGGTGGCGGGGGTGATCGACATCACCAGCTGGCGCCCCGAGACCGAGGGCAGCTCGGGCCAGGTCGCGCTTGAGGCGGGGTCGCGGGACACCCGCAGCGGCAGCGCCTCGGTCGGGCTGAAGACGGACCGGACCGAACTGGCGCTGACCGCCAGCCGCACCGTGACCGATGGCATCTCGGCCTATGCGCTGGGCACCGAGAAAGACGGGTTCAACGGCACGCAGATCAACGCCTCTGCCCGCCATGCGCTGACCGAAAGCCTGACGATCGGGGCGGCGGCGCTCGTGCAGGATACCTCTGTCGCCTTTGACAACACCGGCGCCGATGCCGACAACCGGTCCGACAGCCGCCTGCGCGGCGGGCGGGTCTTTGCGCAATTCGACACCGGCGCGGTCTGGCACGAGCTGTCGCTGGCCCGCGCCCGCACCGAACGCGATGTCCACGAATACGGCAGCGACACCCATTTCCTTTCCGACCGCGACACCCTTGCCTATGCCGGTCGCTGGTCGGCGCGGGACACGCTGTCGCTGAACTGGGGCCTTGAACACGGAAAGGACGATTTCTCCGTCGCCTCGTCCTGGTCCACCACGGCGAACGGCATCCGCACCACCGCCGCCTTTGCCGAGGCGCTCTGGTCGCCGCGCGCCGATCTGGACCTGTCGTTTGCGCTGCGCCACGACGATCACAATCTTTTTGGCGGCCATGACAGCGGCCGTCTGGCGCTGGCCTGGCGCCCGGATGCCGACTGGGTCCTGCGCGCCGTCGCCGCCACCGGCTTCCGCGCCCCCTCGCCCTATGAACTCTGGAGCAGCTACGGCAAGCCGACCTTCCAGCCCGAAACCAGCCGCAGCTTCGAAATCGGCGCCGAGCGGATGCTGGCGGGCGGCTCGATCTCGGCGACGCTGTTTGACACCCGGGTCGAGGATCAGATCACCTTCGACAGCAACACCTTTACCTATGTGCAGCAGGCCGGGACCACGAAAAGCAAGGGGATCGAGCTGGCGGGCAAGGCCGCGATCGGGGCGAACTGGTCGCTGTTCGGCGCCTATGCCTATACCGACGTGACGGTGCGGGAGGGCACGGCCGAACGGCGCGGGGCCCGGTCGCCGCGGCACAATCTGACGCTCGGTGTCGATGGCCGGATCGGCGCGCGGCTCGACGCCCGGTTCAGCGTCACCCATGTGGCCGGTCTGTGGGATGAATACGTGGATTATTCCAGCTTCCCCTATGCGACGATGCAGCAGAAGATGTCGGATTACACGGTGGCGACGCTGTCGATGTCCTATGCGCTGACCGAGACCGCCGAGGCCACCCTGCGGGTCGAGAACCTGTTCGACGAAAGCTATCAGACCGCGCGGAACTTCGGTCAGCCGGGACGGTCGCTTTACCTCGGGGTCCGCACCAAATTCTGACGGTGCCGCGCCGGAGGCGGGCCCTCCGGCGCGTTTTGGAATGGAATGAGATGACGGCGCAGCCAGCCCCCTTGCCGATCCGCCCGCCCGCCCGGCGGCGCCAGCGCCTTTGGGCCGCGGGGTTGGCGCTGCTCTCGGCGCTGGCGCTGCCCGCTGCGGCGGCGCCCGCCCGTGTCGTCTCGATCAACCTGTGCACCGATCAGCTGGCGATGATGCTGGCCGCGCCGGGGCAGCTTGTGTCGGTCACCCGTCTGGCCCGCGATCCCGCCGCCTCGGTGATGGCCGAAGCCGCAAGGGCTTATCCCGCGAACCGCGGTCAGGCCGAAGAGGTCTATCTGCTGCATCCCGATCTGGTGCTGGCCGGGCGTTATACCGCGCAGCCGACGGTGGCGATGCTGCGCCGCCTTGGCATTCCGGTGGCGGTCTTCGAGCCCGCCGACAGCTTTGCCGACATGCAGGCCGATATCGCCCGGATGGGTGCCTTGCTGGGCCGCGAGCCCGAGGCCGCCGCGATGGCCGGCGCTTTCGCCGCAAGGCTGGCGCGGATCCGCGCGGCAAGCCTGCCCGGGCCGCGGCCGCTCGCCGCCACCTGGTCGGCGCAGGGCTACATGTCGGGCCATCAAAGCCTGGCGGGCGAAATCCTGACCACCGCCGGCTTTGACAGTTTGGCCGCGCGGATGGGGCGGGCGCAGGGCAGCACCCTGCCGCTCGAGGCGCTGGTTCTGGCCGATCCCGATCTGGTGGTGACCGGGCGGATCGGCCCCGGGTCGTCGCGCGCCGAGGCACCGCTGACCCATCCGGCCCTGCGCGCGCTGACCGGCCGCCGCGCCGCCGTGGAAGACCGCGACTGGATCTGCGGCCTGCCTTCGGTTCTCGATGCCACCGAACGGCTTGGGGGAATGAAATGACCGAAAGACCGCTGCACATCGGGCTTGGGATGGCGCTGGTCGCGCTGTTTGTCGCCTCGCTGCTGACCGGCGTGGCCGAGGTGGCGCCGCTGACCGCGCTCAGGGCGCTTCTCACCGGGGGCGAGGGGCCTTTGGGCCTTGTGATGCGGGAAATCCGGCTGCCGCGGGCGATCCTGGCCGCGATGGTGGGGGCAAGCCTTGGGCTTTCGGGCGCGGCGATGCAGGGGCTGTTGCGCAACCCGATGGCGGAACCCGGGGTGATCGGCATTTCCGCCGCGGCGGCGCTGGGGGCGGTGATCGCGCTGCAGACCGGGCTTGCCGCCAGCTTCGCGCTGGCGCTGCCGCTGGCGGCGCTGCTGGGCGCGCTGATCGGCGTCGGTGCGATCCTGTTTCTGGCCGGGCGCGGCGGCACGCTGGCGCTGATCCTGGCGGGGATCGCGCTTTCGGCGCTGGCCTCGGCGCTGACCTCGCTGGTGCTCAACCTCTCGCCCAATCCCTTTGCCGCGCAGGATATCGTGTTCTGGATGATGGGGTCGCTGGCCGATTGTTCCTTTACCCATGTCGCGATCGCCGCGCCCTTCATGGCGGCGGGCGGCCTGCTTCTGGCCCGCACCGGCCGCGGCCTTGACGCGCTGACGCTCGGCGAGGAGGCCGCCGCCTCGATGGGCATCGACCTGACCCGGCTGCGGCTGGCGGTGATCCTGGGCACGGCGGCTTCGGTGGGGGCGGCGACGGCGGTGGCGGGGACGGTCGGTTTCGTCGGCCTTGTCGTGCCGCATCTGCTGCGCCCCCTTGTCGGCGCCAGCCCGGCGCGGCTTTTGCCCGCGGCGGCCTTGGGCGGCGCGGTGCTGGTGCTGATCGCCGATATCGCGGTGCGCAAGGTGCTGCCGGGGCAGGATCTGAAGCTGGGCGTTCTGATGGCGCTGGTCGGCGCGCCGGTGTTCCTGAACCTGATCTGGCGGATGCGAGGCCAGCCATGAGCCTGATGCGACTGGACAATCTGACGGTGCAGCGGGGCGGGCGGGTCAGCCTGCATCCGGCCAGCCTGCAGGCGGCCCCGGGCGAGTTCATCGGCCTGATCGGTCCGAACGGCGCGGGGAAATCGACGCTTCTGCGCGCGGCACTGGGGCTGATCGCGGCGCGGGGCCAATCCTCGCTGGCGCAGCTGTCGCCGCGCGCCCGCGCCCGCGCCGCCGCCTGGCTGCCGCAGCAGCGCGAGATCGCCTGGGGGCTGCGCGTCGCGGCGCTGGTGGCGCTGGCGCAAAACGGGCGCGAGGATGCGCCGCAGGTCGCCGCCGCCCTGGCGCGGATGGATGTGACGGCGCTGGCGCAGCGCCCGGCCACGGCGCTTTCGGGCGGCGAACAGGCGCGGGTGCTGATCGCCCGGGCGCTGGCGCAGGACACTCCACTTCTCTTGGCCGACGAGCCGATCGCGGGCCTTGACCCGGCGCATCAGATCGCCTGCATGGCGCTTTTCGCCAGCCTTGCCGCCGAGGGCCGCACGGTGATCGCCTCGGCGCATGATCTGGGGCTGGCGGCGCGGCATTGCACCCGGCTTTGGGTGCTGCATCAGGGCCGGATCGTTGCCGACGGCCCGCCGCGCGCCGTGCTGACCCCCGCGCTTTTGCGCGAGGTCTTCGCCATCCGCTGCCATCTGGCCGAGGCCGAGGGCGGGCTGATCGTGCAACCTCTGGCCGGGCTTGCGCCATGACGCCGCTGCAGGTCCGGCTGCAGCCGCCCTGGCTGGTCGTCGATCTGGGGGCGCCGCTGCAGGTCCTGTCCTTTGCGCCGCACCGGCCCGGTCTGGTCACCGCGCGCCAGATCGTCTGGCGCGAAGTGCGCAACGCCGATCTGCCGCCGGGGCTGGATGTCGGGCCGTGGTTTGCCGCCGTGCTGGCCGAGCGCGGGCTGCAGGATGCGGTGGCGATGCTGACCTCGCGCGATATCCGTCGCGTCACCCGCGCCAGCTGCACCGTGGCGGACTGGACGGTGGAGGTGCTGGCAACGGTGGGGCTGGGCAATGCGGAAGCGGTCGGGCACCGCCTGCCGCCGCGCGACCCTGAGGCCGCGGGCTATGGCACGATCAACCTGGCGCTGCGGATCGCCTCCACCCTGCCCGGCCACGGCCTGACGGTAGCCGCGCAGATCGAGGCGCTGAGCCTTGTGGCGCAGGCGCGCACGGCGGCGGTGATGGCGGTGGGGCTTGATCTGCCCACCGGCCGCGCCACCGGCACCGGCACCGACTGCATCGCCATCGCCGCAAGCCCGGGCCGTGAAGCCCATGCCGGGCTGCACACCGCGCTTGGCGAGGCGATCGGCCACGCCGTCCTGCAGGCCGTTGGCTGCGGCGCCCGCGACTGGATGGAAGAAAACCGGCGGCCCTGCGCCGGATAGAAAGCCGCGCCCGCCCGGCCGGGTCCGGTCCGCGGATCATATATTATAGTCCGGCGGGCGCGGAACTTTCGCCGGAGTTTCCGGCCCAAAAACGTCCAAGCCCCTGAAAACAGGGCAAAGACAGTCGCGGCCCCGCGACCGGATCATAGATAGCTTTCAAAATTGAGGCCGCGGCGGATTTGCGATCCCCTGACCGCGACAGCCAAGAGGATCGCCATGCACAGCACAGCCCAAGACCTTTATACCCTGCCGCTGATGGATCTTCTGTTCCGGGCGCAAAGCGTGCACCGGCAGAATTTCGACCCCAACCGCATCCAATGCGCCAAGCTTCTGTCGATCAAGACCGGCGGCTGCGGCGAGGATTGCGCCTATTGCGCGCAATCGCGGCGCAACGGCGCGACGCTGCCCGCCGCGAAGCTGCTGGAGGTGCAGAAGGTTCTGGCCGAGGCGCAAAAGGCCAAGGAGGCGGGGGCCACCCGCTATTGCATGGGCGCGGCCTGGCGCTCGCCCAAGGACCGCGACATGCCCGCGGTGCTGGCGATGGTCGAGGGGGTGAAGGCGCTCGGTCTGGAAACCTGCATGACGCTGGGCATGCTGGATGACAGGCAGGTGCGGCAGCTGAAGGCCGCGGGGCTGGATTACTACAACCACAATATCGATACGTCGGAGCGGTTCTACCCTTCGGTGATCTCCACCCACAGCTTTGCCGACCGGCTGGAGACGCTCGACCGCGTCCGCGCGGCGGGGATCAATGTCTGTTCGGGCGGGATCGTCGGCATGGGCGAGACGGCCGATGACCGCATCAGCATGATCCAGACACTGGCCGATCTGCCCGAGCCGCCGCAATCGGTCCCGATCAACATGCTGATGCCGATGGCCGACACGCCCCTGGCCGATGCCGCGCCGCTCGACCCGATCGAGATGGTCCGCACCATCGCCACCGCCCGCATCCTGATGCCGAAATCCTACGTGCGGCTTTCCGCCGGGCGCAGCGCGATGTCGGATGAATTGCAGGCGATGTGCTTCTTTGCCGGGGCGAATTCGATCTTTGTCGGCGACACGCTGCTGACCGCCGAAAACCCCGATGACAGCGCCGATGCCCGGCTTTTCGCCAAGCTCGGCCTGCGCCCCGAGGCGCCGCGGCCCTGCGGGGATGCGGCATGAGCCGGTATCCCCGTCATGCCGCGCGTCTGGCCCGGCTGGCCGAACGCGGGCGGGCGCGGGCGCTGACCCCGGCACGGGGGCTTGATTTCGCCTCGAACGATTACCTTGGCCTGCGGGCCTCGGCGGATCTGGCGCAGGCGGTGGCCGAGGCGCTGGCGCGCGGGGTTGCGGTGGGGGCGGGCGGATCGCGGCTTCTGCGCGGCAATGACCCGGAATTTGGCGCGCTGGAGCAAGAGGCCGCCGGTTTTTTCGGTGCCGAGGCCTGTCTTTTCATGGGCGGCGGGTTTCAGGCCAATCAGGCGGTCTCTTGCGACGCTGCCGATGGCGGGGATCTGGTGCTGCATGACGTGCTGATCCATGCCAGCGCGCATGAGGGGCTGCGGCTGGGCTCGGCCGAGGCACGCAGCTTTCGCCACAATGACGCGCAGGATGCCGCCGATCAGATCCGGCTCTGGCGGGCGGCGGGCGAGCGCGGCCGGGTCTGGATCGCGCTTGAGACGCTGTATTCGATGGAGGGCGATTTCGCCCCCGTGGACGATTTCGTCGCCCTTGCGCGGCGCGAAGATGCGGTGCTGATTTTGGACGAGGCGCATGCGACCGGGCTTTACGGCCGCGACGGGCGCGGTCTGGCCCCCGAGGCGGGCGATCTGGCGCTGATCGTCGTGCATACCTGCGGCAAGGCCCTGGGCGCGGGCGGGGCGCTGATCTGTGCCGATCGGGCGGTGATCGAGACGCTGGTGAACCGCGCCCGGCCCTTCCTCTATGCCACCGCGCCCTCGCCCCTGCTGGCGGCGGCGGTGCGGGCGGCCTTGCGGCTTTTGCCCGCGCGACCCGGGCTGCGCGCCCATGCGGCGGCGCTGCGGGCACGGGCGCGGCACCGTGCGGCGCAGATCGGCTGGGAGGCCGGGCAAAGCCAGATCCTGCCGCTGATCCTGGGCACGGATGCCGCCGCGTTGCAGGCCGCGCAGGCGCTGCACCAAGCGGGGTTCGATCTGCGCGCCATCCGTCCGCCGACCGTGCCCAAGGGCACGGCGCGGCTGCGGCTTTCGCTGACCGGCGGGCTGCAGGTGCCGGATATCGACGCGCTCTTCGACGCGCTGGCCAGCCTGCGGATCGGGGGGCTGCGATGACCTCTGCCTTGGTGATCACCGGCACCGATACCGGCGTCGGCAAGACCGTCTTCAGCGCCGGGCTGACGCTGGCCCTGCAGGCGACCTATTGGAAACCGGTTCAGGCCGGGCTGGAGGAAGAGACCGACCGCGAGACGGTGGCGCGGCTGACCGGCTGCCCGACCCTGCCCGAGGCCTATCGGCTGCGCAGCCCGGCCTCGCCGCATCTTGCCGCGGCGCGGGACGGGGTCGAGATCGCGCCGATGCCCCTGCCCGATCTGCCCGGCCCGCTGGTGATCGAGGCGGCGGGCGGCGCGCTGGTGCCGCTGGAAGGGCGCAGGCTTTACGCCGATCAGATGGCGGACTGGCAGGCGCCGGTGATCGTGGTGGCGCGCACGGCGCTTGGCACGATCAACCACAGCCTTTTGACGATCGAGGCGCTGCGCGCCCGCCGCGTGCCGGTGCTGGGCCTGGCTTTCATCGGTGCGGAGGTCCGCGACAGTCAGGACACGATCTGCCGTCTGGCCGGTCTGCCCTCGCTTGGCCGTCTGCCGCAGCTGCCCGATCTGAGCCGCGCGACGCTGGCCGCGGCCTTTCGCGGCATCGACCTGACGACGATCCGGGGGGCGCTGTGACCGACGATCTGGCCTTTGATGCCGCCCATGTCTGGCATCCCTACACGGCGCGGTTCACCGCCGCACCGCAGCACAAGATCGTCGCCGCCAAGGGGATCTGGCTGACGCTGGAAGACGGGCGGCAGATGATCGACGCGATGTCTTCCTGGTGGTGCGCGGCCTTCGGCCATGCGCCCGAACCGCTGGTGCGGGCGCTGCAGGCGCAGGCCGCGACCCTGCCGCATGTGATGTTCGGCGGGCTGACGCATCGCCCCGCCATCGAACTGACCCGCCGTCTGGTCAGGGCCCTGCCCGAGGGGCTGGATCAGGTTTTCTATTCCGACAGCGGCTCGGTCGCGGTCGAGGTGGCGGTGAAGATGGCGGTTCAGGCGCAGCTGGCGCAGGGGCGGCGCGGGCGCACCCGGCTGGCCACGGCGCGCGGCGGCTATCACGGCGACACCTGGACGGCGATGAGCCTCTGCGACCCGGAGGCCGGGATGCATGCCCATTTCGGAAGCGCCATCGCGCCGCAGCATTTCGTTGCCCGCCCGCCGGTGGCCTATGGCGCCGACTGGCCCGAGGACGACCGGCGGAACGGGCTGGCCGAGGTCGAAGCGCTGTTCGAGCGGCACGGCGCGCAGATCGCCGCCTTCATCCTCGAGCCCATCGTGCAGGGCGCCAGCGGCATGCATTTCCATCACCCCGCCTATCTACGCGGCCTGCGGGCGCTTTGCGACCGCCATGACATCGCGCTGATCTTCGACGAGATCGCCACCGGCTTCAGCCGCACCGGCAGCGATTTCGCGCTGCACAGGGCCGGGGTGGTGCCCGACATCCTCTGTCTGGGCAAGGCGCTGACCGGCGGCATGATGAGCCTTGCCGCGACGGTCGCAACCCGCGATCTGGCCGGGCGGGTGGGCGCCTTGATGCACGGGCCGACCTTCATGGCCAATCCGCTCGCCTGCGCGGTGGCAGCGGCGGCGATGGATCTGTGGCAAGGCCACGACTGGTCGGCCGAGGCCCGCCGGATCGAGGCGCAGCTGACGCAGGAGCTGGCGCCTGCACGCGGGTTTGCGGGCGTGGCCGATGTGCGCTGCCTCGGCGGCATCGGCGTGATCGAGATGAAAGCCCCCCTGCCGCTGGCGCCGATCCACCGCTTTTGCGCGCAAACCGGCGTCTGGCTGCGCCCCTTCGGCCGGGTTCTTTACGCGATGCCGCCGCTGACGATCGGGCCGGACGATCTGAGCCGCGTGACGGCCGCCATGCGCACCATCGCCGGGGGGCTGTGATGCGGGCAGACTGGTTGCAGCGGCGGGGCAGCGCGGATCTGATCCTGGTCTTTGCGGGCTGGGCGGTGGGGCTTGATCCGTTTCGGCATCTGAGCGGCGCGGCGGATGTTCTGGTGCTCTCGGATTATCGCGACGAGACCCTGCCCGAGGCGCTTTGGGCGCCCGGCAAGCGCCTGAGTGTCGTCGCCTATTCGATGGGCGTCGCCGTCGCCGCCCGGCATCTGCCGCGGCTGCGGCCCAAGCGGGCCGTAGCGATCTGCGGCGCCCCCGATCCGCGCGCGGTGATCGGCCCGGCGATCTATGACGCCACCCTTGCCGGGCTGAGCCCGCAAAGCCTTGGGCAATTTTCCCGCCGCGCCGGGGCCGCCGTCCCGCCCGGGGCCGAGATCCCCGCGCTGGCCGCCGAACTTCGCGCGCTGGCCGGCCGCCCGGCCGCCCCCGCCCCGGCCTTTGACCGCATCCTTGCCGCGACCGGAGACCGCATCTTTCCCCGGGCCGCGATGGCCGCTGCCTGGCCAGGCGCCGAGATCGACTGGATCGCGGGCGGCCACAGCCCCTTTGCGCGCTGGCGCGACTGGCAGGAGATCACCGGATGATCCCGCGCATCGCCGCGGGATTTGCCCGCCATCTGACAAGTTACGACACCGCCGCCACGGCGCAGGCGCAGATCGCCGACCGGCTGGCGGCCCGGATCGCGCCGCGGATCGCCCCCGCGGCGCGGATCCTGGAACTGGGCCATGGCACCGGGTTTCTGACACGCCAGCTTGCGCGGCTTGCCCCCGATGAGATCTGGCTCAACGATCTTGTCGCGCCGCTGCCCGAGATGTCCTGGCCCGCCGCGACGAAAGTGCAGGCGCTGCCCGGAGATGCCGCGGCCCTGCGCTTTCCCGCCGGGCTTGACCTGATCGCCTCGGCCTCGATGCTGCAATGGCTTGCCGATCCGGCGGCGCTTTTGCACCGGGCCGCGCAGGCGCTGCGCCCGGGGGGCATTCTGGCGGTCAGCAGTTTCGGGCCGGGGAATTTCCCCGAACTGGCCGGGCTGGGCCTGCCGCCCGGGGCGCCCGCCTATCGCGATGCGGCGGGGCTTTGCGCCGATCTGCCCGCGGGCATGCAGGTTCTTGATGCCTGGGACGAGAGCCTGCCGCGCGCCTTTCCCGATGCCCGGGCGCTGATGGCGCATCTGCGGGCGACGGGGGTGAACGGGCTGCGGGCGGGGCATCTGACGGTGCCGCGCCTGCGCGCGCTGATGCGGCAGATGAATCGGGCCGGGCCGACAACTTTGACCTATCGCCCGTCTTACTGTATTGCGCGCAGGTGCTGATCGGCCTTCGTGCCGCGAAAATCCCTTCGGTTCCCGCCTTTCATGCCCGTCTCGCCCACCCCGCAGCTGATCGCCGACGAAATCGCCCGCCGCATCATCCGCGGCGAGCTGAGCGCGGGCGAGCGTCTGCGACAGGATTATGTGGCGGCGGAATTCGGCGTCAGTCACGTTCCGGTGCGCGAGGCGCTGCTGAAGCTTGCGGCGCGCGGGCTGGTGGTGTCGCAGCACAACAAGGGCGTGCAGGTCGCGCCGCTTGACCCGCTGGCGCAGCGCGAGCTGAAGCTGATGCGTCTGGCGCTGGAGCCGCTGACGCTGCTGCATTCGGTCCCGCACCTGACCCCGGCGCAGGTGCGCGAGGCCGACCGGCTGCGCGAGGCCTGCGATCAGGCGCCGGACATCTACACCTGGGAAGAGATGAACCGCGCCTTCCACATGCAGATCTACGAGGCCTGCGAGATGCCACGTCTGCTGGAAACGGTCGAGAACATGCAAAATCTTGCGGCCCGTTACATCCTTGTCCACTATCGGTCGCGGTGGCGGCCGCGGATCGACACCGATCACCACGGCATCATCGCCGCGATCCGTCGCCGCGACGCCAAGGGCGCGGCCGCGATCCTCGAGCGCCACCTGCAACGGCTGAGCCAGGTGTTTGATCCCAGGGCCTGATCGGCTGGCGGATGTTGCCGCCACCGGCATCTCCGGCGCGACGGCGATCACCTGATCGGCCTTGTCCTCGCCCCCCTCGCGCGCGCGCCATGTCGCAAGGTCAAGCGGCACGAGCCTCGGCACCGGCAGCCGCCCCTCACCGCCCTGCGCGCCTTCGAGGCCGCGATCCGTCACGGCCGCATGACCCGCGCCGCCGAGGAGCTGGGCGTGACCCATGGCGCGATCAGCCGACAGGTGCGGCTGTTGGAGGACACGTTCGGCACGCCACTGATGATGCGCAGCCAAAGCGGCCTTGTGCCGACGGAGGCGGGCGCCGCCCTGGCCCGGCGCCTCTCCCGCGGCTTTCGCGAGATCGAGGCGGGCGTGGACCTGCTGCGGGCGGATGCGGGGGGCGTGCTCGATGTCTCCTGCCTTGGCACCTTCACCCTGCGCTGGCTGATCCCGCGGCTTGGCCGCTTTGCCACCGCCCATCCCGGCATCGAGGTGCGGCTCACGCAATCCGATGCGCCCTGCGATTTCAGCCGGGGCCGTTACGATGTGGCGATCCGGGTGACCGACCACGACTTGCCCGAGGGCGCCCATGTCACCCCGCTTTTTGCCGAGCGGTTCGGCCCGGTCCTCTCGCCCGCGCTGGCCGAGAGGCTGGCGCTGCGCGGCCCTGCCGATCTCTCCCGCGCGCCGCGCCTTTGGGCCCGCACCCGGCCCGGCGCCTGGGCCGATTGGGGCGCCCGCAGCGGCGTCGCGGTGCCCGAGGGCGGCACCGCTTATGAACATTTCTACTTCCTGCTCGAGGCCGCCGCCGCGGGGCTTGGCATAGCGATCGCCCCCGAGCCGCATGTGGCCGACGACCTTGCCGCGGGGCGGTTGGTGGCGCCCTTCGGCTTCCTGCCCTCGGGGCTTTCCTATGTGGCGGTCCGGCGGTCCGATGCCCCCCGAAAGGCCCGCGTCTTTTGCGACTGGATCGGCCGCGAAGCGGCGGGCTGAAGCCACCACCCCCGAAATTGCCGCACCGCAGATTCTTTTCTGTCACCGCCACGATATTTTCCCGTCACGACCCGGGCGCAGCGTGATAATGACCTCTGAACGGAAAGGTTCGCCGATGTTTTCTTTGGAAGGGCAAAAGGCGCTCGTCGTCGGAATTGCGAACGAACAGTCGATCGCCTTCGGCATTGCCCGGGCCTTGCGGGCACAGGGCGCCGATCTGGCCGTCACCTGGCTCAATGACAGGGCCGAGCCGCATGTGCGCCCGCTGGCGGAAGACCTTGAGGCCGAAATCATGATGCCGCTCGATGTCGCCGAGCCCGATCAGCTTGCGGCGGTGTTCGAGGCGATCGCGGACCGCTGGGGGCGGCTGGACACGCTGGTCCATTCCATCGCCTTCGCGCCGCGGGCCGATCTGCACGGGCGGGTCGTCGATTGCTCCTCCGAGGGTTTCGCGCTGGCCATGGACACCTCGGTGCATTCCTTCCTGCGGATGATCCATCTGGCCGAACCGCTGATGACGGCGGGGGGCACCTGTCTTTCGGTGTCCTTCTTCGGCTCGACCCGGGTGGTGCGGCATTACAACCTGATGGGGCCGGTGAAAGCCGCGCTGGAAAGCGCCGTGCGCTATGCCGCAGCCGAATTGGGCGAAAAGGGCATCCGGGTGCATGCGCTCTCGCCCGGGCCGCTGGCCACCCGCGCCGCAAGCGGCATCGATCATTTCGACGAGATGATGGCCGAGGCGGCCGAGCGCGCGCCCACCCATCAGCTTGCAACGATAGAGGATATCGGCGCGATGGCCGCCTTTCTGGCCGCGCCCGAAGCGAAGAACCTGACCGGCGGGATCCACGAGATCGACGGCGGCTATTCCATCACCGCCTGAGGAGGCCATCATGGTCAGCGTTTTCGATTATACCGATCCGGCCCGCGCCGATGCCCTGCCCGGCCCCGCCGACGACCTTCTGGGGCTGGCCCGGCACCAGATCGCCACGGCGGCGGCGGAGCTGGAGGGCACGGCCGAGACCGGCGAGATTCTGGCGACCGCGCTGCAGCGGCACGGCGGCCGGATCGTCCACAGCCATGCGGCCCGGCTGGGAGAGGCGATGCAACAGGCCGAAGCGATCATCGACGCCTTTCGTCAGAACGGCGAGAGCCGCTCGGTCTTCGAAGCCTGGGTCGAATATCAGCGCGACGCGGCCGAGCGGCTGGTGCTGAGCCTTGACGCGTTGCGCCGGCGCGGCGACATCTTTCTGGAGCACGAGGCCGAGGGCTGCCCGCCGGTTCTGGTCTATGAGACCGAAAAGGTGATGGATGGGCGCGACCTGCCCCTGCCCTCGAACTACGTGCTGTTGCGGATCCTGCCGCCCGAGGGCGTGCAGATCGACCCGCGCCGTCGCCCCTATGTGATCATCGACCCGCGCGCCGGGCATGGCCCCGGCATCGGCGGCTTCAAGACCGACAGTCAGGTGGGCGTGGCCCTGCGCGCGGGCCATCCGGTCTATTTCGTGGCCTTCCGCCGTGCCCCCGAACCGGGGCAATTCCTGTCCTATGTCACCCGCGCCGAGGCCGCCTTCGTGCGCGAAGTGATGCGCCTGCATCCGGAAAGCGCCCGTCCGGTGGTGATCGGCAATTGCCAGGGCGGCTGGGCGAGCCTGTTGCTTGCCGCGATGAACCCCGATCTGACCGGGCCGGTCGTCATCAACGGCGCCCCGGTCGCCCCCTGGTCGGGCCGCGTCGGCGAAAATCCGATGCGTTACAATGCCGGGCTGGCGGGCGGCACCTGGATTCCGATGATGCTCTCGGATCTGGGCGGCGGGGTGTTTGACGGCGCGCATCTGGTGGCGAATTTCGAGCTGCTCAACCCGTCGCGCACGCTTTTCCGCAAATACACCGATCTTTACCGCGACATCGACACGGCCGAGGCGGCATTCCTTGATTTCGAACGCTGGTGGGGGGGCTTCTTCCTGCTGGCCGAGCCCGAAATCCGCTGGATCGTCGAGCAGCTTTTCGTCGGCAACCGGCTGGTGAAGAACGAGGCCCGGATCGAGCCCGGCCGCCCGGTCGATCTCAAGGCGATCCGGGCGCCGATCATCGTCTTTGCCAGCCACGGCGACAGCATCACGCCGCCGCAACAGGCGCTGAACTGGATCGTCGCGACCTATGCCGATGTCGCCGAAATCCGCATCCGCGGCCAGCGCATCGTCTACATGGTGCATGAGGAAGTCGGCCATCTGGGCATCTTCGTCTCATCGAAGATCGCCAATCGCGAACATTCCGAGGTTGCCTCGACGCTGAAGACGATCGAGGCCTTGGCCCCCGGGCTTTACGAAATGACGATCGAGGATGTGACCGAAACCGACGGGCGCAAGCATTTCACCGTGGGCTTTTGCGAACGCACGCTTGATGACATCCGCGCGCTTGACGACGGGCAGGCGGACGAACGGCCCTTTGCCGCCGTCGCCCGGGTCTCCGAGGTGCAGGCGCAGCTTTACGAAACCCTGCTGCGCCCGGTGCTGCGCAGCCTTGTCACCGAAACCTCGGCGGAACTGAGCCGGGCTTTGCATCCCGAACGGCTGTCGCGGGCGCTGATCTCCTCGCGCAATCCGGCCACGGCGCCGCTGCAAAAGGCGGCCGAGCAGGTCCGCAAGGTCCGCACCAAGGCGCATCCCGCCAATCCGTTTCTGGCCGCCGAGGCGCTTTGGGTGCAGGGCACCGAGCAGATGATCGACTTCTGGCGCGACAGCCGCGACATGGCGGCGGAACTGGCCTTTCACAGCCTTTGGGGCAACCCCTGGGCACGGGCCTTCGGCGCCAAGCACGAATCCCGCCGCACCCTGAAAAGTCAGGAAGAATTGCGGGCCCTGCCCGAGGTCGTCGCGGCGCTGCATGCAATCGAGCAGGGCGGCTTCGTCGAGGCGGTGATCCGGATGCTGGTGCTTTTGGCCGACACCCGCGGTCAGGTGCGGCGCGACCGGCTGGAACGCTCGGCCCGGGTGCTGACGCGCGACGCGCCCTTCCGCGGCCTTGGGGCCGAGCAGCGCGCGCTGATCATCCATCAGCAGACCCTGATCGCCACTTTCGAGCCCGACCGCGCGGTCGAGACCCTGCCGAAGCTTCTGCCCGGGGCGCAGGACCGGGCCTTGGCGCTGCGGGTGGTGCGCTACATCCCCGGCGCGGTGGCGGAAATGTCGCCCGAAACCCAAGCGATGCTGGCGCGGTTCGAGGCCGTGCTGGGGCTGGAGCCGCTGAGCGGCGACGTGACCGAGGACCCGCTTTCGCTGCCGCCCCCCGTTCCCCTGCCCGCCGCGTCGTCTCCGCAGATGTCGGATGCGCTGCCCGTGGCCCTTGCGCCCCTTGCCCCCCGGCCCGAGCTTGGCGCAGCCCCTTCCGAACCCGATGCCACCCCCCGCCCGGCCCGTCGCGGCAGCCATGGCGCGGCCCCGCAGGAGCGCAAACCATGACGCAGGCGATCCTCACGCTGAATGCCGGCTCCTCCTCGCTCAAGCTCGCGCTTTATCCGCTGACCGGCGACCGGCCGATGGCCACGGGTCTGGTCGATGCGATCGGCCCCGCGGCGGTCTTTCGCCTCAAGGGGCCGTTCGGGCAGGAGATCCCCACCGTCGCGGGCGATCTTTCGACGCATGCAGCCGCGCTGCAAACCGTCGTCGCCAGCCTGCGCGGCACGCATCCCGATCTGACGCTGCTGTGCATCGGCCACCGCGTCCTGCATGGCGGCGATCATTTCAGCGCCCCGGTCACGGTGACGGAAGACATCCTGGCGCTGCTCGACCCCCTTGCCGCTTTCGCGCCGCTGCACCAGCCGCACAATCTGGCGGGCATCCGCGCCGCGATGGCGGCCTTTCCGGGGGTGCCGCAGGTCGCCTGTTTCGACACCGCCTTTCACCGCCATCACCCCTGGGTCAACGATGCCTTTGCCCTGCCGCGCGCCTTCTATGATCAGGGCGTGCGGCGCTACGGCTTTCACGGGCTGAGCTACGATCATGTCGCCACGCGCCTGCGCGAGATCGCGCCGCAGCTGGCCGAAGGCCGGGTGGTGGTGGCGCATCTGGGCAATGGCGCCTCGATGTGCGCGCTGCAAGACGGCCGGTCGATCGCTTCGACGATGGGGTTCACGGCGCTCGACGGGCTGCCGATGGGCACGCGCTCGGGCCAGATCGATCCGGGGGTTCTGCTTTACCTGATGCAGCACCGCGGCATGAGCGGCGACGAGATTTCCGACCTGCTCTATCGCCGCTCGGGGCTTTTGGGGATTTCCGGCCTTTCAAGCGACATGCGGGCGCTCGAGGCCGCGAACACGCCCGAAGCGCGGCAGGCGATCGACTATTTCGTCTTCAGCGCCCAGCGCGAGCTGGGGGCGATGGCGGCAGCGCTGGGCGGGATCGACGCGCTCGTCTTTTGCGGCGGCATCGGCGAAAACTCGCGGCTGATCCGCGAGCGGATCTGCGAAAGGCTGGGCTGGATGGGGATCGAGATCGACCACCTCCGCAACAGCGCAAACGCGACGGTGATTTCCTCGGATTTCGCCCGCACCAGCGTGATGATCATTCCGACGAACGAAGAGCTGGTGATCGCCCGCGCCGCCCGCGCAGCGCTGGGCATCGGCGAAAGGAGCGTGGCATGAAGGGCGCGCTGACACCCGAGACGGTGGCAGAGCGCCCCCCAGCTTCTGCCGCGTTTCCTCGACCGCCACGACGACGCGGCTCATCCTCTCGGGATCGATCCGGGTGATGCAACCGATGCGGAAACTCTCGATCATCGCCAGCTTGCGCGGATAGATCAGGACGCCGCGCGCCGTCATCGCCGCATAAAAGCGTGCGACATCAAAGGCCGTATCGGCGGGCGACGGGAAGGTGACGATGATCGGCGGCATCCGGGCCTCGGGCAGAAGCGTCTCGACGGGGGATGTCCTTCATGCGCTCTCTCGGGTTTCGAAAGTCTGGATCAGCGAGGGCAGATCGGCCACGGTATCAATGACATGCATGGCACCCGCGGATTTCAGCGCCGCCCTTGCGCGGCGGCGGATCTCGTTGCGCCGCGCCTCGGGCAGGGCCGCCATCTCCTGCGCCGTCAGCCCGGCATAGTTGCCCGACAGCGTCACCGCCACGGTGATGCAGCCCGCGGCCACCCCTTCGGCGATGCCGGGTTCGGTGTCGTCCACTTTGATCACCGCACGCGGCGGATGCACCGCCAGATCGGTGAAGCACTTGTACATCATCAGCGGCCCCGGCCGCCCCTCGGGCAGGTCATCGGCGCTGACCAGCGTGTCGGGCACATAGCCCTGCGCCGCGGCCACCGGGCTGACCTCGGCCATGATCGCGCGGGTATAGCCGGTGGTGGAGCCGATCCTGATGCCGCGGCCGCGCAGCCACGCCACCGTCTCCAGCGCCCCGGGCACCAGCGTCGCATGCCCGGCCGCCGCTGCGGCAGTCATCGGCACGAAGACATCATGCAGCCGTTGCACAGCCGCCGCATCGGGGGCCGCCCCCTGCGCCGCCTGCCAGCGCGCGGCGATCTGCGGCTCGGCCAGCATCGCCGCGATATGATCCCATTTGCGCAGCCCCATCGGCTTTCTGGCATCGGCGGCGCTGACGGTGACGCCGAATTCGGCGAAGGCCCGCACAAAGGCCCCCACCGGCGCCAAAGAGCCGAAATCGACCATCGTTCCGGCCCAGTCAAAGACGACCGCCTTGATCCTGCCCATCCTGCCCCCGCTCAGCCCATGGCGTTCCGGACAAGGGGGACATCGTTTCATGGCAGTCAGATGACGCGACGCCGCGGCGCAACCGCGCATGCCGGGGCGACGCCGTCATCTTGGCGACATGAAATTGTTACATTAATCCCGTTGCGGCGGCGGATCCTGTTGTTGCATTGTCGTTGCATTTGCAGGAGGCCGCGATGGGCAAGACCAAGGAAAAGAAGAAGGAAAGCCAATTGGTGATCCGGGTCGAGAAGGCGGAAAAGACCGCGTTCCTCACCCTGTGCGAGGCGCTCGACACCAGCGCCGGGCGCGAGCTGCGCCGGTTCATGCGCGCCTTCGTCGCGGCAAAATCCGCGCAGATCGAGGAGGACGCGACCGCGAAAATTGCGGCCGACGCGCCGAAGAAGGCGAAAAAGGCGCGGACCGCCGAACCGGCCGAGGCCCCGATGGAAACCGGAGCCGCGGAGACCGGCGCCGGGAAACCGGCTCCTGACGGAAGCGATGCCGCGGCGCAGGACCCGGCTGCCGCAGATTCGGCCCCCGCCGCGGCAAAGCCCCGCAAGCGCGCCGCGAAGGCCCCCGCAGGCAGCCTCTGAGCCGCCGCAAAAGCGTGCCGATTTTGCAAGCGGGGGGTTTCCCCGCACATAAGATCGGCACGCTTGCAAGCGAAGACCTGTCTTTTGGACGGCCGGACCATTTGTCGCGGATGGTCTAAAAGTCTCTTTCTGGACAGATGCTTGAACCTGGCCCTAGAGTTTGCGAAGGGGTGGCGAAACGGTTCAGTTCAGTTGGTGGGGTCAGATGAGAAAGCCGCGGCCTTCGGTTGCCGACCTTGTGGCGCGGTTTGCGCGCCTCACGAAACTCGACATGGAAAAGGCGATCGGCGCGGACGCCGTGGGGATGCTCGTGCGGCTGAAGGAGGAGACCTCCGCGCTGGATGAAACCGAATGCGTGATCGTCGAGCTCAAGCGCGATGGCCGGATTTCGGCGCGCAGGATGGCCGAGCTTTTGCGCCGTCACCAGAAGGAATGCCTGCGCCGCCGCTAGCGCCGATCCTTTGAACAAGACCGTCATGTCGCCGCGCTATGCCGTGCTGAGCTCTTCCCCGACTCTTGGACAGGTTTCCGGGCAATGTAATCTACTGCCTGCACTGCTGATCGGTTTGGGTTGCGGTGAAGTAGACCACGGCGGGCGGTTGACCGCCATGGGCGGCTCTCGCTGATCGTTCCGGGGCGCCACAACCTGCGCAATGCGCTGGCCGCCCTCGGAATGGCGCTGACCCTTGGCATCGGGTTTGCGACCGCGGCCGGGGCGCTGGCAGACTTCCCGGGACTCGCGCGGCGGCTGCAACCTGTGGCCCCGGGAAACCGGCTGCGCCTCTTTGACGATTTCGCCCATCACCCGGCCGAGATCGAGGCCGCGCTGGCCGTCCTGCGCGAGACGACGGAGGGGCGGCTGATCGCGATCTTCGAGCCGCAGCTGCACAGCCGGATCACGCTCATGGCCGCGCGCTTCGCGCAGGCCCTTGGGGCGGCGGATCACAGCTATCTGCTGCCGGTGGTCGCGCTGGGCGAAACCGCCCAAGCCGGGAACGGCGATGCCGCGCTGGCCGAAGCCTGCCGCGCCGGGGGGCTTTCCTGCGACCATGTTTCGGACATGTCAGAGCTGCTGGCGCGGTTGCAGGCAGACCTGCAAGGCGACGAGACGCTTGTCGTGATGGCGGGCGGCAGCGGCGCGGCGATCGCCCCGCGGATCGCGCAGGCGCTGTCGCATCCGCCCGGGCCCCGTGCCGCGGCCGCGCCGAACATCCTGATCGGCGAAAGACGGCCCCCGCCGCCGGATCTGCTGACCCTTGTCGCGGCGCAGGCGCGGCGGCGGCCCCGGGCGCCCGCCGTCGAAATGGGGCACCGCCGTCTGAGCTACGCCGATCTTGTGCAGCGCAGCGACGACCTTGCCGCAAGCCTTGCCGCGGCGGGCGTCGGGGCAGGCGACAGCGTCGGCGTCTGTCTTGGCCGGACGGTGGACCGGGTGACCGCCTTTCTGGCCACGCTGCAGCTTGGCGGCGTCTTCGTGCCGCTCGACCCGGCCCTGCCGGAGGAGCGGCTGCGCCAGATGCTGGACACCGCGGCGGTGCGGACGGTCGTGGTGAATGCCGCAAGCCCGGCCCTGCCGGACATCGGCCTGCGCATCGTCCCTTGCGGTCCGCTGCCGGAACGGGGCGAAGCCGCCGCGCCGCAGTGGCAACCGCAGCCCCCGGCGGCCGGGGCGCCCGCCTACATGATCTTCACCTCCGGCACGACCGGGGAACCGAAGGCGGTCGAGATTTCACGCGGCGGGCTGGCCAATTACGCGGCCGCGGCGGTCCGGCATTTCGAGATCACCGCCGAGGCGCGGGTGTCGCAGCTCAGCGGCTTCGGCTTCGATGTCTCGGTGGGGGACATGGCGATGGCGCTGGCCGCCGGGGCCTGTCTCGTCTGCCCCTCGGATCTGCAGGCGATCCCCGGCCCGCCGGTCGGCCGCTTCATCGCCGAGGCCCGGCTGACGCATCTGTCGCTGACGCCCTCGGCGCTGGCGATCATCCCGCCCGCAGAGCATCCGCAGCTGACCCATGTGATCGTCGCCGGAGAGGCCTGCCCGCCCGCGCTGGTGGAGCGCTGGGGCAAGGGGCGGGTCTTCCTCAACGCCTACGGGCCGACGGAAGCCACGGTCGAGGCCCTGTTCGCCCGCTGCACGCCCGGCCAGCCCGTCCGCATCGGCCGGCCCATCGACAACATGGGCGCCTGCCTGATGACCAGGTCCCTAACGCTTGCCGCACCGGGAGAGGAGGGCGAGCTGTGCCTGTTCGGGCCCGGCCTTGCCTCCGGATACCGGCACCAGCCCGGGCTGAGCGCACAACACTTCCCGGTGGTCGATCTTCCCGGTCTTGGTCCGACCCGGATCTATCGCACCGGGGACCGGGCACGGCTGGGGGCCGATGGCGGCTTCGTCTATCTCGGTCGGCTGGACAGCCAGCTGAAGGTCAACGGCCATCGCCTCGAGCCCGGCGAGGTCGAGGCGGCGCTTTGCAGCCTGCCCGGCGTGATCGATGCGGCCGTCTCGCGCCTTGCCACGCCTCAGGGCGCCGACCGTCTGATCGCCCATCTGGTGATGGCCCCCGGCGCCCCCGCGCCCGATCCGGTCGCGCTGCGCATGCGGCTGGCGCAACAGCTGCCGTCCTGGATGGTGCCCTCGGTCTTCCTGCCCGTGCCCGAGATTCCGCGCAATTCCAACGGCAAGCGCGACCGCAGCGCCCTGCCGGTGCCGCCGCAGCTGACCCGGCCCGCAACGGCCCGCAGCACCGGCACCGCGACCGAGGCGCAGCTGATGGCGCTGATCGACCGGGAATTCGGGACCGGCATCGTCACCGGCACGCGGGACAGCCTGCACGCGGCCGGGCTCGATTCCCTGTCGATGGCGAACCTGCTGTTCGCGATCGAGGCGGCTTTCGGCATCACGCTGGATGCCGGGTTCGAGGCCGGTCTTGATACGGTCGAAGTCCTGGGGCTGATGGTGGATGCACGGCGCAAGGCACCGCCTGCCGCCGCCGCCCCCGGGATCGAGAACGCGCTGGCCGCCAGGATCCTGCCCTATCTGGCGACCTGGCCCGGTCGGCGGCTTGGCCGCGCCGGGCTGGTGCGCAGCCTGTGCGACGCCGGGCCGCTTCCGCAGCTGTTCTGGTGCTTCCAGACCGGCAAGGAACTGTCGCGGCTGACCGAATGCCTGAACGGGGCGGTGTCGCTTTACGGGCTGCGCTCGGGGCATCTTGCCGTCGACTACAGTGCCGAGACGCTGGCGGCCTTCGGTCGGCTCTATGCGGACGAGATCGCGGCGATCGCGCCGACCGGTCCGCTGTATCTGGGCGGGAATTGTCAGGGCGGCCTCGTGATCCGCGAGGCCGGGCAGGAACTGATGCGTCGGGGTCGGGACGTCGCCCTGACCATCCTGATGGAGCAGGGCCGCTTCCTGCATTACCCGGGCGTCACCTTGCTGCTGTTCGGCGCGGGCAGCTATCTCAATCCCTATGGCCAGATGGCGGCACCGGAGCAGGTATTCCGCGAGGCCTATCCCGCGGGCCATCACGTCGAGATCCTCCCCGGGGCGCATGGGCAGTATTTCACGCCCGGCAATGCCGAGGTCCTGGCGGCGACGATCCTGCGTCATCTCGACCGCCACCGATCGGCCCCGGCTCTGCCCCCCACCTGCCACGAAGCCCGGTTTGCGCGGCGCGACGCCGGATGAGCAATCACCCGCCGTGACCCTTTATCGCCCGCCGCACGGCGTCACGATCCCCTCCTCGTCAATGAAACGGCAAAGCTCCGATCGTCTGCTCCTTCAGGTTGGGCAGACTCTCCATCACAGCGAGAGAACTTCCGCGGGGCAGGTCAGACGCAAAAGCAAAAGGCCCGCGGTTTTAGCGCGGGCTGTCGGCAATTGACTTTGGTTGCGGGGGCAGGATTTGAACCTGCGGCCTTCAGGTTATGAGCCTGACGAGCTACCGGGCTGCTCCACCCCGCGTTTGTCCCGAGGGCTGATTTGCGATCGGGGTATTGGTATCGTTATGAGAGAACGTTGGTTTCTTTCTAGGTTTGGCGGTGACCTACTCTCCCACGTCTTGAGACGCAGTACCATCGGCGTGTTGGCCCTTAACGGCCGAGTTCGGGATGGGATCGGGTGTTTAGCCAACGCTATGACCACCAAACCGAGGAAGAAGCCATGTCCAAGTCTGAGTACATTGAGAAGCGCTGCTGCCGCGGATGCGGCCACCGGCATTGCGCCGGCGCGGAGCGTTCTGTTTCTAACCAATGTGTATACTTGCTTTTGGTCCTGAGCCTTGCTGCTACTGGATCAAATCAAGCCAATCGGGCAATTAGTACCGGTCAACTGAATGCATTGCTGCACTTACATCTCCGGCCTATCGACGTGGTGGTCTTCCACGGCCCTCAAGGGATACCTTGTTTTGAGGGGGGCTTCACGCTTAGATGCCTTCAGCGTTTATCCTGTCCGTTCATAGCTACCCAGCACTACCGTTGGCACGATAACTGGTCCACCAGTGGAACGTTCACCCCGGTCCTCTCGTACTAGGGGCAACTCCTCTCAAGTATCCTACACCCACGGCAGATAGGGACCGAACTGTCTCACGACGTTCTAAACCCAGCTCACGTACCTCTTTAAATGGCGAACAGCCATACCCTTGGGACCTGCTCCAGCCCCAGGATGAGATGAGCCGACATCGAGGTGCCAAACGATGCCGTCGATATGGACTCTTGGGCATCATCAGCCTGTTATCCCCAGAGTACCTTTTATCCGTTGAGCGATGGCCCTCCCACTTGGGACCACCGGATCACTATGACCGACTTTCGTCTCTGCTCGACTTGTCAGTCTTGCAGTCAGGCAGGCTTTTGCCATTGCACTCAACGACCGATTTCCGACCGGTCTGAGCCTACCTTCGCGCGCCTCCGTTACGATTTGGGAGGCGACCGCCCCAGTCAAACTCCCCACCATGCAGGGTCCCGGATCCGGATGACGGACCGCGGTTAGACATCAAGAGTGCGAAGGGTGGTATCTCAAGGGAGCCTCCACCGCGACTGGCGTCACGGCTTCAAAGGCTACCACCTATCCTGCACATCACAATCCTGATGCCAGTGCAAAGCTGGAGTAAAGGTTCATGGGGTCTTTCCGTCTAACCGCGGGTAGTGTGCATCTTGACACACAGTTCAATTTCGCTGAGTCCACGTTTGAGACAGCGGGGAGATCGTTACGCCATTCGTGCAGGTCGGAACTTACCCGACAAGGAATTTCGCTACCTTAGGACCGTTATAGTTACGGCCGCCGTTTACTGGGGCTTCAATTCGGAGCTTGCACCCCTCCTTTTAACCTTCCAGCACCGGGCAGGCGTCAGACCCTATACGTCGCCTTACGGCTTCGCAGAGCCCTGTGTTTTAAGTAAACAGTCGCCACCCCCTAGTTTGTGCCCCCCACCGATAGTTGCCTATCAATGGGGCCTCCTTCTCGCGAACTTACGGAGGCATTTTGCCGAGTTCCTTAAACGTGGTTCTCTCAAGCGCCTTGGTATACTCTACCTGTCCACCTGTGTCGGTTTAGGGTACGGTCATATGGAGGGCTATTTCCAGGGACACCGCAGCTGCCAGACCAATCCGATAAGGTCTGACAACAGTAAGCATCCGTCACATCCTCCTGGCCCAGGAATATTAACCTGGTTCCCATCGACTACGCCTTTCGGCCTCGCCTTAGGGGCCGGCTTACCCTGCTCAGATTAGCTTTAAGCAGGAACCCTTGGACTTTCGGCGAGAGGGTCTCTCACCCTCTTTGTCGCTACTCATGTCAACATTCTCGCTTCTGATCACTCCACCGGATCCCTCACAGGCCGGCTTCACAGTCAGCACCTGTCCGACCAAGGCTTTCCCGAAGGAGAGCTAAAGTCGGGCGGTGCTATATCACAGAACGCTCCGCTACCACGTGCATTGCTGCACATCCAAAGCTTCGGCTCGTGGCTTGAGCCCCGTTACATCTTCGCCGCAGGATCTCTTAACTAGACCAGTGAGCTGTTACGCTATCTTTAAAGGATGGCTGCTTCTAAGCCAACCTCCTGGTTGTTTTGGAAATCCCACATGCTTTCCCACTTAGCCACGAATTGGGGGCCTTAGCTGTTGGTCAGGGTTGTTTCCCTCTTCACGACGGACGTTAGCACCCGCCGTGTGTCTCCCGGATAGTACTCTGCGGTATTCGGAGTTTACTTAGACTCAGTAAGGCTGTGGGCCCCCATCATCCATGTAGTGCTCTACCCCCGCAGGTATTCGTCCGAGGCGCTACCTAAATAGCTTTCGCGGAGAACCAGCTATCTCCAGATTTGATTGGCCTTTCACCCCTAGCCACACCTCATCCGGACCCTTTTCAACGGGTGTCGGTTCGGACCTCCAGTTGGTGTTACCCAACCTTCATCCTGGACATGGCTAGATCATCTGGTTTCGGGTCTGATCCCACGAACTCGTCGCCCTTTTAAGACTCGCTTTCGCTGCGCCTACACCTATCGGCTTAAGCTTGCTCGTAAGACCAAGTCGTTGACCCATTATACAAAAGGTACGCCGTCACTTCTCAAGGAAGCTCCGACTGCTTGTAGGCGTCCGGTTTCAGAAACTGTTTCACTCCCCTCGTCGGGGTGCTTTTCACCTTTCCCTCACGGTACTGGTTCGCTATCGGTCAGCAAGGAGTACTTAGCCTTCGAGGGTGGTCCCCCGATCTTCAGACAGGATTACACGTGTCCCGCCCTACTTAATGCGTCCGATCAAACTTCGTGTACGGGGCTGTCACCCATATCGCTGGCCTTTCCAGACCATTCCACTCGTTCTCACGGCTCGGCTGGTCCGCGTTCGCTCGCCACTACTAACGGAGTATCGTTGATTTCCTTTCCTCCGGGTACTTAGATGTTTCAGTTCCCCGGGTTCGCTCTAAACCCCCTATGTATTCAGGAGTAAAGTACCTGGTTATGCCGATTAAGAAGTGCCATCAGGCAATCATAACCGACATTCAGGTGGGTTTCCCCATTCGGAGATTCATGGATCAAAGCTCATTCTCAGCTCCCCATGACTTATCGCAGAGTATCACGTCCTTCATCGCCTCTTGCTGCCAAGGCATCCACCAAACGCCC